>JAILLJ010000159.1 GCA_024693205.1 Clostridiales bacterium | reverse complement strand
TCCCTCGAAAACGTGATCCTTATGACCGCCGACAGGGGCGGAAACACAAACATTATTTTAAAGGAATGACCTCTATGAAAAAGCGGCTCATTATTTCTATTATCCTTCTCTCCCTTTCGGCGGGGATAACCTCCGTCAGCTACGGCCTTATAACACAAAGGATAGGAAAGCTCCGCGACGCGCTCTGCGACGCGCTTTACACGTATAACGAAACGGGAGAGATAAGCTCCGCCTCTTTGTCGTCCGCCACCGAAAAGTGGGAGGAATACCGCCCCTCCTTCTGTGTCTTTTTAAACGGAAACGACGTATCGGACGCGGAAAGGGAGATGAAAAACATCGTGATATATTCAAAACGACACGACGGCGAAAAATTCTTTGAAGCCTGCGTAAAATGTATCTCCGTACTCGACGACGCGGAAAAGAAAACCAGGCTAAACGCCGAAAATATTTTATAAAGGCGAAAAACAGAGCCTGCCGGGTTGTAGCTAAATTCGCCTTACGGCGAGCTAAATTTGCTTCGCGAGCTGTATGGCGAATTTAATTTAGCTGAAAACCGCAAGTTTTCAATTTAGCTGCGAGCGAACGCGAGCAATTTAGCTTCTTAAAGCAAATAACCCACTATGTCACTTTCATCTTTTGAAAGCTGCCATAGTGGGTCTTGCCAACGCTATGTATAAAGCCGGCTTATCCGATCTTGCCTTTCGGGCAAGCTCTGTTTTTATCGGATCATTTTATAATTTGATGATGGAAATGTAATTATACTTCGCTTTTCCAGAGGCCGTGGAGGTTGCAGTAAGCGTAAGCGGAGATCGCCTTGTCGCCGTCGGCAAGCGCGAAAACTGCTTCGGGAGCGTCGCCGGGCTTTAATTCCTTACGCTGATTGCCCTGCTCTGTCCTAAGAAGGATCCATGTGATGTAATGCTCTTCGGTCATCGGGTGCGTGACCGAGCCGATTTTAACCGTGACCTTGTTTCCGTCGACCGTAATTACGGGAACGTGCTTCTCCGTCGCGGCGTCGGTCGTGTTGGGAACAATCTCCTGCATTTTTTCTCCGCAGCAGACGACGGGAACTCCCGAGGCTTTTACGAAGGCGATGATGTTCCCGCAATGTCGACAAATGTAAAACTTAGGTTCTGTCATTTTTGATTTCCTTCTTTCATATTATTTAATCGGTTTATTTGATCGGTGTTTTCGGAAAATCACCCAAAGTAAAAACCGCATCGTTATTTTATCATATCCGAACACTTTTTTCAAGTAATTAAATACGCCGTTTTTGATTTCACCCCTTGAAATATGTCCCTCGATGCAATATAATGTAACTGAAGTGATAAAACCGTAAAAGAAAGGAGTCGGTTCTTATGAAAATAACGCTTAACCCCGACAATGAGGTCGTTAAAACAGTCAAAGAAGGTCTTAAGCATACGGGAGGCTACTGCCCCTGCCGACGCGAAAAAACGCCGGACACGAAATGTATGTGCAGAGAATTCCGCGAGCAGATCGCCGATCCGACATTTACCGGCTTTTGCCACTGTATGCTCTATTACAAATCAAACGACTGAAAAATAATATGAACGGAGAATAACGCCATGTCAGTTTCAAAAGTAACAACCGCTGATTTTAAGTCCGAGGTGCTCGGATCCTCAAAGCCCGTACTTGTCGACTTTTTCGCCACGTGGTGCGGCCCCTGCAAAATGCTTTCGCCTATCGTTGACGAGATAGCCGATGAAAACGACTCCATAAAGGTCGTCAAGGTCGATGTCGACGACGAGCCGGAGCTTGCCAATATGTTCGGCGTTTCGAGCATCCCCACTCTCGTCGTCATCAAGGACGGCAACGCCGTCGCCAAGTCTATCGGCTACAGGAGCAAGGCCGACGTTCTTAAAATGATCTCAGACGGTATCGGCGCATGAGATTTGCCGTAACCTTCCTTGAAGGACTGATAACCTTTATTTCGCCGTGCGTCCTTCCCCTTCTCCCCGTCTACGTCATGTATTTCGCGGGTGGAGACGGCGAAAACGAAAAGAAGAGCGGGCTTAAGGTGCTTTTTAACGCGCTCGGCTTCGTTCTGGGGTTTACGGTCGTCTTTGTCCTTCTCGGACTGTTCGCATCGAGTCTCAACGTGTTCCTTCTCAAACATAAGACGGCAGTCAATATCGTGACGGGAGCCGTCGTGGTCTTCTTCGGACTTCACTACACGGGGCTTCTCAAATTAGGCTTTTTAAATAAGACGATGAAGCCCGACTCAAAAATAAAACCGAACGACCCCCTTTCGGCGGCGCTGTTCGGAATAGTTTTTGCGATCGGCTGGAGCCCCTGTACCGGCGCCTTTTTAGGCTCCGCTATGATGCTCGCCTCTCAGCAAAGCAGTATGCTCTACGGTATGCTCCTTCTGGCGGCGTATTCTGCGGGGCTCGGCGTGCCGTTTGTCCTTTGCGCCATGCTTATCGACAGCCTTAAAAGCGCGTTTGCATTTATCAAAAAGAACTATAAAACAGTCAATATCATATGCGGCGTCTTTCTGATCGTAACGGGCATCCTTATGATGACCGGCGTGTTTTCGTCGATAACCACACGCCTCGCCGCGTAGGACAGGTTTTCATAAATTCTTAATAAAGCTTAACGATACTTAATCGTTTAGCGCCTTGTTTCTTAATCTGATTCCCGATATAATACGCGGGAAAAAGAAAGAAACGAGGTGACAAAAATGAAAAAGCTTACTCTTATTTATTTTATATTCCGGGAGGCTTTCAAAAGGTGAAAAAATATCTGAAGCCGCTTATTATCGTTCTTGTCGCCGTTATCGCGATAGGCGGAGGACTTCTTATCTATAACAAGCTGTCGTCCCTCGACGACATTGAAAACGGCGCGGAAACCGACGTCGCCGCCGCCGAAAGCACTCATGCCGTAAACGGCGAACAAACCTCCGGGGTGCAGGCGCAGATGCCTACCGTCTTTACGGACGATATCAATTTTACCGCGTATACCCCCGACGGAAAAGAGGTCAAGCTCAGCGACATTTTCGAGGACAAGCCCATGATAGTTAATTTCTGGGCAAGCTGGTGCGGCCCCTGCAAGAGCGAGATGCCATACTTCGAGGAAGCGTACAAAAAATACGGCGACGATATAACCTTTGTCATGGTCGACCTCAACGGCTACCAAAACGACACTAAGGAAAACGCCGAAAAGCTTATTGACGAAATGGGATATACCTTCCCGGTCTACTTCGACTCCGGCGGCAACGCCATGGACATTTACGGCGTCCGCTCGATGCCGACGACGTACTTCTTTAACGCAAGGGGCGAGATACTTACCTATCACGTCGGCGCGATCGCCGAGGATTCTCTCAACGACGCGATACAACAAATGCTCGGAAGATAAAAAATAAAAGGTGGTTTAAAGATGACAAGTAATGAAATGTTCGGCGCCGCATCGTGGGTAACTCCCTCGGACAAATGCGACACGCCGTTTATAAGAGGATATTTTAACGCCGAAAAGGGCGAAAAGGCCGAAATAACCGTTTGCGGTCTCGGCTTTTTTGAGCTTTTTATAAACGGCAAAAGAGCTTCCTCCGATCTTTTCGTTCCGGCGGACAGCGACTATCACTTTTTCCCGGAGCAGGAATGTCTGACGCTTCACGGAGAGATAACCTCTCACCGCATCTATTGCCTTAAATACGATATAACGTGCCTTATCGAGGACGGAAAAAATTCCGTTTCCGTCTTTCTCGCTCCCGGATGGTATAAGCCTTACGGAGACGTGAAGCTATGTTATAAAATAGAGCTTGAAAAAAGCGATAACGTATTTTCCGACAAGAGCCTCAAATGGGCAAAAAGCTTCATCGAGGGCTATGATTTTATTCACGGTGAAAAGCACGACTATTCCGCCGTTTCCTACGCCGATATCTGGAACGAACGCTCGTTTGACGACTCAAACTGGAAAAACGTAACTGAGATACCTGCGCCGGAAAGCGAATATTATATCCAGACTACGCCCGCCGACACGGTGATCCGCCACATAAAGCCTCGCCTTATCGGCGCGGAAAACGGCTCGAAGCTTTATGACTGCGGCGAAAACATAACGGGACGTCCGATAGTTTTCTGCGACCTTGCCGAAAGTCAAAAGATAATCGTCAGCGTCGGAGAATTTCTTACGCCCGACGGAAAGCTCGACGAATTTTATTCCCACGGACAGACGAGCGAATTTATTACGGACGCCAAAGAGCGCGAAATGTCGATAAGATTTTGCTGGAACGCATTCCGCTATATAAGGGTCACGGGCAACGCGCTCATAACCGACTGCGAGGTCATACACGCCGACGTTCCGGTGACTTCCTTTTTTGAATGCGACAACGAAAACATTAACTGGCTCTATGACGCATACATAAGAACTCAGCTTGACAACATGCACGCGGGCATCCCCTCCGACTGTCCTCACCTCGAAAAAAGAGGCTATACCGGCGACGGTCAGCTCTGCTGCTCCGCGGTCATGACGATGTTCGACGCCAAGGTGTTCTATGAAAAATGGATGGAGGATATTTCCGACTGTCAGGATAAAAACACCGGACATATCCAGTATACCGCCCCCTACGTCCACTCCGGCGGAGGCCCCGGCGGATGGGGATGCGCGATCATCGAGGTGCCGTATCAGTTCTATAAAGCATACGGCGACACAGCTCCTCTTAAAAAATATTATCCTCAGATGCTTCGTTATCTCGACTTTTTGGAGGAACACAGCGAAAACGATCTCGTGACGAGCGACATGCCCGACGAATGGTGCCTCGGCGAATGGTGTACACCGAGCGACGAGATGCAAAAACGCCCGATGATACCTCAACCCTTTGTCAACAACTATTTCTACATTAAATCTCTCCAAAGGCTCGAGGAGATCGCTTCTCTTATCGGCAAAAAGGAAGATATCAAAAAATTACAGGCCGTCCGCAAGATAAAGACAGACGCCCTGATAAGAGAATATTACGACGAAAAGAGCGGAGATTTCTGTAATAACATCCAAGGGTCGAACTCCTTCGCTTTGGAGCTCGGCCTCGGAGACGAACGCACCTTTGAAAACCTTATAAAGGCATATAAAAACGATCTCGTCTTCAATACCGGCATCTTCGGCACCGACCTCGTTATAAAGCTTCTGTTTGAAAGAGGCTGCAGCGACCTCGCTCTGTCGCTTTTAGCGTCCGACAAAAAGCCGTCGTTCGGCTATTGGAAAAAGAGAGGCGCCACGACGCTTTGGGAGGAATGGGGACTGCCGCGCTCGATGAACCATCCCATGTTCGGCGCTCCGGTAAAATATCTGTTCACCGAGGTTTTGGGCGTCAAGGCAGAGAGCGCGGGATATAAAAAGGTCGTCATCTCGCCCGACGTCGGTTTCCTGCGCTTCGCAAAGGGCTTTATCACGACCGAATACGGAAAAATAGAGGTGCGCGTGAACCGCCGCGGCGAAGGGACCTTCGTCGACGTCGTTATCGGAAAGGACGTCGACGCCGCGCTTAAAATGAACGGGGTCGAAATAAAGCTTTCCGAAGGCAAGAACTCGTTTGCGTTTTGATTTTAACTCGATACGGGGCTGTGACAAAACATGTCGCAGCCCTTCTCTTTTTATCTTTTCGGATCGTTTGGATCTATTATACAAACTACTTGTATTTATCTGCAAATGTGATATAATGGTAAGGATATCATTATAATCTGTCGGGAGAAAGATATGAAAATTGTAATTGCGGGCGCCGGGCGTATCGGCTACTCGATAGCGCACGAGCTTTCAAAGGAAGACTTAGATATCACCGTCATTGACATTGACGAGGAAAATATCAAAAAAATATCAAATAACCTCGACGTCCAGACTGTTTTGGGAAACGCTGCGAGCTACGATACCTTAAAGGACGCCGTCCTTGAGGACACCGATCTGCTTATCGCCGTAACGCAGGAGGATGAGATAAATCTTCTCTGCTGTCTTGTCGCGAGAAAGCTCGGAGCTACTCATACTATAGCGAGAGTCCGCAAGAGCGACTATTATTCCCAAACTAATTTCTTAAAGGACGAGCTCGGTCTTTCGATGACTATCAATCCCGAAGAGGAAACGGCGAAGGAGATATCACGGATGCTTCGCGTCCCCCACGCCACAAAGGTCGGACCCTTCGCCCACAGCAAGGCGGAATCGATCGAAATAAAGGTCGCCGAGGACAGCAAGTTAAACAATCTGACGCTTCCCGATCTTCGCCGCAAATACGGAAACGTGCTTGTCTGCGCCGTATCGCGCGACAAAAAGATAATTATCCCGAGAGGCGATTTCGTTATCAAAGCCGGCGACAGGCTCAACATCGTCGGAGCTAACCGCGATATCAACCACTTTATCAACATGATATACGGTGACAAACGTGTTGTCAAAAACGTCCTCGTCCTCGGCGGCGGAAATATCGCCTTTTATCTTGCGAAACAGCTCGAAGGCTCAAAGCTTTCGCTTAAAGTCATAGAACGTAAAAAGAATGTCTGCACAATGCTTAAAGAGACATTCCCGAAAATAACAGTCGTTTACGGCAACGGGAATAATCCCGAGCTCCTCGACGAGGAAGGCGTCAACGTCTCGGACGCATTCGTCGCCATAACCGGCGACGACGACGACAATGTTATCAGCTCGATGTTCGCCATGTCGTGCGGCGTCAAAAAGGTCATAACAAAAATCCAGGAAAGCTATATCGTAAGGATGCTCGCGGGAAACAGCCTCGACAGCATCGTTCAGCCGTCGAGCATCGCAACGCAGCGTATCGTCCGATATGTCCGCTCGATGCAAAACGCGTATGACTCGACGATAGAAGCTCTTTACTATATGTTTGAGCGGAACGTCGAGATAATCGAAATAAAAATAAACAACAGCTTCCGTTTTGAGGGCGTCCCGCTTAAGGATCTCGACGTTTCCCATAACGCCATAGTCGCCTCTATCATCCATAACGGACGCTGTATAATACCGACCGGCGACAACGTCATTACCGCGGGCGACAGCGTTATCATCGCCACCACGCGTAAAGGCGTTCTCACTCTTGACGACGTTGTGGAGGCAAAACAATGAATTACCGGATGATCGCCAAAATCGTCGGCAGGGTCATAGGTATCGAGGCTGTTCTGCTTCTTATACCGACATTCGTCTCCCTACACTTTCACGAGGGAAAATGCGTCAACAGCTTTTTACTGACCATCGTCCTCGCCGCCGCGGTATCGCTTCTTTTTTTCCTCATTTCACGTCACGGCGGAAAAAAGATATTTTCAAAAGAGGGATTTGTCAGCGTCGCGCTCTCGTGGGTCGTCATGTCGCTTATAGGCGCTCTGCCGTTTTTTATCACGCGCGAGATACCGAGCTATATCGACGCGTTTTTTGAGACCGTCTCCGGCTTTACGACGACGGGATCGAGCATACTTACCGATATCGAAGCGATGAGCAGAGGACTTCTCTTTTGGAGAAGCTTTACTCACTGGATAGGCGGCATGGGCATCCTCGTTTTCATGCTGGCGTTCGTGCCTACAGGCGAAGAATATTCCATGCATATCGTTCGCGCCGAGGTCCCCGGCCCCGAGGCGGGAAAGCTGACGGCCAAGGTGCAGCGCTCCTCGCTGATACTTTATCTTATCTATTTTGTTCTTACGATAACCGAAATAACAGCGCTTCTTATCTGCAAGATGCCGCTTTTCGATTCGGTCGTCCATGCGATGGGCACCGCCGGCACCGGCGGCTTCGGAATAAAAAGCACCAGCATCGGCGCCTACAGCAGCGCCGCGCAAGTCGTGATAGCTGTATTTATGTTCCTTTTCGGCGTGAATTTCAACATCTACTTTTTCATCCTCATGCGTCGGTTCCGCGTTGCGCTGAAGGACAGCGAGCTTCACTTTTATTTTCTCGCCGTCACGTTTGCGACGCTCACGATCTCTATCAATATAAGAAACCTCTCCGTCTATGCCGACGGCTTCGGCCACGCTTTGAGAGACGCGTTTTTCCAGGTCACGTCGATAGCCTCGACAACGGGCTTTACCACGACGAATTTCGATCTATGGCCGCAGTACAGTAAAACCATTCTGATAATTATAATGTTCATGGGAGCCTGCGCCGGAAGCACCGCGGGCGGTATAAAGGTTTCGAGAGTGCTTATCCTTTTAAAGACGATAAAAGCGGAGATAAAGCATATGCTTCATCCCCACTCCTTCAACCCCGTCATGATAAACGGAAAGACCATCCAAAAGGAAACGCTCCGCGGAACGCTCGTTTATTTCGCGATGGATATTCTGCTTGTGTCGCTCGGCTTTATCGTCATCTCTCTCGACGAAAAGGATTTTGTGACGACGTTCAGTTCGGTCATAACTTGTATCTCAAACGTCGGCCCCGCCTTCTCGCTCGTCGGACCCGCGGGTAATTTTGAATTTTTCTCACCGCTTTCAAAAATAACGCTCTCGATACTTATGCTGATGGGCAGACTTGAGCTTATCCCCATGGTGATACTCTTTAATCCCACGACATGGAAACGCCGCGGGCAATTCTGACGGACAGTGTCCGGCAGGCTGAGCCTGCACGCATGTCGAGCAGGTAGAGCGATAAATATCAAACGCCCATTACCCGGAAGCAACGTTATAAACAGGCAAAAATATAAGCAGACAGTGTATCTTTTCGCACTGTCTGCTTTTTGCTTTTAAAATCGGTTTTTATTCGCCGTCGTCCTCGCAGCCGTCGCATCCGTCGCAGCCGCAGTCATCGTCTATCTCAAGCTCAAGATTTTCGTGGCAGTTGGGGCATTCGATGCTTCCCTCGTCAAGGATGCCGTCGTCTATGCAGATAGTCTCGTGGCAGTTGGGGCATTCGATCTCGTAGCACTCGTCGTCATCGTCGTAGTCATAATCGTAATCGTCGTCATAGACATATGATTCGAGCTCGTCAAGATCCTCGTCGACCGCGTCGACCTGCTCGCTGACAAGAGAAAGGTTATCCTCAAGATCTGCCGCCGTCATGGTAAGATCGTCAAGAACGTCCATGATGGCGTTAAACATTTTTGTCTCATCCTTTTCGGGATCAAGCTTAAGTCCCTCTGCAAGGCCTCTTAAATATGCTGCTTTTTCGGTAAGTGTCATGATAAACCGTCCTTTCAAAAAAAGAATTTATGCGCGGCTCAGATATTCGCCGGTACGCGTATCTACAATAACTTCCTCGCCCTCGTCGATGAAAAGCGGAACCTTTATTTCGGCGCCTGTTTCGAGAACGGCGGGCTTTGTGGCGTTTGTCGCCGTGTCGCCCTTAAAGCCGGGATCGGTCTCTGTTATTTTAAGCGTTACCGTCGTGGGAGGCTCCAAACCAAACACGCTTCCTTTATAAGAAAGGATCCTGCAAACGAAGTTTTCTTTAACAAATTTAAAGCTATCGGGAAGCTGATCCTTTCCGATGGGAACAAGCTCATAGCTCTCGGGATCCATGAAATAATAGAGATCGCCGTCGTTGTAGGAATATTCCATCTCTTTGCGCTCGATATAAGCCGTCGGGAATTTATCTGTCGGATTGAAAGTGCGCTCAACGACAGCTCCGCCGATAACGTTTCTGAGCTTTGTACGGACGAAAGCCGCGCCCTTGCCGGGTTTGACGTGCTGGAACTCGATTATCTGATAAACCTGACCTTCCATTTCAAATGTTACGCCGTTTCTGAAATCACCTGCTGATACCATAATTATTCCTCCGATTTTTTAGGGCAACACCGCACAATCGGGGTGTGCGGATTGCGAAGTAGGATTTTCGTCAAGTCGTACAAAAAGATCGCAGGTTTGCTGTCGCAAGTCAAGAGATTTTTGTGCGGCATGACGGAAATATATTCGAGCAAGGCGTACGCCGCGATTTGTGCGGTGTTGCCTTAAGTTTACTCAATTATAATATAACAAAATCGACTGTTTTTCAAGTGTTTTTTGTATAAATTCATTTTTTAAGAAAATTTATTTTAATCAGCCTTTGCGCTCGCCGTAAAAATAAGCCTGTTTTCATCCGCGTCCTTCGGCGCAAGATAAAACGTCGTCTCGCATCCGATAAGATCGGCCGCCGTGATATCTCCGTATTTTTCGGGAAGCGGGAACGTTATCACATATTCGTTTGTCGTGATATCCGTCACTATTTTTATAAGCTCCGCCGGCACGGCTATTGTTTTTTTACCGTAAACGACAGACGCGAAATACATGTTTTTTGCGCTTTTAAGCTCTTCGTCAATGGCGACGCGCTGTGAAAAACGCATTTCAAAATATTTTATCTTTCCGTTTTCCTCTACCGCTTTACATGTCGTCTTATCGCTTCCCGCTTTCTTTTCGGGCGCGAGTTCCCGCGAAAAATCGAAGGTATATTCTTCCTCCTCGCCGTCGCCGAAAACCACGGGAGCGTCATCCGTACCGCCGCCGTTAAAAACGGTAAAGCGCAGTATGACCGCGGCCGCCGCCAAAAGAACCACGGCCGCCGTAATAAATATTATCTTTTTTTTGCCGTTTTTTTTCATAGTCATCTTCCGGTAGAGCCGAATCCGCCCTCACCGCGCTCCGTTTCGTCAAGCTCCGTGACCGTCTCGCACTCCATAAGTTCGACCGGCATTATCACCATCTGGGCTATCCTTTCGCCGGGGGAGACCGTATATGCCTCAGCGAACTGATTTACCACACCGACGCAGACCTCGCCCCTGTAGTCGCTGTCAACGACTCCTACGCCGTTTAAAAGGCCGATCCCGTGCTTTATCGCAAGTCCGCTTCTGGCGTGGATAAACGCGGCGTATCCGGATGAAGGAAGCGCTATTGCTATCCCCGTCGGGATAAGCGCATGTCCGCCGCCCTCTATCGTCAGCGGCTCGTCGATACATGCGCATAAATCGAGTCCCGCGCTGCCCTGTGTTGCTCTTTTAGGCACGACTGCGTTTCCCCTTAATTTTTTAACGCGAATGACCATATATATTATCTCCTTATATGGGTGACTTATGGGAACCTCTGAAAATTCGACGCATTCGGATTGCGAGGAGATTTTGCAGGTCAGAAACTCCCTTTATTCAACGCCGAGTCTCTTTGCCATCTCCGCTGTCTTTAATTCGAGAAGCTTGGAGACGCCCTCCTCCTGCATCGTTACGCCGTAGAGTATGTCGGCTTCCTCCATTGTGCCGCGCCTGTGCGTAATAAGGATAAACTGTGTATTTTTTGTCATCCTGCGGACATATTCGGCGTATCTCGTAACGTTAACGTCGTCAAGCGCCGCTTCGACTTCGTCGAAAATACAGAACGGCGACGGCGACACCTTGAGGATGGCAAAAAGGAGAGATATGGCGGAAAGTCCCTTTTCACCGCCGGAAAGCAGGTCGATATTCTGGACGTTTTTACCGGGCGGCTGGACCTTAAGACTGATGTTACATTCAAGCACATCCGACGGATCGTCGAGCACAAGCTCCGCCTTTCCTCCGTCGAAAAGCTCCGCGAACGTCTCTCTGAAAAATGAATTTATCTTGTTGAACTGTTCTCTGAAGCGCTCCGCCATCTTGCCGGTCAGATCGCCGATAAGCCTTGTCAGCTCCTCCTTCGATCTTTCGACGTCCTCGAGCTGTCCGCTCATATATTCGTAACGCTCCGAGACCTCTTTGTATTCCTCGACCGCTCCGACGTTTACGTTTCCGAGCGCTCTTATCTTGTTTTTTATCTCCTGGAGAGCGCGCTGGGATTTAGGCGGATCCTCAATAACGATGTTAAGCTCCTCCGCCTCGCGCTGGGTGAGCTGATATTCGTCGTAAAGCTTGCTGCGCGACGTCTCAAGCTCGTTTTCCATCATTCCTTTGCGCTCTTCGAGCCTTGCAAGCTCGCCGCTCAGCTTTTCTTTTTCTTCGTTTTTGGTGCGTTCAGTCGTCCGGAGATCTGCGCTCTTTGACTCGATATCAGTCCTCTTGTCGGCGAGCGCTCTGATATTTTCCTTTAATTCGGCGCTCTTCTCTCTCAATTGAGCCGCCTTTTCCTCCATCTGACGGATGTTTTCTTTCTTTTCACGGCTCGATATCGCGATCTCGGCTATCTCATCGTTGAGATCCTTGAGCCTATCGCCGTTTGATTCTTTTATCCTCTTATATGATTCGACAAGAGCGAGCTTTGCGTCGATGTCCTTTTGAGCCGCAAGTATGCTCATCCCTATATCGGCCTCAAGCTTTGAAAGCTCCTCTTTCTTTTCCTCGAGCAGCTCTCTGCTTCTTCCGAGCGAAACAAGCTTTTGTTTAAGCTCGGAGATACGTCCTTCTATCTCCTTCGCTTCGCCCTCGGCAGCTTTTATCGCCGCATTCAGCGCCTCTGTCCTCTTATCGTTTTTATCCTTTTCCGCCCTCATTTCGGAAAGAGCGTTTGAAATAGTCTCAACACGTCCCGAAAGAAGGTTCAGTTCGCCCTCCTTGCGGATGACGCTGTCGGTAGCCCTTTTCAGATCGGCCTCGGCTCCGCTTATGTCGGCGCCTATCGACGCAAGCTCCTCGATCATTGATTTATATGTCGCCTGTTTACTTTCGAGCAGCTTTGAAAGGTCATTAACTTTAATGCCGAGCTTTTCGATCTCTCCGGAACGGCTCAGGATGCCGAGGTTATGACCGCCGGAGCCGCCCGTCATCGAGCCGCCGGCGTTCACTATCTGGCCGTCAAGCGTTACCGTCCTGAAGCGGTAACCGTATTTTTTTGAAATCGCTATCGCCGAATCGAGATCCTCGGCAACAGCCGTCCTCGCGAGAAGAGACTTTATTATCTCGTCGTATTTTTTATCGTATGATACAAGCTCGTCCGCCATGGCGACGAAGCCCACGCAGTCGTCAAGACCTTTTTCGGTAAACGGCTTTGATCTTATCGCCGTCATCGGCAGGAACGTTGCGCGTCCCGCGCGGCTCGATTTAAGGTATTCGATAGCCCTCTTGGCGTCTGTCTCGTTGTCAGTCACTATATTTTGGATCGCTGGTCCGAACGCCGTCTCGACTGCCGTCGCGTATTTGCTTTCGACGTTAATGAGCTGGGAAACGGCTCCGTGGATGCCGCGAAGCATCCCGCGCTTGGACTCCTTTATGACCGCGCGAACGGCGCCCGAATAGCCCTCCATATTCTTTTCGAGGTCTTCGAGCATCTTTATCCTTGCTCGCTTCTGATGTATATCGAGATCGAGCTCGTCCATCTCGTTTTTCAGCGCGTCCGCCTTCTCACGGCGCTTTTTCTCTCGAAGCTGATATCCGGAAAGGTAATTCGTAAGCTCCGTAACCTTTTCGCGCTCAGCCTCGAGCTCCTTTTCACATTCTTTTTTATCCTGCTGAGCCTTTTCGAGAAGCGGTCCTCTCGTTTTGATAACGCCCTCGATATTGGCGCTTCTCGTCTTTATCTCCTCGACCGACGTCAGCGCCGACGAGCTTTCGATCTTTTTTTCGGAAAGCGCTACGGTAAGATTTGATATTTCATCGGAGACGGACGCCGACTGCTCGGCGAACGCCGCGTTTTCGTCGCGTATACCGCCTAAATCGTCGGTCGCCTCGGCGAGCTTCTTGTTTTGGTCGGCGATCACCGATCTCAGCCTCTCTATTTCGGCGAGGGCTTCGTTGTTCTGTTCGTCGAGCGTGGAATCGTCCTCCGCCGCCTGCTGAAGGTCTCTCGTGATACGCTCTATCGCGGCGCTGTTATGTTCGAGAGTATTTTTTTCAACGGCGACGTCCGCGTCGATACGCGAGGCTTCCTCCTCGATCTCGGACGCGCTTTGGCGGATATTTTCGATCTCGGCTGTTATCGACTGGCCGTCGGTAATGAACTGCTCGAGCGATTCCTCCGTCTCGGAAAGCTCCTTTTCCGCCGCCTCGTACTGGGCGGTCGCAACAGAAAGCTTATGCTCCTGCTCCTTTAGGCCTGTCTTTGCCTTTTCGATGGCGTAAAGCCAAAGGCCTATCTCAAGCTCCTTTTTGTCCGCGGCGAGGACTATGTATTTTTGTGCCTTTTCGCTCTGTGTTTTAAGCGGCCCAATGCGCGATTCAAGCTCCGATAAGATGTCGCGAAGTCTCGAAAGATTGTCCTCGGCGCGTTCGAGCTGTCTCAAAGCGTCCTGACGGCGATATCTGAACGCCGAAATACCGGACGCCTCCTCGAGTATGTCTCTCCTTTGGGACGAGCGCGAAGAGATCATGTCGGCGACGCGTCCCTGGCTAACCATGGAGTAGCCGTCGCGTCCGAGACCCGTGTCCATGAAAAGCTCGTTGATGTCGCGAAGCCTCACGGTTTCGCCGTTTATGAGGTATTCGCTTTCGCCCGAACGGTAATAGCGCCTCGTTACCGATACCTCGTCTCTGTCGCATTTTTCGAGCGACCTGTCTATGTTGTCAAGGCGCAGCGTGACCTCGGCGTAGCCGAGCGCCTTTCTGATGCTCGTCCCGCCGAATATGACGTCCTCCATGCGGGCGCCGCGGAGCGTCTTTGTCGACTGCTCTCCGAGCACCCACCTTACGGCGTCGGCGATATTGCTTTTTCCCGAACCGTTCGGCCCGACGACGGCTGTTATGCCTTTTCCGAAATTGAGTATCGTCTTGTCGGGGAACGATTTGAAGCCTTGAAGCTCAAGTGTTCTTAAAAACATTTTACCCTTCTGTCATTGATACCGGAAGCGCGAAAGCTGCCGCTGTTCCCGTACCGTTACCTTTCAAGTTCTGATATTATTTATGTTAGTCAGCTTAACTCTCCCATGAGCGTTAGCGCCTCTCTTGCCGCTTCCTGTTCGGCAAGCTTCTTGCTCCTTCCCTCTCCCCTGCCTATCACGTTGCTGTTGAGATGGACTTCGACCGTGAAGCGCTTATCGTGATCGGGGCCGCTCTCGCCCACAAGCACGTATTCCACCGATTCCTCGGGATTTTTTTGGATTATCTCCTGAAGCTTCGTCTTATAATCATGGAAGGATTCAAGGAGCTTTGACGCGTTTTCGACGTATCTTAAGACGAATTTTTTGGCTTCCCCGATACCGCCGTCAAGATATATCGAAGCTATCAGCGCCTCGAACGCGTCCGCCAATATGGACGAACGCTCGCGGCCCCCCGTACAGATCTCTCCCTTTCCGAGCATCAGGTGTTTTCCGAGCCCAAGCTCCTTCGCGAAGGAACAGAGCGACTTTTCACAGACCGTCGAAGCGCGAAGCTTTGTAAGTTCGCCCTCCGGCAGATGCTTGAAATGCTCGTAGTAGTATTCCGCCGTAATAAATCCCAAAACGGAATCTCCGAGAAATTCAAGTCTCTCGTTGCTCTCGCTCAGATTTTGTTTCTCGTTTACATACGACGAATGTGACAGGGCGCGAAAAAGGAGATTTTCGTTTTTGTATTTGTATTGCATTTTGTTTTGAAGCTCTTTAAGCTCTGAAGCCATTTTACGGTACCTTCTATCTTAAACATTATGATTTATTTTTTCGGAAAATCTATCCGGATATCCCGAGGCTTTCTTTTAATTCGCTCGCTTCGGTTCTCAGAAGCGAAAGGCTCCTCTCGGCAAGCGCCTCGTATCTGAGCCTTTTATCGCGTATCCTCTCTCCATAAGGCGGCAGCATCCCGAAATTTGCGCCCATTGGCTGGAAGCTGTCGGAAACGGAAAACGCGACGTGCCTGCAAAGTTCTCCGATGATCGTTTCGGGCGGCGGCACGAATGAGGGCAGGCCCTTCATCCTTAAAACGGCGTTTATTCCGGCGATAATTCCCGACGATGCTGATTCCATATATCCCTCGACGCCTGTTATCTGGCCGGCAAAAAACACATCCGGGTCGTCCTTCATCGAAAAATTCTCCGTAAGAACCTTCGGCGAATTTATAAACGTGTTTCTGTGCATAACGCCGTAACGCGCAAATTCGGCGTTTTTCAACGCGGGAAACATCGAAAAGACTCTCTTTTGCTCGCCGAATTTAAGGTTTGTCTGAAAGCCCACGAGATTATACAGCGTCCCCTCGGCGTTTTCGCGTCTTAACTGGAGGACAGCCCACGGTCTTTTGCCCGTTCGCGGATCTCTCAGTCCGACCGGCTTCAGCGGCCCGAAGCGGATCGTATCGGGTCCTCTTGACGCCATTATCTCTATCGGCATACAGCCCTCGTAGACGTTGCCCTTTTTATCGAAATCATGTATCTCCGCTCTCTCGGCATGGATAAGCTCATTATAAAAGGCTTCGTATTCCTCTTTATCGAGCGGACAGTT
The DNA here is from genome assembly GCA_024693205.1 of Clostridiales bacterium. Lineage (GTDB taxonomy): Bacteria > Bacillota > Clostridia > Oscillospirales > Acutalibacteraceae > UBA1425. Next base: position 5,027 of record JAILLJ010000159.1, on the reverse strand, counting down.
TATATATCCGTCGTCCCCGCCTTTATCATAGCGCGACGCGAAAAATGCCGACTCCATGTCGATGCTGTCTTTTGTCACTATCGGCGCGGCGGCGTCAAAAAAGCTTAAAAATCCTCCGCATTTTTCTCCGATGCTTTTTGCCAGGCTGTCGGACGCTAAAGGGCCTGCGGCGATTATCACCGGTCTTTTGTCCGGTATCTCCGTGACCTCGCCGCGAACGACGTCGATAAGCGGATCGTTTGTGATTTTTTCGGTTATTATTCGCGAAAAAGACTCTCTGTCGACTGCAAGAGCGCCTCCCGCGGGAACGGCGCATTGTTTCGCGCTTTCGACGCATATCGAGCCGAGCGTTTCCATCTCGGCTTTAAGTAGTCCCGACGCCGAGGAAACACGCAGCGCTTTAAGCGAATTTGAACAGACAAGCTCGGCAAGATCGGCGCTGCTGTGAGCCGGCGAAAAACGCTCAGGCTTCATTTCGCAAAGAGTCACATGAAAGCCCGCTTTTGATATCACGTTTGACGCCTCGACGCCCGCCAAACCTCCGCCGATAACAAGACAGTCCTTATTCATCTTCTTTTTCTTCTTTATCTTCCTTGCGCTTTTTCTGGAGCCTCGACTCGTAGCCGCATCCCTCGTTCATGCAGACAAGCATACCCTTTTTCTTAAAGAGCGACTTGCCGCACTTCGGACAACGCTCGTCCGTCGGCTTATCCCACGTTGAAAAATCACATTCCGGCCACTTTTCACAGCCGTAGAACGTAAATCCCTTTTTGGATTTCTTTTCAATGATCTTTGAGCCGCATTTCGGACATTCAGCCTTTGTTTCGGTTATCAGCGGCTTGGCGTTCTTACATTCCGGATATCCGGGACACGCGAGGAAGCGTCCGAAGCGTCCCGTCTTGATGACCATGTTACGTCCGCATTTTTCGCACTTAATATCGGTTATATCTTCCTGAAGTGTGATCTTGACGTCCTTTGTGTTTTCCTTCGCTTTGTCGAGCGATTTTTCAAAATCGTTATAGAAGTCGTGGAGTATTTTTATATAGTCCTCTTGACCGGCTCCGACCTCGTCGAGGGAGCTTTCCATCTGGGCGGTAAACTTGACGTTTACTATTTTCGGGAACTGTTCCTTTAAAAGCGCGGTTATCGCTTCGCCGAGCTCGGTCGGGATAAGGAGCTTCGCGGCACGCTTGACGTAGCCTCTTTTTACGATAGTCGTGATTATGGCGGCGTAGGTGCTGGGACGTCCGATGCCCTCTTCCTCAAGCGCCTTTATGAGCGTAGCCTCGTTATATCTCGCGGGCGGCTGTGTGAAGTGCTGATTGGGGATCATTTCCTTGGCCTTTAACGGATCGTTTTCGGCTATCTCGGGAAGCTTGCCCTCCTTGCCGTCGTCGTGATCGCCGTAAAGCGCGGTATAGCCGTCAAATTTAACGGTATATCCCGAGGCGGAAAATGTGCAGTATTTTCCCTCGGCTTTGTCTTTTTCGTTGGCTCCCGTTATTTCGACCTTAAACGTATTTTGTACGCAGGGCGACATAAGGCAGGCGATAAATCGCTTCCAGATGATGTTATATATCTTATACTGATCGGGCGTTAAACAGCCCTTTACCTCGTCGGGAGTAAGGGACGGGATCGTCGGACGGATCGCTTCGTGACCGTCCTGGGCGTTGGCGCGTGATTTATAGTAGTTCTGTTTTTCGGGGACATACTGCTTTCCGAATTTTTCGGCGATAAAGTCGCATGCCGCTTTTCTCGCGTCCTCGGATATCCTGAGGGAGTCTGTTCTCATGTAGGTTATAAGACCGGTCATACCGATGCCCGGCACGTCGACGCCTTCGTAAAGCTCCTGGGCGGCTCTCATCGTCCTTTGTGACTGGAAGCCGAGATGCATCGACGCCTCCTGCTGGAGCGTTGAGGTTATAAAGGGCGGCATGGGAGATTTTTTCCTCGTGCCCTTTTTTAAGGAGCTTACGAAATAATCGGCTCCGTCGAGGCGCGAAAGATAGAAGTCCGCCTGTTCCTTGTTTGTTATTTTTACCTTTCCGTTTTCGTCGCCGGTGAACTGGGCGGCGAAGGTCTTTCTCTGCCCTGTTATGAACTTGGCGTCGATGCTCCAATATTCCTCGGGAACGAACGCCTTTATCTCAGCCTCGCGGTCAACGATTATCCTCACCGCGACGCTCTGGACGCGTCCGGCGGAAAGTCCTCTCCTTATCTTTTGGGAAACGAACGGACTGAGGCGGTAACCGACAAGCCTGTCTAAGATACGCCTCGCCTGCTGTGCGTTTACGAGATCCATATCGACCGCGCGCGGATGCGCCATCCCGTTTTTAATACCCGTCTTTGTTATCTCGTTAAAGGTCACGCGGTTATCCTCACCGAGATCGAGCCCGAGGATGGTGGCGAGATGCCACGATATCGCCTCTCCTTCGCGATCGGGGTCGGTCGCGAGGATGACGCCGTCGCTGTTTGCCGCCATCGACTTAAGCTCCTTGACGAGCTTCTCTTTCCCCTTTATTATCGCGTACTTAGGCGCAAAGTCGTTTTTGACGTCTACGCTCAGCCTCGCGGACGGAAGATCACGAACATGACCCATGGATGAAGTCACGTCGTAACCGCTTCCGAGATATTTTTTGATGCTTTTCGCCTTTGCCGGGGACTCAACAATAACTAATTTTGACATATTCGCAGTCGTTTGCCGCCTGCGCCGCTGCAGAGGGCAATCCTTTCGTAAAATTACATGCACTTTAAATCGTGTCTAAAACGCACGGTGTTTATACTATTATATACCTTTTTCCTTCGAGCATTTTAATAAAACCATAAATTTCGAGTTCTGTCAATGCCGTAAGTATCATATTTGTGTTAAATTTTGTTTTTCTCGCGATATCGTCCGTGCCTAAAGGCTCATTTCCGAGGACTTCATATATTTTTATTGCTTCTTCGGAAATATAATTCGGGAGCTGACGTTTTTCCGCTTTTTCGGTCTTTTTAACGTCCCTGTCGCGGTCGGCTTCCTCATTTACGGCATTTGAAGCCTTTGTCACTCTATTATTATTCGTCGCTTTGGGCGATATTACCTCGGACGACAGTTTAGGCTGAGGCTTAACGTTTACCGTATCGGAGGCGCGGAAATTCCCGTCGGCAGAAAGGCGCTCAAGCTTATCATAATCGTATCCGAAACATTCCGGATATTCGCAGAGTATATCGTCCACGGAAAATACCGGCTTCGCGCCGTCGCGGATAAGCTTATTGACTCCCGTGAAATCGACGTCCGTGATATCGCCCGGCACGGCATAGAGATCGCGTCCCTGCTCGGCGGCATAGCCCGCCGTTATCAAAGAGCCGCTCCTGACGCCGGCCTCCACCACGAGGACTCCCTTTGAAAGTCCGGAAATGATCCTGTTCCTCGCGGGGAAGTTGGACGCTTTTGCCTCGGTATCGGGGAGATATTCGGTTATTACCGCCCCGTTTTTCGAGATCGCGTTCCTCAGAGCTTCGTTTTGTCTTAAATAAGGGACGTTAAGACCGCACCCCAAGACCGCCACGGTCTTGCCTTTTCCGTGGAGCGCGCCCGTATGCGCGGCGCTGTCGACTCCGAGCGCGCAGCCGCTGACGACCACCGCGCCGGCTCTCGCCAGTTCATCGCAGAGTTTTCCCGCGATATCGACGCTCTTTACGGAGGCGGAACGCGAGCCGACAACGGCTATCGTCGCCTTATCCCTTACGCACGAAAGATCGCCCCATGAAAACAGGACGAGCGGATAGTCCCTTATACCGAGAAGCAGCGGAGGGTAATCGTCGTCGTCGGGAGTAATGATTTCCCACCCGTTTGTCCTGCACCTGTACGGAACGTCGGAAAACCTATCGGGAGATGTGTTTTTTAACCTGTCGAGCTGTCTTGCCGTAAATACGCCCGATATCCTGAGTTCCGTTTCGGAGAAATCGAAAATATCCTCGGGAGAGGGAAAAACGGACAATATCTCGTCGACCCTCGCTCCCGTTCCGAGACACGATTGGAGCCATATCCAATATACATTTTTGTCGTCAGTCATATTTCATCATTTCCCAGATCAAAACGGCGGCGGCTGTCGCCGCGTTCAGCGATTCCGCGCGCCCCTTCATCGGTATCGTCACTTTTATTTTGCACGCATCCTTAACGCTTTCGCTTATGCCCGCGCCCTCGTTTCCGATAACGCATATGACTCCGCCCCGAAGTTCGGCGTCGGTTATTTTTACCGCGCTTTCGTCGGGAACGGAAGCCGCCGTAAGCATACCCTTGCCGCCGTATTCTCTTAAAAGAAGCGGCAGATCGTCTGTCTTTATAACGGGTATCCTGAAAAGAGAACCCATCGAGGCTCTCAGCGCCTTTGGATTATATATATCGCAGCCGTCGTATATTATCAGCCCCGAAACGCCGAGCGCCTCCGCGGCGCGGGCGATCGCGCCTAAGTTGTCGGGATTTTGGATATTGTCGAGCGCGATATATTTTCCATTATTATATATTGTATAACAGCTTTCGTTTTTGTCAATAGTTTCGCACAAACAAAAGATACCCTGGGGCATGACCGTATCGGAAAGACGGCGCGAAACATCCTCGCTTATAAGGTATCCGCGCTCCGCAGCGTCGGTTATCGCGGCGGTCTCGGCGCTGTATTTCATCGACGCCTTTTCCGTTACGAAAAAATATTTTATATTTATCCCCGATAAAACGGCGTCATGACAGAGCCTCGCGCCCTCGATAAAAAACAGTCCGTTTTTTTTACGCTCTTTGGCGTCGGTCTTTAAAGAAACAGCGAGCTTTATCTTTTCGTTTGAACGGCTTGTTATTTTTTCCATCATATGAGCCTCATTAAAGCGATATGTCGAAGGAACGCTCTACGTCTTTTAAGGCAACACCGCACAATCGGGGTGTGCGAATTGCGAAGCAAGATTTTTCGTCAGGTTGTACAAAAAGATCGAAGATTTGCTGTCGCAAGTCAAGAGATTTTTGTGCAGCATGACGGAATAAGATTCAAGCAAGGCGT
>JAILLJ010000157.1 GCA_024693205.1 Clostridiales bacterium | reverse complement strand
TGTTGAACTTGAACATCGACGCCGCGTCGATAAGCCTTTTGATCTCGTCGACCGTAAAGAAATGACGGGCGCAGTCAAGATGAAAGCCCCTGTATGGAAACAGAGGCTCGTCGGTGATGATAACGCAGGGAAGGCTGTCGCCGCTTTGAGCTTCGAGCTGTTTCAGCGTCTCAAGCGCATAATGATACCCTTTGTCCCCCGAAGAAGATATCACGATACCGCTTTCGTCTATCGAAAGCCTATATCCTTCGTCCGGAAGACTCCCGTCGTTCTTTCTTTTTATAAAGCTTTTCGCTTCTTTGCCGCAAAGGGACGATTTGTCCCCGTAGTCATAGACGCTTTTCGGCTTCGGTATGATACTCAGCATAATTTTACTCTGCTCTTTTTACGGTAAAGGAATAGCTGTATTCGCCCTTTTGGATCTTATACGGCTCATGAAGGCAAGCGACGCCGGGCATATCTCCGCCTACGCCGCACTCAAAGCCGTCTAAATTGAGCGTCAGGAAATCGTCCTTTTTAAGCTCGAATATATGCTCGGCTCTTTCGAGTTCATCCTGGGAATACGGATGGATGCTGAAATTTATCGGCTTTTCGGCGTCTATCACGATGCCCTTGCCGCTGTCGTTCGTCAGCTTTATCCTGCGGACGTCCGTCCTGTTGCCGTTTTCCTGCGGACGCATATACATATGCTCCGTCTCCTCGGCCTTCATCGAATGGACAGCTATCTTTTCACCCGTCTTACGGTCTGCATATGATTCATACGGGCCTCTGCCGTACCATTCGACATTGTTCAGCGTCGCGGAAACGCCCATCCTCGACCCTATCTTCAAAAGATCGGCATGGTTGTTCTTTGCGTTTTCGGTAAATGTGACGCTCCCGTCGGGATGAACGGCAATAGTCGTCGAAACTCCGCTCATTTTAGGAACGCTCCAGCGCATATTGATAACGACGTCGCTGTCATTTTTCGCTATCGAAAAGCCGGTGCATTTTGTATTTTTACTCGCCTTTTGCCAGCGATAAAGGGGATTAAGGCGTATCTTATCATGAACAAAATTGAAATATCCCCTGTCGTTGTCGGTGAGCGCCCTGAAGAAGTTGGGTCTGAATGTCATTTTATCAGAGAGTATCTCGCCGTCTCCCATGTCCATCGAGACGAGATTTTTCTTTGAAAACACCAGCTTCGTCTTGCCCGCCGTAACGATCGTTTTACCGCTTTCCTTTTTAACGGACGCGGCTTCGCCCGAATATTCCTCTTCCTCGGGCTTTATATTTGAAAGAAGGAATTGATTAAAGCTTATTTCGTCGTCCTTTTTATGCCACTCGTTTTCTGTATTGTAAACATAGGAGAGCGTTAAAATATATTCTCCCTTTGTGAAGTTCTTGATATCGAACGGGATCTTTATGACCTTTGAGGAATGGTGCTTGATATCCGGCGCTTCTATCCTCCCCTCTTCGAGAAGCTCGCCATCCTTTGTCACCTTCCATATTATATCGAGATATGTCAGCGAAACGAAGCAGTTTTTATTGAAAATCTCGACCTCGCCGTTTTTACAGTCCGCGTCCTTTGCCGTAACGTTTGAGTAGCACTGCTTGACCTCGTAATATGCCGGATGGGGCGTCCTGTCGGAGGCTATGATACCGTTGGCGCAGAAATAATAATTCGATGGCTTATCGTCGAAATCGCCGCCGTAAAGGTACTTATCGACGCCGTCCTCCTTGACGTGGATCGACTGATCGACAAAGTCCCATATAAATCCGCCGCACATGTGATCGTAATGATCGAAATCGCTCACATATTCCTTGAAGTTGCCGAGACTGTTTTCCATGCAGTGGGCAAATTCGCAGTAGATGACGGGCTTATATGAATACGCCTTTGACGGTACCGGCTTATTGTCGGCCGCGAGGGCATTGGCGACATTGTCAAACGTCGTGTTCCTGACTTCACGCATATTTCTCAGGCAGTCCACGACCTTTTCGGTCGGATACATCCTGCTTATGAAATCGGACTTTGTGAGGTCTGCGTCACCCTCGTAGTGGACGGGGATATTTGACGAAAGCTCGGCTATAGCGGCGCGCATGAACAAAAAGTTTTTGCCGTCGCCCGCCTCGTTTCCGAGCGACCAGATACAGACGCAGGGATGGCTCCTGTCGCGAAGCACCATCCTGCGAACGCGGTCGACTACGGCGTCCTTCCATCTCGGATCGCTTCCGGGCACGTTTTTCCTTCTTACGCCGTGAGATTCCATGTCGCACTCGTCCATGACGTAAAAGCCCAGCTCGTCGCAAAGCTCATAGAAGAACGGATCGTTCGGATAATGGCTCGTTCTGATGGCGTTTATATTTGCCTGCTTCATCAGATAGAGGTCGCGGTAATAAGTCTCTCTCGGCACGCACCAACCGTTGTCGGGATCGTAATCGTGCCTGTTCACGCCCTTTAATTTAACGTTTCTTCCGTTTATCAGAAGGACGTTTCCGGATATCTGGACTCTCTTGAAGCCTATGCGGATCTGTTTTTTTGTTACCGTGCCGTCGACGTCCTTTATAAGTATTTTAAGATTATAGAGGTTCGGCGTTTCGGCAGACCATTTCCTGACGTCCTGAACGAATTTTTCGGCATAAAGCAGATAGTTGCCGACTATCTTCACCCTGTCTTCAAAGAATTTTTCATCGTCGAGATATATTTCGACGTCGGCCGTGTTCCTTTCGGCGCTCGTGCTTGTCAGATAGACAAAGAGGCTGAGTATGCCGCTCCTGTAATCGTCGGTAAGGTCGGCGTTGGCATAAAAGTCCTCGACCCTTATGATAGGCTCGGCGTAGAGGTATACCTCGCGGTAGATGCCGGAAAGCTGCCACATATCCTGATTTTCAAGGTAGGAAGCGTCGCTGTAGCGCATCACCCTGACTGCGATCGTATTTTCTTCAAGACTGAGAAAATCGGTCACATCAAACTCGGCGGGAGTCATCGAGCCCTGTGAATAACCGACGAACATGCCGTTGATATAGACGTACATCGCCGATTTGACAGCTCCGAAATGAAGAAAGATCCTTCTGCCTATCCATGTTTCGGGCACGCGGAATTTTCTCCTGTAAAGTCCGACCTCGTTGAGGCTCCTGCTGACGCTCGGTATCTCCTTCTTTTTTACCGAAAGAGCGGGCGGAAGCGACGCGGCGAGATACATCGGCTTGCCGTAACCCCTCATCTGCCACACCGAGGGAACGTCTATCGTGTCCCAGTCGGCGTCGTTGAATTCGGCAAAGTAAAAGTCCCTCTTGAACATATTGGCGCCCATGCACCACGCGAACTTCCACTTTCCGTTAAGAGAAAACTTATAGGGCGACTTGTCGATACTGACTTCGTCGTCCGGTCCGAACGGAAGAGCTAAATTCCTGCCCTCAAGCTTATTTTCCTCGATCTTTTCAGGGTCTTCCCAATAATGAAGATTTCTCACTTTTTCATCTCCCGCAAAAATCTTTATGATACGTTTTTATAATATAACTATAATAGCCCAAGATACTTTATGATAATACCACATTTTCGGGATATAGTCAATTAAAAAAGCCGGTAAAATAAATTTACCGACTTTAAGGCAACACCGCACAATCGGGGTGTGCGAATTGCGAAGCAAGATTTTTCGTCAGGTTGTACAAAAAGATCGAAGATTTGCTGTCGCAAGTCAAGAGATTTTTGTGCAGCATGACGGAATAAGATTCAAGCAAGGCGT
>JAILLJ010000128.1 GCA_024693205.1 Clostridiales bacterium | reverse complement strand
CTCCCTTTATTTCAACTCTGACATAGAGGAGATCCTTTGCGTTTTCGACGCTGTCAAGGTCGAGCGTGAACGCTTCGCCGTTCGTCTCTCCCTTGGCGATGACTTTGCCGTTGGCGATGAACTGTATCTCGCTTGCGTTTTCGGTCGTCGCGGTTATCTTATGACCGTCGACGGTGAGACTTTTAAACATCGGGTAGGGGACGTCCTTTCCGCGCAGGTCGAAGCCATCCTTGGGGCCTATCTCGAAATCGTTTCCGGGAAGTATCTTCGTAACGCCGAAGAATGCGCCGCTCTGCATCGTCTTTTTGATATTATCGACGTTGTTCTCCTTCATCATAAAGACCGAGAAGGAGCTGTCGGTGTCGAGGAGATTGTGGGCGTCGGTATTTGAAAATCCGATGACGGTCTTTCCGTAGGGGAGAGTGTACATAAGCACGTTGTCCCAAAGGACTCTGTCGTATTTCGTCGTGCTGTTTCTGTCGTTAAGGACCTCCATACCGAGACAGCTGTCGTATTTAAGGATGATATTTCCGAAAAGCTCTATGTTTTTCCGGTCGTTTACCGCCTGCGGATCTCTGTTTGAGTCTATCCAGTCGCCGGGATGATTGATGTGTGAAAGTCCGCCGTTTTTGTCGACGAATTTTACGGCTTTTTCATATCCCTTTTCATTTTCGACTCCGCCGAAGCCGTTGCCGACGCTTTGGGGCAGGAAGTAGCCGTTTACATGGTTTTTTGAAAGGGAATGATTGTTGAGCTCGTTAGCCCCGACGACGCAGACCATTTTTTTACCTCTGCCGTTATATGTGCCGGTCGTGATGGCTTCATATTCCTCGTCAGTCAGATGAACCTGCTTGTTGCCGAGGATCGCCTGATATGCGTATATAGGCATTCTGGCGGGAGCCTTGTTCCACTCGACGCCCGTTACGGCATGATCGGAGTTGGCGAGAAAGTCGTAGCCGTTTTTGTAATATTCCTTTACCATCGAAGCGAGGTCGACGTCGGCGTCGCTGTACGTCGTGTGGGAATGGAGATTGCCTCTGTAGGCGCCCCACGCGCCGTCGCCGCTCCATACGACGTCTTCATAAGGCGAAACTATCCTGTAGCTTTCCGCCGCCGAAACGCCTAAGCCGAGTGAACAAAACGATAATAAGATCGCGGTACACATAACAATGCTCAAAACCTTTTTCATTTGAATTATCTCCGTTATTTTTATTTGTTACATAAATAAATTTAACATTTTGAAGAGTCTGTGTCAATAAGTTTGTCGGAAAAACGGTTTTTGCCGTGCGTCTGAGCCTTATTTGCCGGACGGTATTTTGAAAGATATAAAAGCGTTGGAGGCATGAATAATGATGAACAATAAAAAGCTGTTTTCAAGCGGTCTTCCGCTGTCATTTTTATACGGCGGAAAAAAGATTTCCGAGATCGGATATGAGATCAAAAGGAATAGTACGGCGTCTAAGGACGGTACGGAACTAACGGTCATCGAGCTTATATTTAACGACGGACTCAGAACGCGCACCGAGATAAGATATTTTGCCGGCTTCGGGGCGTACGACTGGGTAACGTATTTTGAAAACACGTCGGATAAAAACAGCGAAACGCTGTCCGAAATAAACGACTGCGACATAGCGCTTGAGCTTATGCCGGATAATATCCGTCCCGGATACGATACGCCGAAGGAGACTGCGGCGATTTACAATCCCAAGGGCTCGGATTTGTCGATAGGCGAATTCAAGGACAGAAAAAGGTTTGTTAGGTCGGGAGATATCAGAAGATATCGGGCGTCCGGCGGCCGTTCGTCGCAATCGGACACGCCGTTTTTTGAGGTAAGAAGGGGCGGCGAGGGATATATTTTCGCTATCGGCTGGTCGGGTCAATGGAGATGCGCTATAGAGCGCGGCGACGGAGATATAAAAATAAAAACAGGCATCGAAAACGCCGAATTTTATTTGAAGCCGAATGAAAAGTTCAGGACGACGTCGTTTTTGCTTATGCCGTTTAAGGACGGCTCGATAAACGCCCATAACGCGTGGAGAAGGCTTCTTAAAAATCATTTTTCGCTTATCGGCTCTCCGGGAAGACCGAAATACGCTCCGCTTTGCCACAGCTTTTGGGGCTCGAGACATTCGGACGAGATAATCTCGACTGTGGAAAAGCTTGCCGAAAATGAACTCGGATTTGAATATATCTGGATCGACGCGGGCTGGTACGGCGATTCAAAGACGGATTGTCCCAATGAATTTGAGGGCGACTGGTCGATTTATACGGGCGACTGGTTCGTAAATAAAAGATATCATCCTAATGGGATGCGCGACGTCGCTGAGGCGGTAAAGAAATACGGGATGAAATTCCTTCTCTGGGTGGAGCCGGAGAGAGTCGTCAGGACGTCGAACGCGGTCAAGGAGCATCCCGAATATTATCTCTCGCTTAAAAGCAGGGAAGAAAACAACCTGCTTCTTTGGCTCGGAAACGAAGAAGCGTTCAACTATGCTTATGAAACGCTCAGTAATATCATCGAGACGTTCTCCCTCTCGTGCCTTCGCCAGGATTTCAACTTCGATCCCCTCGATTGGTGGCGTGAAAACGACGAGGAGGGCAGGAGCGGTATAACCGAGATAGGCCACGTCACGGGGCTTTACAGGCTTTGGGACGCTCTTTTGGAGCGCTTCCCGGGACTTATCATCGACGACTGCGCAAGCGGCGGCAGGCGTATCGACATCGAAACGATCCGACGTTCCGTTCCGCTTTGGCGAAGCGACCGTCAATGCCAATGGGACGCCGACCCCGAAATAACCCAGACGCATTCGATCTCGTTCCCCCGCTGGGTACCTTATTCGGGTACGGGTGCGGGCAACGTCACGATGGACAGCTACCGTTTCCGCAGCTGTTACGGTACGTCTCTTACCGTCAATTACTGGGGTTATGTCGGTTGGGAGTTTGACGAAAAGGCAGTCCCGTGGGTAAAAAGGATGAACGAGGAATATAAGCGCGTAAGGCCGTATTTATCGGAGGATTTTTACCCGCTTACATTGTCTCCCGTCGACGAATTTTCGTGGGCGGCGTCGCAGTATTCGAGACCGAGAGAGAAGGACGGGATGATCCTTATTTTCAGACGCGCCGAAAGCATGTATGACAGGGCGATTTTTAAGCTTTACGGCATTGAGAACGGTAAAAAATATGAGTTCACCGACGCCGATACGGGTGAAAAAACAGTCGTCGACGGAGAAAGCATAAATAAAAGCGGCTATACGGCGGAAATGCCGCAGCCGCGTTCGTCAAAACTGATTTTTTACAGGGAGCTTTGATCTTTCGTCGAAGGGCTAAAATGAGGCGTTTGGCCTCAGTACGGACGGTATCGAATCGTAGTAGTCGTTCCAAACCTTGTCGAGGACGACGGCAAGCTCGCGCATGAGCCTTTGGCTGTATTTTCCTCTCGAGTTGTTGCAGGTGAACATTATCATCAGATAGCATCCGCCATTCGGCGTGGAGACGACGGCGCAGTCGCCCGCCGTTCCGTGGACGCCGTCTTCATAATGCCAGCCGCTTTTGTGAGCCGCGGCTCTGCCGACGCCGTCTCTTATGGGCGAATATTTGGCGTTTAAGAGAAGATCCCAGGCATATGACGCGTGCTTTGCGACGGAGTGGCAGTAATTATAGAGCGCGATCCACTCCTTTGCCCTGTCTTTTATATAGCAGTCGCCCATGTAATTATATGACTCGATGTATGTGCCGCTGCCGAGCGTTTTGAGAAACGCGTTGAATTTTTTAAGAGTTATGTAGCGAAGAAGTATCTCGTAGCACGCGTTGTTTGAGACGTGGATCATCCTGCCGATAAGGTATTCGACCGTATAATTGCCGCTTCCGCGGTCAAAATCGTCGTAATGAAGCTCGCCTGCTCTTACCTTCAGCTTATCCTTGAGCGACAATTTGCCCTTGTCCATCTCCTTACAGAGACAGAGAAGCATCGCCGCTTTTATCGTACAGTTGCTTTGGAAGGTATCGGCGGTGTTGTATGACGCGACCTTTTTAAGTACTCCTCCGCTTATGTCGTAAAGTCCCCAGCCTATTTCAAAATTATAGTTGTTGTAAATTTTATTCAGCTTTTTCTGAAGCTCGTCGGATACAGAATAAGGCTTTATAAAGAAATCGGGGAACAGAAGCCACGCCGCGTTCGCAGACGACGCGGTTATCGAGGTTATCAGAATGAAGACTGTAGCGATAAATATTATCCTGCGGAATTTTTTCATGTTTTCCTCCGGGAGCCATAGCAAAAAGTATCGTATTTGTCTTCCGATATGACCGAAACTGTTCTCATATCGAAACATATTATCTTATTATACCATATCGGACAATATCGGACAATATTTTGCGATTTTTTAATGTAGAATTTTCGTCGATTTTTTTGGTTATCATTTACAAAAATCATAAATTGATTGTCTTTTACATTTTACTGTAATATAATAAAAATATGACCGAGATCGGAAGGGAGAAATAAAAATGGGCGAATATGTTTCCGCGGATATAATCCGCAAAAATGAAGGACCGGTGCTGACGAGAAAGGATGTTCCGTATAACGCCGCTCTTGTTTTCAACGCCGGAGTGACAAAGTATAACGGCAAATACGTTATGGCGTTCCGAAACGATTACGGCGACGCCGAAAAGCATGTTTTGGAAGGAACAAATATCGGTCTTGCGTACAGCGACGACGGGATAAAATGGGAGGTCGCTCCGAAGCCATGCTTCGCGATGAAAACAGATGAGATAGAGAGGGCTTACGACCCGCGTCTTACCGTTATCGACGGAAAATGTTATATGTGCTTTGCAATAGATACGAAGCACGGTCTTTGCGGCGGTATCGCGTCGACGGAGGATTTCGAGCATTTTGACTTTTTGTCCATGTCCGTGCCCGACAACCGCAACATGGTGCTGCTGCCGGAAAAGCTGAACGGGAATTTTGTCCGTCTTGAACGTCCCATGCCGGTCTATTCGCGCAGACACAGGGACAGATTCGATATCTGGCTTTCGGAGTCGCCCGATCTGACGTATTGGGGAAAATCGCGCCTCGTGATGGGCGTTGAGGATGTACCGTTCGCCGACGACAAGATAGGCCCCGCCGCGCCTCCCGTAAAGACTGAGAAGGGCTGGCTCACAACGTTCCACGCCGTAAGGCGCTTCCCGGGACGCGGCAAAAACGGTTGGCAGGACAGTTGGGACAAGGAATATTACGCCGGCGTCGCTCTGCTTGACATTGAGGATCCGTCAAAGGTCATCGGAATAGGTAAAAAGCCGCTTATTGTCAGCGACCGCGATTTTGAGACGGAGGACGGATTCAGGCTCGACGTAGTGTTCCCGGGCGGAATGATCCTCGAGGAAAGCGGAGAAGTTAAAATATATTACGGCGCGTCCGACACGGTCGAATGTCTTGCCGTTGCCGACGTAAACGACCTCATAGCTTTCTGTTTGGAGTAAAAGGGGAGAGGTCAAGGCTGAAACGGCGAGAAAAGAAAAATATAGACAAAAAAAGAGGCTCCCCTGAGTAAGGGGAGCTGTCGAGGAGCTTGCGACGAGACTGAGGGGTTGTCGCCGTTTCACGATGACGTTTACCTCGACGATCCCTCCGTGTTCCTCGTCGAAAGTCATATCACGGTTAGGTAATGGAACGCCGAGGGCGGCGTTTCCTACAATCGAAGACATGAACGTATTGCAGGAATTGAAAAAAACAGACAGCGCGAAATAATCACGTTGTCTGCTTTGTTTTTTAGGTATCACTGATTATGAAGCTCTCAAGCTCGGACGTCACGTCCTCGTTACGGCCGGTTATGTCCTCGCGCGTTTTGAAGAGATAACCGTTTTCGGCGAGGATGTCGATATGCCCAAGCGCCGTGCCGATGCCGCGCGCGACGCAGTTTACGGGATCGTGGGCCGTGACGGTCTTTATGCCCGTTTTTTTGAATATAAATCCGTCGAGACCGCGCAGGAGCGAGCCGCCGCCCGTCAGTATTATACCCGATTCGGCTATGTCGGAGGAAAGCTCCGGAGGCGTTATCTCAAGAACGGAGCGGATGCCCTCGGCTATTTTTTCGAGCTGTTCCCTGAGGGCGAGAAAGACCTCCGTCGTCGTTATCTCAAAATATTCCGGCATACCGCTGATATAGTTTTTTCCCTTGACCTGTATGGCTATTTCGGCGTCGCGCATATATGCGCAGCCGATTTTTTTCTTTATCTCCTCGGCTGTTATTTCTCCTATTATCATGTCGCGTTCGCGCTTCACATAACGCATTATGGCGTCGTCAAACGCGTTTCCGGCGACGTAGATGCTTTTTGAAACGGAGATGGAGCCCATGGTAATAACGGCGATATCGGTCGTTCCACCGCCGATATCGACGACCATTATGCCCTTATGGTTGTTGTATTCGACGCCCGCTCCGAACGCCGCGGCAAGCGGCTCCTCGATAAGACAAGCTCTGCCCGCGCCGGAGGAGGTCGCGAGGTCGAGAAGAGTCCTCTTTTCAAGCCCCGTAATGGACGACGGCATACATATGACTATATTCGGCTTAAAGATCCTGTTTCCGCAGACCTTTTGGAGATAATAGCGGAGGATACATTGTGTGGCGGTGAAATCGGATATAACGCCGTTTTTCAGCGGACGCGTGACGCTTATCGACGAGGGATTGCGGCCGATCATTTTATATGCCTTTGAGCCTATCGAAATGACCTTTCCGCTGTTCGATTCGCTCGCCGTGACGGACGCCTCGGACAATACGATGCCCTTGCCGTCGACATAAACAATGACCGACGACGTGCCGAGGTCTATTCCGATATTCATACCGAGCAACTTAAAGCTCCCCCTGTTTCGTGACGTCCCCGAGCTTATAGGGGACGATATTTTTTATATCCGAAAGCTTTACTTCGACCTGGTAGCCGATCTTTCCGGCGCTGAAAAAGACTGTTTCAAAGTTTTCGGCCGACCGATCGAAAAATGTCGGAAAGAGCTTTTTCATCCCTATCGGCGAACAGCCTCCGTGGACATATCCCGTAAGAGGTAAAAGCTCCTTTTGTTTTATCATTTCGACCGATTTTTCTCCCGCGCACGCGGCGGCCTTCTTGAGGTCAAGCTCCGAGTCGACGGGTATCACAAATACATAATTTTTCTTCGATCTTGCGACAGTCACGAGCGTTTTGAACGCTCTCGCCGGATCCTCGCCGAGAACTCTCACGACGTCGGAGCCGCTGACGGCGCCCGTATCGGCATAGCAGTAATGCTTATACGGGACCTTATGGCTGTCAAGGATGCGCATGACGTTTGTTTTTTCTTCTTTTTTCATATTATTTCAACAATCCGGCTCTGAAATATTTAAATTTTACGGAAAGAACTTCAAAATATCCGTATACAAGACTTATGAATCTTACGAACGGCATATACCATTTGAAATATTTTTGGGGATGGCCGCCGTTTTCGGAGGTTTTTTGTATCTCAAACGACTCGAAATGCTCGCCGCCGTTCAAGGTGTATGAATCGATTTTTATCGCGCCGTCGGAAAAGCTCAGGATATTATATATCACATCGTCTGTATCGTAATATTTTCCGGCATTTTCGCCGACGGGGGCGTCGACGTCCATCCTCGGGTGATTGATCGAGCCGGATACCATATAGATCGTCCCGGCGGCGTCCTTGACGCTGTTTACGTCGGAGGTTTTGAGGACCGTCTTACGGTCGTAGATGACGTTCGATATGGTGTAGTAATGGCTGTGTCCGAGCAGGACGAGGTCGATACCGAATTCATCCATCACGGGAGCGTTTAAAAGCCTTAAAAGCTTCGTTTCGGATTCGCGCCCGGGTGTTCTTCCCCCGAAAAGGTCGTGATGGAACATCGCTACGCGCCACTTGACGTCTGGATTTTGTTTTACAGCCTGTTTGACGAAATTTCGGTGATCCACCGCGCTCGGATTGTTTGTATCGAGGACGAGGAAAAGTACGTCGCCCTTGACAAACCAGTAATCATAGCCGATATAGGATGATATTATGCAGTTTTTATATTCGTTAGGATTGTTTGTGAAGGTCTTGTACGCGATGTTTTTCTTGTCGTGGTTGCCTACAGCCGGCGCAAAGGAGAGGGTGGACATAACGGGAGACGCGACGAAGCCCTCATATTCTTCTCTTAATCCGCCGCTTGCCTGATCGCCCGCTGAAAGAAGAAGCGATATATCGGGATCGGTCTTTTTTGCCGCCGCGAGAGTTTTATGGAAAGTGTAGGCGTTATCGCGTATCGCAATATCGTTATCGGGGTCATAGCTTATATGGACGTCGGTGACATAAACGGCGGAAAAGTCGCTTCCGGAGTCGGTTTTGAACGAAGCGACGTCTGTTTTAAATGAGGAAGTACAGCATCTGTAGTAATACTTTGTGTCCTCTTTAAGGCCGCTTACGGTGACCTTGTTTGAAACGTCGCCTTCAAAAGTTTTAACGGACGAGCCGTAAAAGCGTTTTGCGTCTTTCATGTCGGGATAAAGGGAGACTTCGACATGTCCGTCTTTTTGATCGGCTCCCGAGTACCAAGAAAAATTCCTTTCGGACTCATCTTTTCCGGGCGACATGAACGCGTCGGCGCCGTCGGTTTTATATTTTAAGTAGTAGGCGTTCCATTCGTCCGCGGACATCTCAAACGACTCGGCGGCGTATGACGAAAAAGAAAAACAGCTTATAAAAAATGATGCGAAAAGAATAAGGGCGACTGCCTTGGAGAAGACGCTTTTTTTACGCATTTTCTTTCACCTTTTCCTTCACCTTTTTAAGCTATTTTACATTTATATGAGGGAATTGTCAACCTTATGAAAATAAAAACAGAACGCTTCTTTTAAAAAGGGAAAAACTATCGGTTTACTTTTGAAATAATTGTGTTATAATAATAGGTAATTTATTAAAATAGGGGCGAAATTTTTATGAAAAAAATAAGAGCGATCACATCGGTTTTTTTCGCATTTTTGATGCTCGTTACGATGTGCGTTTGCGCTTTTTCTTCTTTCGCGTCGGACGGGGACGAGCTGATGATCAAAAGCTGCGCCGAATGTGTCGACCGCGGAGATCTCCGAAAATGGGCTTCATATTTTGCGCCTTCCGACCTTGACGAATACATAAAATTTATTGAAAACGAGAGCAATAAAAACAGCCGCGCAGGCATCTTTGCCGTCGCAAACGAAGAGGTCATACAGATAAAAAGCGTTGATATACAAAGGGTGGCCGGATTTACAAACGTCGAGAGTTATCTCTCGGAATACAAAGACGTCGCGGCGTATTTTGTAAAAATAAAATGCAAAACGCTTTGCGAAAATAAGTTTTACAAAAGCGGCGACAATTACCGGCTGATGATCATTGCCGGCGACGAAAATACCCGTTTTATCGTCGAGGACTCCGTTATACTTTCGTCCGATTTTTACGGAGAAGATATCGTCCGCGCGCAGGGGATAGACACCCCGATATACGCGAGCACGAAGGAGCCGGATAAGATCGTCGTTTACAGGACGTCTTCGGGCGTTACGGAGACGGTCGGTTTCAGATATTATCAGGCGGTCGTCGTAAACGCCGAATTCGGCTACGCGTCGGTGAGCAACGACGCCTACCACAAGGCAGGCGTGATGGCGGTCAAAATGTACGGCTGGTTCAGGACTTTGAGGCCGAAATATCCCGCTCTCGGCTACGACGTCAAGGATTCGACGAGCGATCAGGTCTACGATCCTTATGCGTTTGAAAATAATCTCGCTTCGAGATACAGGACGAAGTGGTACGGATTTGTCGACGAGCTTCGCGGCAGTTACTTCTTAAACAGCGCGGGACAGTTTTTCCAGTCGGGATACGTCGCAAACAGCTCTTACCACTCCTATGCAGTAAAGAACGGAGGCATCCTTTCCCAGAACGAGGCGCGTTCGCTCGGCGAAGCGGGATATTCCTATGAGGACATCCTCCATTACTTTTACGATTACAGCGCTTTGAGCTACGTTTCACCGTACGGGCCGATCATTATCAGCGACGCTTCTCAGCCCGAATGGTCGTCATCGGAGCTTGTCTATCCCTCGGGAAGCTATGTATACGGCACAAATATCCCTTTAGGCGGAACGATTTTGAGCCGGTCACCCATAACGTCGGTAGAAATAACGCTTAAAAATTCGTTCGGAATAACCGTGGGGAGGGTAAGCCTTCGTCCGGAAAGCATGTCATGCAATATTTCCACGGCGGTGTGGCAGCTCGGCTTAAGCAGTCTTTCATACGGGTCATATGATCTTACGCTTACCGCGGAGAACGAAGACGGCGGCAGCTGTACATTCTTCGATACTACGTTTCTGATAGCCGAAAACCGCATAACCGACATTGTCGTTACCCCGCCGTCGCTTAAGCTCAACGCGGCGTCGACAAAGGCGCTCGAATGGAACACAGTGCCCAAAAACGCAACGTACACGTCCGTAAAGTGGGAATCGTCCAACGAAAAGGCCGTGTCGGTAGACAGCGAAACGGGCGTCGTAAAGGCGCTGAAGCTCGGCACATCAACGGTTTCGGTGACTGTGACCGACGCGAAAGGAAACGAATTTGTCGGCTTATGTACCGTCGAAACGACATACACATGGTGGCAATGGCTGTTATACATTCTTCTTCTCGGCTGGTTATGGATGTAAGATTATCTCGGATATCAGCATCGAAATGACGCCCGGAGCGCCGAAAACGGCTCCGAAACCGAGCGTATACCAGTTTACGGGCATGGTAACGCCCGTGAGAAGTCCCGCCGCGTTGACGGCAAATATCGCCGCGGTGCCCTGAATGACCGATAAAAAGAGCGTTTTAAAGAAGCTTCGGCTCCTTACCATGGCTGTCAGGACGACGAGCGCGGATAAAGACAGGAACGACAGGCATATCGCCTTATAAAATGTGCTCAAGACATTCATCCTTTCGTTTAATTTATCACAAAATATTTATAGCGTTTTCAATAAAAATATGATAGATCGCAATAACATATCGAAAGAGGTGTTTTATTTTGTATCCGGTAAAATTAAAGCCTTATATCTCAAGCACCATCTGGGGCGGAAGACGCCTTATCGACGAATACGGCGTCGAGACGGACAAGGAGAACGCGGCTGAGGCGTGGGTGCTGTCCTGCCATCCGAGAGGATGCGGAGTTATCGAAAACGGAGAGTTCAAGGGCAGGACTTTAAAGAGCGTTTACGAGGAGGACAGGTCGATCTGCGGCAAAAACGCGGAGCGCTTCAAGGAGTTCCCGATACTGATAAAATTTATCGACGCCAGGGACAATCTGTCCATCCAGGTACACCCCGACGAGGACTACGCGAGGCGCGTCGAAAACGGCGCGGGAAAGACGGAATGCTGGTATATCCTCGACGCGGACGACGGCGCGGAACTGATTTTGGGCTTTAAAAAGGAGATAAGCAAGGCGACTTTTGAAAATTCGATAAAAGACAATACACTGCTCGATCACGTCAGCAAAGTTAAGGTGAAGAAGGGCGACTTCTTTTTTATCGAAGCCGGCACGCTTCACGCGATTTGTAAAGGCGTACTACTTGTCGAAGTCCAGCAAAATTCCGATACGACATATAGAATTTACGATTACAACAGAAAATCTGCCGACGGAAAGCCGAGAGAGCTTCATATATCAAAGGCTGTGGATGTTACGCAAACTTTGCCCTATAAAATGAGAAAAATCGACGAGTGTAAAGCCAAAGAGCTTAACACAGAGCAAAAAAAGCTGCTTACATCGTGCGATCTCTTTAATGTTTCGAGGGTCAAAAGCGATAGCGAATACGCTTCAAAAGCGGACGAAAACAGCTTCGTTTCGCTCCTTTTCCTCGACGGAGAGGGCGTTTTCGAGGGCGGCGGAGAGAGCTTTTCCGTCAAAAAGGGCGAGAGCGTTTTTGTGCCCGCGGGGACGGGAAATTTTAAAGTTATCGGAAAAACCGAAATTCTCGAAACAAGGATCTAATCAAAAATGTCTGTGCTCAATCTCCAAAATATCGACATGTATTTCGGCGACAGGCTTCTTTTTAAGGGCGTCAATTTCGACGTCGGCGAAAAGGAGCGGGTAGGTCTTGTCGGCGCGAACGGTACGGGTAAAACGACGCTTTTCAGGATAATCACGGGCGACGTCATCCCTTCGTCCGGGCTTGTCGCGAGGTCAAAGGACATAAAGCTCGGCTATATGGAACAGCACGCCTGCTCGTCCTCCGACAAAACCATATATGACGAGCTGCTGTCGGTTTACGCGCCTCTTATCGAGATCGAAAAGAGGCTTGGCGAGATATCCTCCGAGCTTGAAAGCGGCGAAGGGGACGAAAATGCCCTTATAGCGGAGCAAAATGATCTGAACGATTATTTTACGCAGAGCGACGGGCTTGTTTTCAGGAGCAAAACACGCGCGGCGCTATTAGGTCTCGGCTTTTCGGAGAGCGATTTTTCCCTTAAATGCTCCGAGATAAGCGGCGGCCAGCGTTCAAAAATAAGCCTCGGAAAGCTTCTTTTATCGGGGAGCGATCTGATGCTCCTAGACGAGCCGACGAATCACCTCGACATCGAGAGCGTCGAGTGGCTCGAAAGCTTTTTGTGCGACTGTCGGAGCGCGGCGATAATCATTTCCCACGACCGCTATTTCCTCGACAAGGTGACGACGGGTACGCTCAGTCTTTCAAACAAAAAGCTCTCGGTCTGGAAGGGCAATTATTCGCGCTATTTAAAGCTGAAGGCCGAAAAGGACGAGTACGAGCGCCGCCAATACGAAAACGGGATGCGCGAGATCAAAAAGCTCGAAGGGATCATTGAACAGCAACGATCCTTCGGCAGAGAGCGAAATTTCATAACGGCTGAAAGCAAGCAAAAAATGCTCGACAAAAAGCGTGCGGAGCTTATAATTCCCGAGAGCATGGAGGCGGGGATAAGCTTTCATTTTAAACCCGTCGCCGAGAGCGGGAACGAAGTAGCGGATATAAAAGATCTCTCAAAATCATTTCCCGGAAAGCCGCTTTTCAGGGACGTGTCGTTCCTTATTAAAAAACGTGAGCGCGTTTTTCTTTTGGGGCCGAACGGCTGCGGGAAGACGACATTTTTAAGGATAATTACGCGGGAAACGGCCGCGGACAGCGGATCGGTGCGCCTCGGCTCAAACGTGAAGGTCGGATATTTTGACCAGTCGCTGTCGGGGCTTGACGATGAAAAAACAGTCATAAACGAGGTGTGGGATCTTCACCGCTCGATGGATATGACCGAGATTCGCTCCGCGCTTGCGCTTTTCCTCTTTCGCGGAGAGGACGTTTTCAAAAAGGTCGGCGAGCTGAGCGGCGGCGAAAAGGCGCGTCTGGCGCTCTTAAAGCTCGTTTTGTCGGGCGCAAACTTCCTTCTTCTCGACGAGCCGACGAACCATCTCGACATCAATTCCCGCGAGGTCCTTGAAAACGCGCTTCTTGAATACGACGGGACGATGCTCGTCGTGTCACATGACAGATATTTTATAAATAAGCTCTGTACGCGCGTTATCCACCTCACCCATACCGGCGCCATGGAATGCGGCGAGGATTACGACGGATATTTAAAGAGGCTCGAGGAGCTTAAAACGAAGAAGCAGCAGTCTTCGCGCCCCCAAAAACAAAGCGATTATTGGCAAAAGAAAGAAAAAGAGAGCGAAAAACGGCGGCTTCTCGGGAAAATCAGCCGATGCGAGGACGAAATAAGCTCGCTCGAAGAGGAAGAAAACATTATAAATCAAAGCCTTTCGCTTCCTGAGACGGCGTCAGATTATAAAAAGGTGACGGAGCTTACCGAGCGTCTTCGCGAGGTGCATTTGAAGCAGGAAGAGCTGCTGTCACAGTGGGAAGCCTTACACGATCAGCTCGACGGCGAGTAGCCTATTTTTTGTAAAGCTTTTAACTATTACGTTATAAATTACTAAATCAGAATTATAATTCATAAAAACCGAGGTGGGATGTATCTATGAGCGTCTATGTTCGCCCCTACGATTGGAAAGACAGGGACAGGGTACGGCTTATCTGCATCGCGACGAGCGACATAAAGGTGCGTTCGGAGTCAAAAAGGCAATACATACTGAGCCTTTACTGCGATTATTATATAGAAAAGGAGCCTGAGAGCTGCTTTGTCGCCGTCGATAAAAACGACGAGACGGGCGAAGAGACTGTCGTGGGCTATATTTTGGCGACATGCGACTGCGAGCGATATGTAAAAGGCTTTATGAAGGATTATATGCCTAAAATAAAACATATCAGTAAGCTCTTAGCCTTTACAGCCAAGGGCGAAGCGTACGTTTATTCACGTTACGCGACGTTTTTTCCGGCGCATCTGCATATAGATATATTGCCGGAATACAGGCGAATGGGCGTCGGAACTGCGCTTATAAACGCCCTAAAGGAGCTATTAACCCAAAAAAGAATTAAAGGCGTTATGCTTATCGTCGGCGTAAAAAATCAGGCGGGGATAAGCTTCTATAAAAAATGCGGATTTTCGAGCCTCGGAAAAATCGGCCAGGGCTTCGCCATGGGGCTTGATCTGTAGGCGGATTGTCATAACAAACAAATGCAAATAGACATATTTATGATATTTGCACAACGGTCTGTGATTTTATTCAAAAAAATTTAAAAAAAATCGCGGATTGTTATTGACATTCTATGTACAAAATGTTAAAGTTATTATATCCAAACATGTGTATTTATGTAAATATCCACATTATAAAGCGTTATGAGACGAATCGGGGAACAAGGTAGATTTTGCTTCGGTCAAAAGATACCTTGCGCCCATAAAATGTTTAACGGGGAGTGCCATCCATGGAAGAAAATAAGTCCGTAGGCGTTGAAAACAGCGAAAAAAAGGCGAAAAAGCCCGCTAAGGCCCAAAAGCCCGCCGAAAAGGCCGACGGAGCGAACGCGGCGCCGGTGCCGCGTAAATATCCGAGGACGCTTTCGCTTCATTATCAGCCCGTGTTTGACGTCCATCTCAATATGGCTATCGACTTTGAGACCCATATGCAGATAAACGACCGTCAGATGGGCGTCATGCTTCCCGATCAGTTCGTGCCGATCGCCGAGAAGTCGTCCCAGATATTCGCCCTTAACCGCTGGAATCTCGAGGAGGGCTGCGACGCGATCCTCCGCTGTGAAAAGAGAGAGGCGGATATAAATAGATTGATAATCCCCGTTTCCGTTAAATATCTCGCTAAAAACTACTTCATGCCCCAGATACTTAAGATAATGGACCAAAAGGGCGTAAACAGCGACAAGATCTGCTTCAATATAAACGAAAGCATCCTCGAGGCTGAAAAAAAGCAGGTCGTTGAAAACATCAAGGCGCTGAGACAAAACGGATTTACCGTTTCGATCGACGATTTCGGAGTGGAATTTACGTCGCTTACGCGGCTCGGTCAATATGAAGTCGATTATATATGTATACATAAGAGCCTTATCGACGAGATCCTGACCGACGAGCGGACACAAAACATGGTACAGGGCATTATAGAATTCGCTAAAAAGATAGTGGTACAGACAAGAGTCGACGGAGTCGACAGTCCGGATAAAGAAAAACTCTTAAGGGCCATGGGAGTCGACCAGCTCAAGGGTGACCTTTACGGAAAGCCTATGGCGGAGAGAATGATAAAAGGATAAAGAGTTGTTAAAACATTCTGTTAGGAGTTGATTTGTGTTGGCGAAAAAAAATAAAGCGGATGTACAGCCCGAAAAAAAGGCGTCCGTAGCCGATCAGGGCAACAAGGGGCCGTACATACCGGCGCTGTCGATGGAAGCGGCGTCGAAGAGATATGACGTTAATACAAACGCGGAAAAAGTCCATAGAAGAAATTGGCTTATCCGCATCGTAGCTATCATTTTGGGCGTTCTGCTTCTTATCCTCGGAGTAGGCTACTGCAGTATGGTGATCCTCAACAAGGCGGGTCGTTTCACGGTCAGCCTTACGCCGAACGAATACGGCATCACCCTTTCCGACGATAAGCACTTTAAAAATAAAACGCTGAACCTGTACGCCGCGCCTATTGAGGATATGGACAATATCACGAAGGAGTGGATCCTCAACCAAAACGGCGAGCTGGGCGACGATCCCGTTTATGAAAAGTTTGAAGACATCGACAAGGTCTGGGGCGAACATAACGGAAAGAATTACCTGGCATACACCTTCGGTCTTATGAGCGCGACCCGGGACGAAGACGAGTCGGTCGACTACCGCGCGTCGCTCAACCTCGAATCCGAATACAAGGGAGCGGATGAGGCTATCAGAGTGGCGGTATTCAAAAACGGAGTCCCGACGATTTACGCAAAGCCCCAAAAGGGCACGGAAGACAAGCTTGAAACCTTTGCCGCGGACGAAAACTTCCTCGATTCCGAAACAATAATGGAAGAGGTCGTGTCCGGATTAAAAGGAGGCAGTCAGATAAGATATACTGTCGTGGTTTGGCTTGAAGGCGAAGATCCGCAATGTGTCAATGAAATCATGGGAGGTGAAGTTAAGCTTTCGATGCACTTTGAAGTCATCGGAGGCAGTGACAAGATCGAAAAGACGTAAGTAGGGGGAGACTTACGTAACAAGGTCCGGTCACAAACCGAACTGATTCATGGCATTTAAGGATATACTATTTAATCTCTAACAGGAGGAAAAAAACTATGAAAAGGCGTTCAATCTTTGCAGCAGTTGCTATGCTTGTAGTTTCTGCTATCGTACTTTCCAGCGCTACTTATGCATGGTTTGCGGCCAACAACTCCGCATCTGTCACACAGATCGAAGCTACCGTAACAAATGCAACCGGTAACCTTACTCTCCAGGCAACAGGCACAAATGCCAAAAACACCGACGAGAAGCTTGCTCTTTCCAATGCTGACTACTATCTCAGCAGTGTCGCAGCTGACGTAACAGCAGCAAACGCTGCCAGCAAGACGACTGTTCTCACGACACTTCAGCCCGTATCGCTTTCATGCTCAGCTGCAGGCGCTATCAGCACCTACAAAGTAGGCTATGATGCGACATACTTCACAGCGGGCGGCGCAGGCGTCGAGAACGGCGACTACATGTCCTATTCGTTCAATGTTAAGTATGCGAATTCCGACACAGCGAAGGATATCAAGATGACT
>JAILLJ010000121.1 GCA_024693205.1 Clostridiales bacterium | reverse complement strand
AAGAGCGAGCTTATCAAATACCGCGAGGGACTGATATTGGGCAGCGCCTGCGAGGCGGGACAGGTATACAGGGCCGTTCTTGCCGGAAAAAGCAGGGAGGAGCTTCTCGACATCGCCTCGTTTTACGATTACCTCGAGATACAGCCGAACGGCAACAACCGCTTTATGATAAGGTCTGACAGACCGGAGCATGAAAGCATAAAGAGCGACGAGGACCTTGAAAATATCAACAGATATATAATAGGTCTTGCCGATGAGCTCGGAAAGATGACCGTTGCCACGGGCGACGTCCATTTCCTCGAAAAAACGGACGACATTTTCAGGTCGATAATAATGACGGGTCAGGGATTTTCCGATGCCGACGAGCAGGCTCCGCTGTATTTCAGGACTACCGAGGATATGCTGAATGAGTTCTCATACCTCGGCGAGGAGACGGCGTATCAGGTCGTTGTCGAAAATCCGGGCAAGATAGCAGATCTTACGGAAAGACTGCTTCCGTTCCCCAAGGGCTCTTTCCCGCCGAACATCCCCGGCTCGGACGAGGAGCTGACAAAGCTCTGCTGGGAAAGGGTGCATAAGGTTTACGGCGAAAATGTGCCGGAATACGTCGCAAACAGGCTCGAAAAGGAGCTTCGCTCAATAATCAAAAACGGCTTTGCCGTTCTCTACATAATCGCGCAGAAGCTTGTTAAAAATTCGGAGGAACACGGCTATTATGTCGGCTCGCGAGGTTCCGTCGGTTCGTCGTTCGTCGCGTTTGCCGCCGGCATTTCGGAGGTTAATCCGCTCTATCCCCATTACGTCTGTCCGAAATGCAAGCATTCGGAGTTTTTCAGCGACGGGTCAGTCGGCTCCGGCTTCGACCTTCCGCCCAAGGACTGCCCGGAATGCGGCACAAGGATGAACAGGGACGGCCACGACATCCCGTTTGAAACGTTCCTCGGCTTCGACGGAGACAAATCGCCGGATATCGATCTCAATTTCTCGGGCGAATACCAGTCGAGAGCGCATAAATATACCGAGGAGCTTTTCGGCTCGACCCACGTTTTCAAGGCGGGAACGATAGGAACTCTTGCCGAAAAGACGGCGTACGGCTTCGTTAAAAAATATCTCGAACAAAAAAATCTGACGCTCCCGAAGGCCGAGGAAGAACGGCTCAAGACGGGCTGCGTCGGCATAAAGCGCACTACAGGCCAGCATCCCGGCGGAATGGTCGTTATTCCGAACGACAAGGAGGCGGAGGACTTTACGCCTATTCAGCATCCCGCCGACGACACGGAAAAGGGAACGAAGACGACGCACTTCGACTTCCGCTCCATGCACGACACCATTCTGAAGCTCGACAACCTCGGGCACGATGTTCCGACGATCTATAAATATCTTGAGGAAGCGACGGGGATATCCGTCATGGACGCCGACGTTTGCGACCCCAAGATCTACGAGCTTTTCGCGTCTCCCGCGCCGCTCGGCGTGACGAAGCAGGATATAGACTGTGAGACGGGAACGCTTTCGATACCCGAGATGGGCACGCCGTTCGTAATACAGATGTTCCTCGACGCAAAGCCCAAAAACTTTTCCGATCTTTTACAGATATCCGGTCTTTCCCACGGCACGGACGTCTGGCTCGGCAACGCGCAGGAGCTTATCAAAAACGGGACATGCACCATTTCCAACGTCATCGGAACGCGTGACAGCATAATGACATATCTTATGCATAAGGGCGTAGAGCCGCTGACGGCGTTCAAGATAATGGAGATAGTCCGTAAGGGCAAGGCGACGAAGCTTCTGACCGAGGATCACATAAAGGCGATGAAGGACGCCGGCGTCGAGCAGTGGTATATTGATTCATGTATGAAAATAAAATACATGTTCCCCAAGGCTCATGCCGCGGCGTACGTCATAGCGGCGCTCCGTCTCGCGTGGTATAAGATATATCATCCGCTCGAATATTATTCGACATATATGACGGTGCGCGGCGAGGATCTCGACACAAAGGCTATCATGGAAGGCCGTCGGGCAGTCCGCGCGCGCATGGCTGAGATAAAGGCGAAGGGCAAGGACGCCACCGCCAAGGAGCAGGGCACGTTCACATCGCTCCAGGTCGTCAACGAGATGATGGCGAGAGGCGTAAGGTTTTTGCCTGTCGATATATATTTGTCCGACGCGTCGGTCTATAAGATAGAGGATGGAAAAATACGTCTGCCGTTTTCCGCGCTGGCGGGCACGGGCGGCGTTGCGGCACAGTCGCTGATGGCGGCAAGGGATGACGGCGAAGGACCGTATCTCTCACAGGATGACATACAGAGACGCGCAGGCGTTTCAAAATCGGTAGTCACCGCGCTCGAGGAGGCGGGAGCCCTTGAGGGCATACCGAGAAGCAGGCAGATGAGCCTGTTTGATATGTGATGACCTGCGGTCAGCTAAATTCGCCTTGCGGCGAGCTAAATTGACCTGCGGCCGGCTAAATTTGCTTCGCAAGCTAAATTCGCTTCGCGAGCTTATGTTGAATTTAATTTAGCTGAAGCCGTAAGGCTTCAATTTAGCTATGAGCGTATGCGAATAATTTAGCTGTTCGCGTCAGCGAATAATTTAGCTGCGAGCGAAAGCGAGCAATTTAGCTCTTTAAAGCACATGACCCACTATGACGCTTTCTTTGTTTGAAGGCTGTCATAGTGGGTTTTTGATGCTGTGATGAAAACTCTTTTGTTATTATCACTTATTGTTCGCCATATAAAAAGTTATCTTTCCGTCTTCTTTCGGTAAGATATCCGCGCCGCCGTCTGTCTCTTTTATTATACCGTCGACGGGAACGCGGTATTTATAGCCGAGGAACGTATAATCTATCGCGTCGTTCCCGAATTTTATTTCGGGTATGCAGTCGCCGAGACGAAGCGACAGCGAACAGCCGGAAAAGACAATCTTGTTCTCCGAAAACCTTATTTCGCACCCTTCAGCCGAGGCGACCAGCGTATCGCCGTCGGAGGAGCAGTCGAAATGTCCTTTCGCGCCGTTTATGAAAAGTCCGCAGTCGTCTGTGTTCTCGCCCCATACTGCTGTATCGACGACGGGGAGATTTTCGTAAGTTACCGTCCAGTTGTCGTTTGGCGTGTCAAGATACCTGTCGGCGAAATTCTCGTCGAATTTATAGAGCGCCCGGAGATATATTTTTCCCTCTCTGTAAAAAAGATCGGACATGTAGTTTTTACAGCTGTAGTACGAGGACTGAAGATCCTCGCCCGTCCAATCGTTTCTTGCAAAAACGGAGGACGGGGCCGTCATCGGGTAATTTTCCTTTATGTATTTTCCGGTTTCGCCCATCTTCATTATTTTTACGTTGTCGAGCCGGTTTATCTTTTCGAGCTGCATATCGAGCGGCTCGATGATCTGATCGTAAACGAAGCTGTTTTCCTGACCTGTATGGATATACTGTAAGCCGATGTTGCCGTTTTTAAAATATGTATCGAACATCCAGTCGACGGCTTCGGGACGTCTTCCCAAAACCCATACCGGCTCGAGCGTGAAGCATCCGTGATTTACCGTCTTTGCGTATTTTCCGCCGTCGTAGCAGTGAATCGGACATGAGCCGAGAAGCCTCAAAACGGGCACGTCGATCTGTTCTTCCTTTGTCTGCGCGGGACAGAGCGAATTTTTTTTGCAGGCGTAATAGGGGTTGTTGAAATATCCGCCGAGCTGTGTTTCGGCGTCGGTGTTCGTCTGGTCGCGGCAGAGACAAAAGGCGTCGATATCGTAGTTTTCGGCGAGATATTCCATAGTATAGCTGTCCATTATCCATGTTCCGAAGACCCTCGGATAATAGCCGAAGACCTCGCGGAATTTACGCATCGTTTCGTCGGCGAGCTGTTCACGTTCCTTTTTCGTATATGACATGGAAAAGGTGGGAACGGCATGCCAATCCCAGTCCATGCCCTCTCTGCCTCTCCATTTCATACCGACGGCGTCGGTCATCGGCTTTACGATCTCGTACCAAATGCCGAGCTCGATGTCGTCTCCGTCGTTTTCTTTAAAAAGATTGACAAAGCGGCTGTCGCAGAGCGCGTCGTATTCAAAGAGATATGTCGCGGGGATGCCGTGCTTCCGCACAAGCTCGAGCTGAAGCTCCGTCGTTTTAAAAAGCTTTTTTTCATCGTCGAGGTTGCGCGGCTCCTTTGTGCGGATAAAGTTCATTATGTTTATAATGTTCATGAAATTACTCCTTAACGTCCCGATTCCTTGATTTTAGCGTATTCTTCCTGTACGGCGTAGAACGAGGGCTTTCGGTTTCCGTCGCCATCGACCATGCCCCAGCCCGTTTCCACCGGACAGTTTTCCTGACCGCAGAAATAACATTTATCGGCGTCGCGTAATTCATAGACGAATTCGCCGACGACATATTTATATTCCGCGAAGCGGGGAATAAGGTATCTGAAAAATCTCGCTTCGCCGACCGGCGTATGGCGGTAGCCTTTAAGCTCTATTCCGTCCGACAGCTCGCGGTAAAGGTGGTTGGAATATTCGCCGTTAAACATCTGATTGCCCTTTTCCTCGTCGGATTCATCGCCGTGAAGCTTTATGAAGTTATCGCGCATCGTTTCGGGGAGGCGCGAAATAAGCGTGTCGATATCCTTACGCGCTTCATCCTCGCTTTCAAAGCCGTATTCCTTTAAAACTTCCTTCTTTTCCTCGTCGGTCTTAGGCTCGCCGAGCCCGATATAACCGAATTCCGTTATGACGATCGGCTTTTTTGTGACAGAGCGGCAATAATTGAGAATGACGAAGTTGGCGTCGATGTCGTGAACGATAGGCTCGAACGAGCCGACATAGATGTCCGCGCCGACAAAATCGACGTATTTGTTATAGGGCTTCATGTACTTCGGAAGCTGGAGAATGCCCATGCCGCCGAGGTTGTAGCTGAGCGGGACCTTTTTGCTGTCGCAGATGGCGTCCATCTCTTCAAGCTGGATGCCGATAAATTCCGCTCCCTCCTCGGTCGTAAGAGGCGCCGTAAAACGGTCGACGCCTATTTCGTTAGCGACCTGGATGGCGTCTGCGTAAATTCCGGCATATTCCTCGGCTATAAAGCGGGCTGTTTCTCTTACCGTTTTCTTTCCCTCGTCTGTCCTCGGGTCGATCCCTGCCGAAAGAAAATCCGTTATGCCGGGCGTAACGGCGAGGATTTTAAAGCCCTTTTGTTTATAGAGCGAAAGGAAATATTTTGTCCAGTATACAAATTTATCGTTGACGGCGCCGTCGGAATTTAACGGGAGCAATATATCTTCGCGCACCCATTCGACATTCATGTCAAGGGCGTCGTTCATATCATTGTCGTTCATTTCCACATGGCACATCCCGCGCATGAAGCCGTCCGTCATTCGGAGGACGGCGTCGGCGTCGTCGTTTTTAAGCGGGACAAAAACGCCTGTCGCGAACACGAGAAACGGCGTTGCGGCCGCCAAGAGAAAGGCTATTGTTTTTATGAGCCATGCGGGTATTTTTAAAGTCGGCATAGTTTTATCCTCACATCAGATCCTTTTATAAAGGCTGTTCAGCTCTCTGTATTTGTTTTTGTCTATTGACCGGAGCTGTTCGGCTGTTACGCGGTACTGCCAGTTGCCGTCGGCCTTGCCGGGGATATTGAGCCTCGTGTCGGAGCCGTAGCCGAGAAGATCCTGTATGGGGAAGATCGTAAGTCCCGCGGAGCTTGCGAAAATCGTTCTGATGACGCTCGAAAGTCCCTGTGTCCAGTCCGCACTCTCGTAGCCGCAGTACCTCAGCATCCTCTTTCGCGTTTCTCCGTCCATCTCCCAAAGGTAGCCGAGAAGCGTGTTGTTGTCGTGAGTCCCCGAGTAGGCGACGCAGTTATTTATATAGTTATGGGGAAGGTGCGGATTGTCGCTGTCGGAGAGGAACGCGAACTGAAATACCCTCATCCCCGGGAAGCCGCTGTCGCTTACAAGCTTCACGACGTCCTCGGTGATGTCTCCGAGATCCTCGGCGATTATCAGCTTATCCTTTGCGACTTCCTTCAGCTTTTTAATAAGCTCCATGCCGGGACCCTTGAGCCACTTGCCCTCTCTCGCCGTCTTTGCACAGCCGGGGACGCACCAATACGATTCTATCCCTCTGAAATGATCTATCCGAACGCCGTCAAAAAGCGTCAGAGCGTGGCCGAGCCTGTCGCGCCAGAACTTATATCCGTCCTTTTTCATTTCGTCCCAGTTATAGAGCGGATTGCCCCAAAGCTGTCCGTCGGCGGAAAAATAATCGGGCGGAACGCCGGCGACGCCGGTGGGCTTGTTGTCGTCGTCGATCATAAAGAGGCTTTTGTTGCTCCAAACGTCACAGCTGTCGAGAGCGACATACATCGGGATATCGCCGATGATCTTAACGCCTCTGTCGTTGGCGTATTTTTTTATCTCCGCCCACTGGGTAAAAAATTCGTATTGTATGAACTTCCACATGAAAAGCGTTTCATCGTCCGTTTCAAATGAGGTGAATTCATACCAGGGCTTTTCATTGTTGGCGCTTTTAAGGTTCATAAAGCGGCAGAGATCAAGGAGATAGCTGTCGGCCGAAATAAAGTCCTCTATCTTTTTCCGTTCGCTTTCCGAAACTCTTTTTGACGCCTTTTTAAGTATATCGAAACGCGTATGGTAAAGGCGAACGTATTCGCAGCTGTAGGGCGTCTGCTGTCTTTGGGTACAGAGTTCCTCCTTTGTCAGAAGTCCTTTTTTGTAAAGCACGTTCAGATCGACAAAATACGGATTTCCGCCGAAGGTGGAATATGATTTATATGGCGAGTTGCATTCGTCGACCATGCAGAACGGCAGTACCTGCCAGTATGAGAAGCCGCAGTCTGTCAAAAAATCGACGAAACGCTTTGCTTCGTCGCCGAAGCTGCCGCATGAAAAATCGCCGTTAAGGGAAGAAATGTGCATCAAAACTCCGCTTTTTCTTTTCAAAAGATCATCTCCGAGTATAACCAAAAAGCCGAGGAGTAAAACAGAAAGTCTTACTTCCGGCTTTTTGTTTGGTTTTTTATTATATTATGTATGGATAGCGATAAGTGAAAGCGCTATCAGAAGCTGACCGATAAAGTATGACATGGTGCTGACCGTATGGAACGAGAAGTAGTTTTTATGGAGCTTGAACTTCACCATTCCGAGCGTCACGTCGGAAAGCAGGAACAATAACGCGCCGATGGGCAGCAGCACGGCTATCGCCGAGATCGGCATGAACTTTGTTCCGAGTGAGACCGCGCGGGAAGCGACGAAGGAACCCATCAACGTATAGGTGTATGAGGGAATGAAAAGATGATGATAATCTCCTTTTTTGAAGATGACGAGGATCGTAATGAGAACGAAAAGGACAAGGAACGTTATGAAGGTGACCTTGTCGTGGAAAAATCCGATCTCGGGGTACAAGGTCTTTATCGCCGTTGAAAAAGCGACGAGGTAGAAGATGTGACCCGTGAAAAACGCAAGCTCGCCCAAGACGAAGCCCTTTGAGCTGTGCAGCGTCTGGAGGATAAGGTCGCCTACCCAGTGCGCACAGGCGCCTATCAGCATAAATACCGAAAACCGTGTAAAATGTCCGGTCGAAAGCATCGAGAACAACCCCGCAAGGACAAACATGGAGGACATCGTCATTTTCATAATGAGAAGACTTTTATTGTCCTTTTCATAGTATGTCTTTTTGTTATAGAACATCAGGATCGTCAAAAGGGTAAGCGAACAGACCGCCGTAAGAACAAGAAAGAGTATTTTCAAAGCTATCCCCCCGTTAAAATTTATCTGTCCTTAAGAAACCCCTTGTGAACCGGTTCGAGAATACCCGTGAACTGCATTACCGCTTTCTGAGCGATATTGCTGATGGCGGCGCTCGGGATAAAATCGCTCATCGAGTCGGCGAGCCATTCGAGAAGAGTTCTCATCTCGGGCTTGCTTGCCGGGATGGCGTCGACGTTGCCGTCCTTATAGAATATGAACTTCCATTTACGTTGGCAGACCGATTCGAGAGGCCTGAACCAGACGTTGAGAGTCATCTCGTTTTGCCACGCCGCGGAGCATCTTGCGGTAAAATCTATACCGGCAAGATGTATCTTTGAATTTCTCGCCTTTCCGTCCATTCCGCAGACTATGGTGTTTTCGACGCCGTCCTCGCTCCAGGTCATACGGCATTCCGTGCCGTCCTCGCTGAAATCAAAGCATACGTCGTCGATGTTTCCTGCCTTATCCGCCGACATATAGACCGTAGCGAACGGGAGCATGCTGACGGGATAATTTGCCGCGTTTAAGATGAACGGCTTTCTTATGGATATCTTTTTTGAAGCGAGCTTTTCTTCGAGCGAGCTGTGGGGCATCCTCGGAAGCTCCGGAAGCGCGGGGAAGAAGAGCTTATCCTTTATTTCATTATAGTCCGAATCGTCCTTTTCGTCGATGAACGCGGCGGGGAAATGGCGCCAGATGAGGTCGCGCGTCTTCTGCTCGGTTATTTCGCATGACG
>JAILLJ010000078.1 GCA_024693205.1 Clostridiales bacterium | reverse complement strand
AACGGTGTGTTAAGTCTGCTCAGCCTGAAATTGACCGGTTCGCGTTCCTTGTTGAAGCGGTAAACGCTCATTACGATCCCGATGGCAAGATAGATACAGAGGTTTGACGAGCCGCCGGCGCTCATGAACGGAAGCGTTATTCCGATGACGGGGAGGGCTTTTAGGCACATGCCGATATTTATAATGACCTGACCCGCTATCATAAGGGCAACGCCGTCGCAGAGGAGCCGCGAGACATTGTCCTTTGTGTTTTTTCCGTCATATGCTATTTTTATAACGATAAAGAGCAGTACGGAAAGCAAAAGAAACGCTCCGAGAAGCCCGAACTCCTCGCCGACTACGGTAAATATCATATCGTTTTCGCTCTCGGGAACAAGTCCGTTTTGAGTATATGTTCCTTTAAAAAGTCCTTTTCCGAAAAAGCCTCCCGACCCTATGGCATTTATGCCCTGCTGCTGCTGATATATAACGGTATTGTAGGCGTTTTCGGTAAGTCCGTTCGGGTAATAGACGGCTAAAAATCTCTGTTTTTGGAAATCGGAAAAGAAGTTTATCCATAAAACGGGAACGGCGATTATGACGGCGGCCATAGCTATCGCGAAATATCTCAAATGGACGCCCGCGATAAACATCATTCCGATAAATATAGCCATGAACACGAGCGCCGAGCCGAGGTCGCCGGTCACGACGACGAGGCCCGTGGGAATGGCGGCATGTACCGTAAGGAGCAGGATGCTCTTTATATCGTTTATCTTGTCCTTGAGCATATCGAGGTGCATCGAGAACGTTATTATGAAAGCGACCTTGAGAAGCTCCGACGGCTGGAAGTAAAAGAGGCTTCCTATCCTTATCCATGTTTTTGCGTCCGAACGCGCCGACGGGCCGACGCCGATGACGAACAGCGCCGCCATTAGCCCCAGAGCCACGAGCGCGATAATAGGCCACAGCCTTATCATTATTTCGTAGTCGATGAGCGAAATTATGATACACATGACGATACCGACGCTTATCGCGATCATCATTATAAGGCAGTCACGCGGCATAGTGCCGGGCGAGGTGACGGTCCACTGCTTCGCGCTGAAGACCGACAGGACGCCGAAAGCGGACGTCAGCATACATGTAAAAAGGAGAATGAGATCGGTTTCCCTGAAGAAGGTCTTTATTTTATTTAAAAGCTTCACTTGGGTATCACTCCGAAACATTTACGTTTATGATCTACATATTTATTATACACATATTAAAAAATATTTCAAGTAAAGACCTTTAACATTTCTTTTTAATGTGTTATAATAGCGCTGATGATGAAAGGAACGGATGAGAATGACGGTTTATAACTCATCCTCCGTCGAAGAAACGGAGGCTCTTGCCTGTGAATTTGCTAAGACGCTGAAGGGCGGCGACGTCGTGGCTCTTTTCGGCGGTCTCGGCGCGGGCAAGACCGCGTTCGTAAGAGGGCTTTGCCGTGGGCTCGGGATAGACGACGACGTGAGCAGTCCCACCTTCGCGCTCGTCCATGAGTACGGAAAAAAGACGCGTCTCTGCCACTTCGACATGTACAGGATAAATTCCTTTGACGACCTCTATTCAACGGGCTTTTACGACTACCTCGATTCGGGAGCGATATTGGCCGTTGAGTGGAGCGAAAACATAGAGAGCTTTTTGCCCGACGGCGCGATAAGGATAGATATTTCGCGCGGCGCCGGAGATAACGAAAGGATAATAACGGTCTGCCGATAATAGACGGCTGTTTGGTGTTCGGATGAAAATATTATCTGTCGACTCATCCGCCTCGGCGGCTTCGGCGGCTGTCATTGAGGACGGAAAGATACTCGGAGAGATGTATCTGAATACGGGTCTTACCCACAGCCGCACGCTTATGCCGGCTGTAGAAGCCGTGCTTGAATGTTCGGATACGCTCCTTGCCGACGTCGATGTTTTAGCGGTGACAAACGGTCCCGGCTCGTTTACGGGCGTACGCATCGGCGTTGCGGCGGTAAAGGGAATGGCCGACGCGGCGGGGAAAAAATGCGTCGGAGTGTCGACGCTGCTTTCAATGGCATATAACCTTCTGTCCTGCGGCTGTGTGATCTGCGCCGCGATGGACGCGAGGTGCAGTCAGGTCTATACGGCTCTTTTCGAGAGCGACGGAAAAAATATAGCGAGGCTGACGGACGATCGCGCCATCTCCGTCGACGACCTCGGCGAGGAATTAAAAAAACTCAAAAAAAAGATCATTTTTGTAGGCGACGGCGCTGTTTTGTGCTATAATAAGCTGAAAGACGTCGTAAAAGATATTTTTATCGCCGATGAAAACGTGAGGCTCCAAAGGGCTTCCGGGGCGGCGACGGCCGTTTACCTCACAGGGCTTTACGAAAAAGCCGTTTTGCCCGAGGAGCTGACGGTCAGCTATCTTCGTCCGTCACAGGCGGAGAGAGAACTTAACAAAAAGAAAAATAAATAACAGAAAGGATGTAAGCGATGATCGCTCTCGGTAATGACCACGCCGGGTATGAGCTGAAGGAAAGAATCAAAAAACACCTTGAGGAAAAAAACATCGAATATACCGATTACGGAAGCTTTGATACAGAGTCGGTGGATTATCCCATTTATGCCGCAAAGGCCGCCCATGCCGTCGCCGACGGAAAGGCGGAATTCGGTATACTCTGCTGCGGAACGGGGATAGGCGTCTCCATAGCCGCCAACAAAGTCAAGGGGATCAGAGCCGCCTGCTGTTACGACGAGTTTTCGGCTGAGATGTCAAAGATACACAACAACGCCAATATGATCTGCCTCGGAGCGAGAACGACCGATACCGAGAGGGCTCTGCGCCTTGTAGATATTTTCCTTTCCGCAGAGGCCGCTCACGAGGAGAGGCACTTGAGAAGGATAAAAATGCTTGAAGATATAGAAAACGGTCTCTTATAAATAATGGAGGAAGGATGAAATAATATGGCAAACGTAACGATCACCAACCACCCGCTGATACAGCATAAGCTCGCGATACTGCGCAACAAGCACACGCCCTCAAACGAATTCAGGGCGCTCGTCGGAGAGATAGCGATGCTTATGTGTTACGAGGCGACGCGCGACCTCACTCTCGAATCCGTTGAAGTCGAAACGCCCATAGCGACGGCAAAATTCAATATGTTAAAGGGAAAGAAGTTAGCCTTCGTACCCATTTTACGCGCAGGCCTCGGAATGGTCGACGGAGTTCTGACGCTTGTTCCCTCCGCGAGAGTGGGACATATCGGACTTTACCGCGACCCCAAGACGCTAAACCCCGTCGAATATTACTGCAAGCTCCCGACGGATATATCCGAACGCGAGGTGATAGTTCTCGATCCGATGCTCGCGACGGGCGGCTCCGCTATCGACGCTATAACACAGATAAAGAAGCGCAATCCGAAATCGATAAAATTCATGGGCATAATCGCCGCTCCCGAGGGCATAAAAGCGTTGACGGAAGCGCATCCCGACGTCGATATCTTCTGCGCCGCGCTTGACGAAAAGCTCAACGATCACGGATATATCGTTCCGGGACTCGGCGACGCGGGCGACAGGATTTTCGGTACAAAATAATTATAACTTCAAGCTATATCAAAACGGCAGACAGCTCGAATGCTGTCTGCTTTTTTGATTATTAAGAATGTTTCTCCGATAAAAATGACAATAAGCGGTAAAACTGCTTGACTTTTGGAATATAATGATTTATCATACTTAATTAACATGTGAAAAAAGATAACCATATTGATAAACGGGAGCAATTACGATGTCCTCTTACAATGAATTATCGGTCGAAGAGCTTTGTGAACTTAAAAACGGGCTTGAAGACAAATACAATAAATTTAAGTCTATGGGGCTGTCCCTCGATATGTCGAGGGGAAAACCCGGCGGGATCCAGCTAAACGAAAACAACAAGCTGCTCGACGAGGTCTGCTCCGACAGCGATTTTTATTCCGAGAACGGCTGGGACGTAAGAAATTACGGCTTGCCCTACGGAATACCCGAATGTCAAAGGCTCTTTGCCGAGATCATGGGCGTTGACGAAAAAAACGTCGTAGTCTGCGGCAATTCGAGCCTCAACATAATGTTCGACTATATCTCACAGTGCATGACGCACGGCACGGGCGGCTGTGAGCCATGGATGAAACAGGGCAAGGTCAAGTTCCTCTGTCCCGTTCCCGGCTACGACAGGCATTTCAGGATCCTCGAATATTTCGGCATCGAAATGATAAATATACCTCTGCTCGACGACGGACCCGATATGGATATGATCGAGTCCTACGTCGTCGACAGCAGCGTCAAGGGCATGATCTGCGTCCCGAAGTATTCAAATCCGACCGGCATAACCTTCTCCGACGAAACGGTGAGAAGGATCGCCGCCTTAAAGCCCGCCGCGGGAGATTTCAGGATCCTTTGGGATAACGCGTACATAGTCCACGATCTTTCCGAAAGCCCTGACAGCCTTCTCGAGATCTTTTCGGAATGTAAAAAGCACAATTCCGAAGATATGATAATAGAGGTCATCTCGAGCTCGAAGATAAGCTATCCCGGAGCGGGAGTCGCCGCAGTAGCCGCGTCCGACAGCAACATAAACGAGATCAAAAAGCGCATAGCTGTCCAGACGATAGGCCCCGACAAGATAAATCAGATAAGACACGTAAGGTTTTTCGGCAGCGCCGACGGCGTTTATGCCCATATGAAAAAGCTTGCGAAGCATATGGCTCCGAGATTTGAGCTTGTTCTTAAAATATTCGACGAGGAGCTTTCGGGCAAGGGTATCGCCGAATGGACGAACCCGAACGGCGGATACTTTATAAACCTTAAAGTCCTGCCCGGCTGCGCGGGAAGGACGGTATCTCTCTGCGCCGACGTGGGAGTAAAGCTCACGGGCGCCGGAGCGGCGTTCCCCTACGGAAAAGATCCCGAAGACGCCTATATCCGTATCGCGCCTTCATATCCGTCCGAGGACGAGCTTCAAAGCGCTATGGAGGTCCTTTGCGTTTGCGTGCGTCTTGCGGCGGTCGAGAAAATTTTGGAAAAAAGAGAAAAAAGCTGAGAACGAAACACATTTTAACGGGCAAACGTGAGTTTTAAATGAGCATACTGATTTCAGACGAGCTTTTTCAAATGTAATGTAATTGGCAGAGCCTCTGTTATTTTCAATAAATTTCGGATTCACGGTAAAAAAATGAAAAAAGCTCTTTCAATTTATACCGAAAAGTGATACAATAATAATAATTGCTTCGGAATACAACTTTGATTTTTATATACATAAAACTTTTTCGATTGGAGTGAACCGCTTTTGGAAAAAATAGTCATAAACGGCGGTAAAAAATTGTTCGGCAAGGTAGATATAAGCGGAGCAAAAAATGCCGCGGTCGCTATTATTCCGGCTGCCATTCTCGCCGACGGCGTTTGCAGGATCGAAAATATTCCCGACATCAGCGACGTTACGATGATGATAAGGATATTGAACAGCATCGGCGCTAAGATAAAGATAATCAATAAAAATACGGTTGAAATAGATTCAAGCAGCGTTTACTTAAAGACTGTCCTTCACGATCTGACGAAGCATCTGAGGGCGTCGTATTACCTTCTCGGCGCGCTTTTGGGAAGATTCGGAGAAGCCCATGTCGCGATGCCCGGCGGATGTAATTTCGGCGGAGTACGCCCGATAGATCAGCATATCAAGGGCTTCCGTCTTCTCGGAGCCGAAGTCACCGAGGGCAACGCCGTCGTGAACGCCGTGACTGAATGTCTTATAGGAAGTCCCGTCTATCTCGATACAGTTTCCGTCGGCGCGACGATAAATATCATGCTTGCCGCGACCAAGGCAAAGGGACTGACGGTCATCGAAAACGCGGCTAAGGAGCCCCATATCGTCGACCTCGCAAACTTCCTCAACTCCATGGGAGCCGATATAAGAGGCGCAGGTACCGACGTTATCAAAATACGCGGAGTCGATCAGCTCCACGGCTGCACATACTCCATTATCCCCGACCAGATAGAGGCGGGGACATATATGGTGGCCGCCGCGGCGGCGGGCGGAGAGGTGCTTATCAATAACGTTATCCCGAAGCATCTCGAATCCATTACGGCAAAGCTCGTCGAGTGCGGAGCCGACGTTGAGGAATTTGACGACAGCATCCTCGTAAAGTCCGACGGAAGGCTTTCACGCTGCAACATCAAGACGATGCCGCATCCCGGTTTCCCGACCGATATGCAGCCTCAGATGGCCGTGCTTCTTTCCGTGGCTACGGGGACAAGCATTATAAACGAGGGCGTCTGGGACAGCAGGTTCCGCTATGTCGACCAGCTTTCGAGGATGGGAGCCTCCATCAAGGTCGACGGAAAGATAGCGGTCATCGAGGGCGTCGAGAGCTTAAAGGGCGCGCCCATAAAGGCGGACGACCTTCGCGCCGGAGCGGCGATGCTTATTGCCGGACTTATCGCAAAGGGCGTCACCGAGATCGAAAATATCGTTTATATCGACAGGGGCTACGAGGACGTAGTCGAAAAGCTTAACAGCCTCGGGGCGGATATCAAGCGAATAACGGTCAGAGATCCCGAAGCCGCCGCGAGTGCCGTATAAAATATAAAGGCGGGTATTTCCCGCCTTTTTTATTAGAGGTCACCTCTGAAAATTCTCGTGCATTCGTCTTGCGGGATCTTTTTCCGTAATATTTCACAAAAATGCTCGTCAATACACAAAGTATTGACTCCGCTTTTTGTTTCATCTTACAGATCAGATGCTCCCGCCGCCGGAGGCGGATGAACGGAATATCTGATCACGAAAAAACAAGAAGTGATGCGAGCGCTACACCCGAAGCATCAAGCCTATGTTTCTGACCTACAAAATCTCCTCGCAATCCGAACGCGTCAAATTATCAGAGGGTCCCTAAAGATTTTTTATTTAATGTTTTTTCTACTTAATGTTTATTATTTCTACCGTTTTTAAGTGACGGGAATGTTTAAGGCTTGGCGAGATTTTGTCCCATGTTTTCCTCCAGCAGCGGAAACAGCGAATA
>JAILLJ010000175.1 GCA_024693205.1 Clostridiales bacterium | reverse complement strand
CATCATCCCCGAAAGGATGAAGGTAAAGCTTATAATAGTCGATTCCTTTGACGATCCCGCGCCCCTACGTCCCTTGAAATATTATACGGACTGCGGCCATATCGACAGATGGGTATATTCGCCCGAATGCTGTGATAAGGTCATCGAGAGCGTGTTCTGATTTATAACCTCAATGTGAATTATGACGAGAAACACGGAGGCCGTGTTCCCTACACCGTCTTTTTTACGTTCGCTTGTAGGGAACGCCGCCCTCGGCGTTCCATTGACTAACCGCGATGTGACTTTTTTACGAGGAACACGGAGGGCCGTGTTCCCTACAAATATCATATAAAATAACGAGCAGACAGCGCGAAAAATCACGTTGTCTGCCTGTTTTTTTGTGATTTCTTACGTCTGCCCGCCTGTCGGGCAATAAATGTGAAGATTATATTGCCCTATCTGCCCGAATTGTCAGCGGACACTGTCCGCCGGTCGGGCTTAAAGCGTAACGGTCACATCTCGCTATCTGCCCGACTTGCGTGCAGGCTCAGCCTGCCGGGTACTGTCCGCTTATACCAAACCGAACACTTCCGCGTTAGTGCCGTAAAATATATCGTCCCTGAGCGAGATACCCTTTAAAAAGTCCTCGAACAGTCCCCACGAATCGTCGATGTCGAATTCATACGAATGTCCCCAGATATAAAACAGCTTCGGCTCGTCGGTTTTAAGATCGACGAATTTTTTCAAAAGCTCGAAGAGGTCGCCGAAATTCGCATGGTGTACCGTCGGCTTAAAAAGGAAAAGGTCGTCCTGAATTTCAAAATCGTTTGTCGCTATCGTCGTCCTCGCGTATTTAAGCGGAGTCTCCGTCCTTACGGTGTCTGCAACGCTTTGGTTGCAGTTCACTCCTCCTCCGGGATACGCCATGCCGACGACGTCGCGGCCGACGATCTCCGAAAGCCTTACGCGATCTCCGTCTACTTCCCTTATGACGTCCTCCCTTGAAAGGTCGCAAAGGTTCGGATGCGTAAGAGTGTGGACGGCGACCTCGTGTCCCTTATAGACTTCTCTGACCTCCTCGGGAGTCCACTTGCTGTGATCGACTCTCACACCCTCGCGGATAAGACTTCCGTCCCTTGAAAGCAGTCCTGAATTGATATTGAACGTCGAGCGTAAAGAATATTTGTCAAAAAGCCCGATAAGTCTTGCGTCCTGTTTCACGCCGTCGTCGTAAGAAAATGTGACGGCCTTGTTTTTTCCGTTCCATTTGATTTTTTCCATTTATTTATTACCCCTTTTCATCGGATGACGTCAGCCAAATGGGATTTGTCAGCGCATAGGCGAACGTCGGCACGGGAAGTCCCGCGTCGGGCGGAAACACCTTTGCGACTATTTTTTTATAGACGGCTTTTTCAAATGCGCTGAAATCGTAGGTTATCTGCGCCCGCACAAAGCCCGGCATGAGATGCCCGACCGACGCCGTATGCTCGCCCGTCGTCTTTGCCTTGTGGCGGTAGATCAGCCTGTCGTTATTATAAATTTCGGCTCTCATGCCTTTTCTCAGTTTACTTATCTTTAATACGACCGCTGTATCGTCGTTTACCGTCGCCGTGTCGCCGATCGTCTTGTCGCCGTATTCAATGGTTATCCGTCCGCCGTTCGGGCTGTTTGTGATGAATACCCTGCCCTCGCG
This sequence comes from Clostridiales bacterium, assembly GCA_024693205.1. Lineage (GTDB taxonomy): Bacteria > Bacillota > Clostridia > Oscillospirales > Acutalibacteraceae > UBA1425. The sequence continues at coordinate 15,267 of JAILLJ010000175.1, read as the reverse complement.
TATGGCCTTAAAGATGCTCTCCTCGGTTTTTTCTTCCGCGTTCACATAAGTCGTCGGAACTCCCAAAAGGCGCGTGACGTAATAATCCCTGTGGTAGTCGCTGCCGCCGACGGCGGGCAGACGTCGTCCCTTCAAAAGCTGTGAATGCCACCAGCTTATGGCGGTCATGTTGTCGCCGTGCATGACGGTGTTCCACACCTCATATGAATCGGCGGGGAAATTTTCAAGGTCGACATCCCAGAAGAATCTCTTGTCGAACGGATGATTTATCGAAACGAAGCCGCCGTTTTCGTGCGCCGCATTTGCCGCCTCGTAATACACGTCAGACGTCTCGGGGCGTACCCCGTCCATCGTCGGCGTTCCGCTTCCCCATATGTTGAGGTGACCGAACTTCGACTGCGTCACCTCTTCGCCGGGGATGACGAGCATCCCTTCGTAATAATACGACTTGTTCCCTGCTCCGTGCCTGTTGTGGTCGGTTATCATGATAAAATCAAAGCCGCGTTTCTTCGCTTTTTTAAGGAGCTCTTCCGGAGGCAATGCGCCGTCGGAAACGTTTGTGTGCATATGGGTATCGCCTTTAAGCCACATTATATCCACCTCATTTATTTTTTTCGCGCTGTCCGTTTTTTGTATCGTTATTCTATTCTTTACCGGAGCTTTTATACCGATCTCCGGTCATTCGCTTTTTTCCTTTTTCTTTTTCAAGATTACGTACGCGGCTCCCGCGGCAAGAGTCAAAGCCGACAGGACGACGCCGGGATAAAGTCCCGACGGCGTAAAATCAAACGACACGGTATGCTTTCCGCCGACAAGCTCAAAGCTTATCAGCGCGCCGCCCGTTCTGATTATTTTTTTGTCCGGCAGCGTCTCTCCGTCAACCGTTATTTTCCAGCCCTTATCATACGGAATAGTCGTCGTAAAGAGCTTTTTATCTCCCTTGACGTCTATCGTCCCGTCGATGTGCGACGTCTTGAAGCTCGTTATTTCATATCCGCCGTTTGACGTCAGCGTATCGTACGCCTTTTTCATTTCGTCGGCGCTGCACTGGAACGCGCGCGCCGTGACCTCTCCCTCGGTCAAGGGGTCGAGATATGCCCACAGGTATACCTTGTCGCCCGCGTCGGCGTTGTAGGCGCAGACCGTCAGCGTATCTCTCAAGGTGCCGAACGTCTCGGCGTAGTTTGTTTTTTTGATTATCTTTACCTCAAACGTCGGATCGTCGTCGCAGTCCATGTCGCAATAGATATAGAAGGGACCGTCCTTTTTGACGGTAAATTCAAATACCGCGGTGGGGTCGGACGAGGTCGGCGCCGCACCCACCTTATATGAATATCTGCCGTGCTCTATCTCTTTGAATTCGGAATAGTCGTCCGAGCCGATGAAAACCATGTCGCTGTCCGACTCGGTAAGGATATCGCCGCATCCCGACGCGAGAGTGAAAAACGAATTCTGATTTTCTATCGCCTTATGCTCGGCAGTCTCCCATTTTTCAAGCTCAGTATCGGCGGCAAAACCAAGCGGCAAAGCGTATTTATAAAGATAATCTTCATATCCTCCCTCTTTGCCGACGTAAACATATCCCTCATCCGTCTGTTCCCTGTATGACGCGATATATTGCGCGCCCTTGCCGTCGTCAACATACAGATGCTTTATCCCGAAAAGGCTGTTGAACGCGGGCGTTTGGGGATAATATTTGACAAAGTTCGAGAGGTTGGAATCGAGTCCCAATCTCCGGAGCAAAACAAGAAGCGACGTATCCATTGTCGACGACGACGACTTGACGCTGTTAAAGTTCAGTATCGATCCGTCGTTCATGCTCCACATCCTCGGCAGCTCCGACCGGTGGAACATATCTTTATCTTCCTTTGAAACAAGCTTTTGTATCGCCGAATAATGCGTCTCGGGATCGTCGTACAAAACGTTGTCCTTTATCATCAGGTTTTGGGAAAGAGTAGACGTAACGTCTGCGAATGAGAGAGCAAAAATAAGCGCAAAACAGATCGACTTTGATTTTTCGCTTTTTTTCGGGATATAAATGAGCGCACAGAAGACCGCAAAAAGCAGAACGGTGACGAGCATATCCGGGCCTTCCAGCACCCTTATGACGTCGTCGTTAAACAAGGTGAACGTTCCGAAAAGGAGCAGAAGCGCCGCCGACGTGATAACTCCCGTCAGCACAGTCTTCTTTTTAAAGCTCTCTATGTCCTGCAAGACCTCATGCGTCAGAATGAGCGCAAGAAACGTGAAAAACAGCGACTGTCTGAACGGGTAACAGTTCGGGTAACGAAAGCCGTGCCAGATAAGATCGAGGAACGGAAGGTTGAAGCTGAGAACGAAAAACACCGCCGCCGCGATCCCCGCTGTTTTTTCTCTCTTCGATATCTTTTCGGATGCGATAAAAAGCGGAAGCACCGTCAGCGGCAAAACTCCCATATAAATATTGGGGTATCCCGCGTAGGCGTTGCTGTTCGTCTTATGACCGGAATAAAGCCCCGATACCTGCTGCGCAAAATTGCGGAACATCTGTGAAAGCGCGTACATGCTGTCGTTTTGACCGTTCTTCGCCATCTGGAGCACGAACGGTACGAGAATGAAGGACAAAACGAGAACGCTGAAAACTCCGGAAAGAGCGGTGAGCAAAATGCGTTTCCAAAAGAGACTTTTGAAAAACGGCTTCCTTGTCCTTTTTTTGCCGGCTCCCTCGTATTCGGCGAAGCTGTAATTCGACAGGAAATAAAAGAAAAAATAAACGACGACAAAGACCGATACGATATATGAATAATAAAAATTTGAAAACATCATCACGATAAGTATCGGGACAAAAAGCTTTATGCCGCCGTCGTCAATGAGCCTTTCAAGCCCCAAGATCAGAAGCGGCAGAAGCATAAAGCAGTCGAGCCATATGATGTCGTAATAATAAGCGAGGAACCAGCCGGAAAACGCGTATAAAAGTCCGCAAACGGCGCTGTAAAACGAGACGGCGCCCTTTTTCCTCCGACAGAGGAAATATGTCATGAACGCGCCTGCCATGCTCTGACGTAACACCACCAAAAAAGTGATGGCGTCCTGTATCCTGTCCCGCTTAAAAAGCAAAACGATAAGGTTCATCGGCGATGAAAGATAGTAGCAGAAGTTTCCGATAAAGCTTCCGCCCGCGGCCGCCCGCCACGAATAAAGCAGGCTCTCGCCGGAATGTACCTTGTCGTGAAGCTCGCAGAGAAACGGAGTATATTCCGCGATGAGGTCGCTGAAAAGTATCGTTTCATTTCCGAACGGATGTATCTTATTTATGACGGCGGCTATCACCGCGGCGACGGGAACGACGGCAAATACGAGAAGACAGAGCAGAAGGACTTTACGTCCGTCCGCTCTTTTCGCTGTTACGCTGTTTTCGACAGATCCATTTTTCATCGTAACGCTTTTCCCCTTAAACCGTAACGTCTGTTTTTATTCCTCTTCGCCGGACTGCTTCTTTTTTCTTCGGCTCAGCACAGTATACGCGGCGCCCGCCGCGAGCGTCAGCGCCGATATCGTAACGCCCGCTTTAAAGCCGTAAGGCACAAAGTCGAACGACACGGTATGCTTTCCGCCGCTTATTTCAAAGCTTATGAGCTCGCCGCCCGTTTTAATTATCTTTTCGTCCGGCAGCGTCTCGCCGTCGACGGTTATTTTCCAGCCCTTGTCATACGGTATAGTCGTCGTAAAGAGCTTTTTATCTCCCTTTACGTCTATCGTCCCGTCGATGTGCGACGAATTGAATTTTGTTATTTCGTACCCTCCGTTTGACATCAGCGTATTATACGCCTTTATGTTTTCCTCCGCTCTGCTGCCGAAGCCGCGCACAGCCAGCTTCCCGGAGGACGCCGGTTCGAGAAAGATTAAAACGGATATTTTATCTCCCGCGTCGGCGCGGCATACCGCCGACATGTATTCCGTATTTATCGCTCCGAAAACCGTGACCGACTTGTTCTTTTTTTCTATCTTTATATCGAGATGTCTGTCATCCTTCGTATCCTTTGAGAGATAAATATAAAACGGTCCGTCGCGTTTTACGGTAAAATCGAACACGGCCGTCGGCACATCGTCGTCCTTTGCCGCCTCCTCCTCAGAGACCGAATAGGTATATATCCCGTCGCCGAGATCCTCGAAGCTCGAAGTATCGGTGTGGGACTTGAAGACTGTTTCGACATGGTCGTCAACGAGGATGTCTTCGCATCCCGCCGCAAGCTTAAAAAACGAATTCTGATTTTCGACCGCTTTATGGCGCACCGGCTCCCAGCTTTCAAGAGCGGTATCGGCGGCAAAGCCTAAGGGCAAAGCGTAATCATATGAAAACTGTCTGAAATCTCCGGCTTCTCCGAGCGCCGAATATCCTTCTTCCTTATGATCCGCGTAGGTCGTCATGCCTGAGCCGTCCCAAACCATTCTTTCAATCAGATATTTAAAACCGAAAAGAGTGTTGAACGCGTTGGTCTGAGGATAATAACAGCTGTAGTTCGAGCAGTTCGTATCGATCCCGAGCTTTTGCATAAATTCCAAAAGATCGGTATAGCATGTCGACGTGGATGTTTTTATCCCGTTAAATCCGAACGTCACCCCGTCGTTGAGCGACCACATATGCGCAAATTCCATGCGGTGAAAATTGTCCTTCTCCTGCTTTGAGATAAGCTTTTGAGCGGCGTTGTAATTAACGATTATATCGTCATGCGTCAGAGTTTCTTCGATCAGAATATTTCTCGAGAGCGTATACGACACGTCGCCGAAGCTCAGGATCATCGCGAGCGCAAAGCATAACGTCCTTATCGCCTTTGTCTTTTTCGGGATAAACAGGATGACGCAAAACGCGATAAACAGTCCTGCCGTCACGAAAAAGCCGACCTTTGTTATGACTCTTTGTCCATCGTGAACGCTTAAATACCTTATTCCGAAAAGCATGAGCGCAACGAACGCGGCGCCGCATTTGAGATATGATCTTTTATCGGAGAACACCTCGGAGCTTATCAGCACCCTGTGACAGATCATGATGGCGAAAAACGCGAAAAACATCGATTCTCTGAACGGATAGCCGTTCGGGAAACGGAAGAGATGCCAGAAAAGATCGAGGAACGGGATGTTGAAGCTGCAGAAAAAGAAAATGAATATCGCAAGGATGATGTTTTTTTCACGCTTTGACATGTTCTCTGTAAGCCTTAAAAGCGGCAGGACGGCAAGCGGCAAAACTCCTATATATACGTTTGCGTAGCCCACCATTTCGAGAACGTTCGCCTTGGAGCCCGAATAAAGCGCCGCCGCCTGCTGAGAAAGATTCATAAACATCTTTACGAACGTGTCCATAAATTCGTTCACGCTGTTTTGCTTTATAAAGAGCAAAAACGGAACAAATTCAAAGGAAAGAGCGAGCACGGAAAAAAATCCCGACATCGCAAAGAGGAACCCGCGGTTAAAAAATCTGCTTTTGAAAAACGGGACCTTCTCTCTTTTTTTACCTATTCCCGTATATTCGGCGAAGTTGTAATTTGAAAAATAATAGTACAGCCAGTAGATGATGGCAAAGACTATCACAAGATAGGATATGTATACGTTGGAAAACAAGTTAAACATCAAAACGGGTATGAATACCTTAACGTCCCCGTCGTCGATAAGCTTCTCGAGCCCGAGTATCAGAAGCGGCAGAAGCATATACGCGTCAAGCCATATGATGTTTTGATAATACGCCGCGTACCAGCCGGAAAACGCGTATAAAAGTCCGCATACCGCGCTGTAAAACGAGACGGCGCCTTTTCTTCTCCGGCAAAGATAATATGTCATGAAAGCTCCGGCCGCCGCCTGTCTTAAAACGATAAGAGCCGTTACGACGTCCTGAAGCAGGCTTCTCTTAAACAGCAGAACGAGAAGATTCAAAGGAGATGAAATATAGTAATAAAAATCACCGACAAAGCTTATGCCGAGACAGCTTCGCCATGTAAAAAACAGGCTGTCGGCCGCTCGGACCTTGTCGTAAAGTTCGTATATGAACGGCAAATATTCGGCAATAAGATCGGCGTAATAAATGCCCCAATTCCCGAAAGGATAGACCTTATTTACGATCGCCGCTATCATCGGAGGAAATAAAGAAACGCCGAACACGAGAAGGCATAAAAGAACGACCGTCTTCCCTTTAGGATGTTCGGCTTTTAAAAGATCGTTTGATTTTTTTCTTACCATCGCGGTACTTTCCTTCCCCTCCGTTTATTCTCGTTACGGGTGCTTCGTTTCATGGAAAAAGATCCTTCGACGAAGCCTTACTTTGCTTTATCGGTCATGGTGAACACCAGCGTTCCGCCGTCTATGATATCGCCGTGAGAAATATACGGCCCGTCGATATCCTTTCCGTTCAGCGTTATCTTTTCAACATAGATATTGTTTTCGCTCTGGTTCTCAGCCGTTATCTTCAGTACCTTTCCGTTCGGGAGAGATATTTCTCCGTCATTTATACAGGGCGAGCCGAGCCAGTATCTGTCGCTTCCCGCGAGCGGATAAAAGCCCATCGCCGAAAAAACGTACCACGCACTGAGCGTTCCGCCGTCGTCGTTGCCGTCAAGTCCGTCTATGTCGTCGGCAAAGCGGTTTTTGAGCGTCCACCGCACCCATTTTTGGGTGAGATCCGCCCTGCCGGCGTTTGAGAAAAGATACGGGGTATGGAGGTCGTGTTGATTGCCGATCCAATATCCCGATCCGGGATCGACAGCGGCGCGATTCTTTGACGCGTCCTTCATGAATTTCAGGAGCTCGTCGACAAAATATTCCTTCGAGCCGAAAAGATTTATCATTCCGTCAATGTCCTGAAGAGCGCCCCAGCGCCAGTGGCGCGCGCTCCCCTCGCAGTAAGCCGCCGAATACGACCACCCGAATATATCGTCATAAAAATCGGTGAGGTTCGGCTTTAAGACTCCGAACGTCCCGTCGGAGTTTCGGCCTCTGAAATATTTCGTTTCATCGTCCCAAATGTTTTTATAGTTTTCGGAACGCGCCGAGAATATCCTTGCCGTTTCGCTTTCGCCGAGCTTATCGGCAAGAACAGCCGCCGCGCTGTCCTCCCACGAATATTCGAGAGTACGGCTGACCGAGTAGCCGCTCGATTGATCTCTCACAAGATCGTCGGGAACATAGCCGTATTTATTGTAAAGGTCGCCGTATTCCCTGTTTTCTATATTGTCAAATTTTTCGGCTGTCTTTATCATGCCGTCAAGCGCCTTTTTATAATCGACGCCACCGATGTTTTTTAAATAGCTTTCGGCAAAAACAAGGTTGGCGGGATTGCCGAACATCGAGCCGGTATAGCCCGCTCCGCTCGGCCAGCGCGGAAGCGTTCCGCCCATATCCGCCATCAATAAAAGGCTTTGAAGGCAGTCGTTTTGTATCTCCGGCTCCGTCAGCATATAAAGCGAATGGACGTTTCGCGCCGTATCCCAAAGCGACATATCAGTTCTGTATTTAAAGCCCTCCGCCTTGTGGATCTCTTTTTCAAAGCCGAGATAGGAGCCGTCGGCGTCCGTGAAATCCGTAGGCATTATCATCGTATGGTAGAACGCTGTATAAAAGATCTTTTTTATCTCCTCGTCGGCGTTTATCTTTATCTTTGAAAGGCGCGTTTCCCATTCCTCCGCCGTCTTTTCCCTTACATCGTCAAAGTCAAGTTCGCCCGCCTCAGCCGAAAGATTTTCTTCGGCGTTTTCTGCGCTGACGAAGCTTATTCCTGCGCGAAGCGTCACGGACTTTTCGTAAAGGTCGCCGAAGTCGAGTCTCACGGCGCTGCCCTCCGACGAATAAGCGAACGATCTCAGCGGCCTGTCGAATTCAGCGTAATAGTAACATTTAAGCCCGCCGTATCTTTCGGAAAATCCGCCGAGAATAACGACGGAGCCTGTCAGCGTTTTTGATTCGGGATCGACTTTTATTACGGCTTCCTTTGTACTGCCGCTGTTTATAACGGATGCGGCGTTCAGATAAAGCGAAGCGTTCTTCTTTGTCTTAAACGTATATCTCTGATATCCCGTATGAGACGTCGCCGTCATCTCGGCAAGCGCAGCCGCTCCGGGGAGATATACGGCGTAATACCCCGGCGACGCCGTCTCGCTGTTATGTGAAAACGCGAGCGACTTCGGAGGTTTTTTCTTTTCGCCTCCAATAAAGGGAGTTACGCGGAACATGCCGAGATCTCTTATGCCCGTACCGGAAAGCCGCCCGTAGCTGAAGCCCAGGATATGGCGGTGTCCGTAGTAGTAACCCGACGTGTTTGTTTTAACAAGGGTGATGCCGTTTACGGCCGAGGTATCCGGCCCGAGGCGTACACAGCCGAACGGAGCAGTTGCCGCGGGGCTCAGCATCGCGCACGCCCACGGTATACCGCCCGTTCCCGCAAAGGGATCGACATATTTCCCGTATTCGCCGCCGTTTCCGTCGGGCGTCTGTTTTAATTTCACGGGGCCTCCCGAAACGACCGACGAAATAAGCATCTCAAACACCAGAAGCACGGAGATAAGATTTCTGAAAACCGCTTTCACGTAAACACCCTGTTCTCAATAAATTCGGCTTAGGAGCTTTTGTCAGATCGCCTCATACGCTCTCGCCCATTTTCTGACCGCTTCGGCGTTATACTTCGCCGGCATCATTCTGGACACTCTCTTGACCTCAGCCGAGGATCGGTATGCTTTCAGGAAAATCGGGATAAGCTCTTTTCTCCCCGTCACGCCGCGGACCTTGTTCATGGCGTCCTTGACGGGGCTTATTATCTGCTTTCCGAAAAATTCCTTTGTCGTCAAAACACCCTCATTGAAGAGATGCTCGATCTGATCCTCCGTCATCGACATCGCTGCATTTCTTATTATGTATTCGGACAAATATTTTTCGCCGATCCTCTTGAAATATTTATATTGGAATTCCCAAAGCGTATTGATCGAAAGATCCTCGCAGAATTTTTCGGTGATAACGTCGGCTAAAAGCTTTCCTGCTCTTAAACAAATATTTATTCCCGAGCCGGACATCGGATCGATCATGCATCCGCTGTCTCCGAGAAGCACATAACCGTCCGCGACGATCATCGGAAGCGTCTTGCTGAGCGGTATTTTGGCAACGGTCCCGGCGCGCAGTATCTTGTCGCCGATAAAGCCGTATGTGTTTTTGAAATCATTGACCGATTCGTCGATATCCTCCTGTGTCATCGAAATGATCTTTCCGACAAGGATGTCTATGCAGTCGTCCTTACAGATGATCCAGTCCATTCCGACATGGCCGCAATGGAAGAAATAATCGTTGTACGGCGGATCGAGCGATTCGTCTGTTTTACGCTCGTAATAGGCGCGGTACGCGTAAAACGTACAATCCGCCGGTATCTCGCGCTTTATCCCGAGGAACGGCGGCAAGCTCTTTCTGACGGGCGAGTCGATACCCGCCGCGTCGATAACGAGGTCGGCATCTTCGATGATCTCTTCGGGATCATCTAATTTTATTCCCGTGACATGCGTTCCGCTCCACACGGCGCCGACGGCGGGCCTTTCAAACTCGAATTTAACTCCGACGGAAAGGCACTGATCTATAAGATAATTTATGAGCGCCTTTCTCTCGACGTAATACTGGTAATTGACCGGCCCTCTTTCGGGAGGATCGATCCTCATTTTTTTAGAGGGGGCATAAAACGCCGCGAGCGTAAAGTCGCTGAACATCTCCTTCGGCGGCATCGGCATACCGGAATCGTTGAACGCCGATTGGGACATTACGTCCTCCCAATCGTGACCCATATCCTCTCTCTTTTTCTTTTCATAAACGGTGACGTCACAGCCGTTTCTCGCAAGGTTATAAGCCGCCGTAAGTCCTCCGTGTCCCGCTCCCGCTACAATTATCTTTTTCACTTTTATCACCACCGTAAAATATTGTTTTTATTTTAATATGTTTATCCGCGCTTGTCAATAAATTTCCCGTTTCACCTGCTTTTACGGGATAGGCTTATATATGGATGTATTATTGACAAAACGGGTGAACGATGATAAAATATCGTTTATCAGAAATAAGGCAAAACGCTTTGCCGATATCTAAAGGAGATATCTTAAATGAACAAAAAGGTCATCCTTATCCTTGTCGACGGTATGCGTCCCGACGGATTTATTGAGTGCGGAAATCCGTTTATAAACGAAATGCTGTCCGGATCGTCATATACGCTTGACGGAAGATCTGTCTTCCCGTCGGTCACGCTCCCGTGCCACATGTCGCTGTTTCACAGCGTTGACCCCGAGCGCCACGGCGTAACGACAAATACATACGTCCCGCAGGTGCGCCCTATTAAGGGGCTTATCGACCGCCTCGGCGATTTCGGGAAAAGAGCGGCTATCTACTATACATGGGAGGAGCTGCGCGATATCTCAAGGCCCGACGCCATAAGCGACTCACTGTACATAAGCGGCCACAGGCACGACGACGTTGGAGCAAGGATCACCGATGCGGCTGTAAAATTCATACAGTCCGACGAACCCGATTTTTTGTTCCTCTATATCGGCAAGACGGATTCCATAGGCCATAAATACGGCTGGATGAGTCCGGAATACATCGAGGCGGTGAACGACGCCGTAGGATATATCGAAAAAGTCTATCGCATTTTAGGCGACGAATATGTCTTGATAGTCACCGCCGATCACGGCGGACACGGACGCAGCCACGGAGAGGACATCCCCGAGGATATGACGATACCGTTCTTCTTTTTCGGCGATATGTTTGAAAAAGGCAAGGTGCTCGGGAGCGTCTCGCTGAAGGACGTCGCGCCGACGGTCACGGAGCTTATGGGAGTACCGGCGGTCGAGGACTGGGAAGGTCATTCGATTTTGTCGGATATAAACGGATAAATATCGTTTTTTGTATTGTATTATTTAAAATAATGAGTTATAATTCATTTTAATATTTTGTTACAAGGAGGCGAATGCCGCGGCGTTCAATGTTTTTTAACGCACGGCAGTCAGACATGTTTCCTGAAAATATTCCGATATCATGGATAGCGATCAGAATAGGCGCCGCTCTTCTGGCGGGCATCATCATAGGCTTTGAGCGTGAGATGACGCATCATCCGGCGGGAATTAAAACGCATACGCTCGTCTGTATCGGCGCGGCGCTCGCGGGGATAATCACCTGCGAAATGGCTCACGATGTGGCGCAGAGCGCGGATTATATGATAAAGGCGGCAGATCCCAACTTTTTCGGCCGCGTCAATTTCGATATTTCGAGGATCGCCGCCGGCGTTGTGACAGGTATCGGTTTTATCGGCGCGGGCGCGATAGTTAAATCGAAGGACGGAACGATCGTTACGGGTATCACGACCGCGGCGACGCTGTGGGTAACAGCCAACATCGGTCTTGCGATCGGCATGGGTTATCTCTGGGTAAGCCTTATCGCCGTTTTCGTCGTCTTTATATCGAACGTTGCGATAAAATATCTCGAAAACAACTACCTCGCAAAAAGTAAGGTGCGGACTATCGACGTGATAGTAACCAAAAAGCGCGAGACGATGCAGGCGATCGAAGAATACTGCGCTCCGAGAAGGATCAAGATAAAGAATTTCGAGTACCTCGGAAAGATAGAGGATCTCGTCGACGGCGAGGACGCGTATAATTTAAGATATACCGTCAAAACGCCGAGCGGGATGAGCTTTATGATAGTTCTTCAGGATCTCGCAAACAACGAGAATATCCTCCAGGTCATGGAAGCCCCGACAGTTAAAGAGAAAAAGAAGAACGACAAAAACGGGGAACAAACCCCTCCGGAAAATTAAGTCGGCAGCGCCGACAGACAATTCGGGCAGATAGGGCGTTGTGACAATAAGCCGTATTACCCGACCGGAATGCAGACAGTATAATAAATTACATAAAGATCGGAGCAGACAACGCGGATCATCCTACGCTGTCTGCCCTTTTTTATATCTCAAAAAAGCCTGAAAATCAATGCTTTTGTGAAAAGCTACAAAAAATTTTAAAAAAGTTTAAAAAAACTATTGACAAACGGCAAAACGTGTGCTATTATACAGGTGAACTTAAGGGAAGGAGAAAAAAAGCAAGCGTCGTAAAGAAGGCGGTTCGGAGTCGTAAAGAAGGCGCCGTTGAAAAAGCTTAAAAAATTTCCTGAGTTCAAAAGCACAAATACAAAAGATATCTGTGTGAGTAAATTAAAAAGAAAAGGGGGCGATTCCGTTGTACGATTTTAAGCCGGAATTTGCCGCCGCTCATCAGAAATAAAAAGAGGATCAATTAAAGGGAACAACAACAAGAGCTTCAGAAATATTTTAACTGCAAGCGATGTTTGAATCCGAAATAAAACTTTTCAGTTTAAATTCCTCAAAAAACGATGAGCGGTGGGATGATTTAAAACTGAATTATGTATAACAGGTACTGTCGCATAGAGCGAAGACCGAAAATAAAAAAATTTAAGAGGCTTTTTCCGAGACAAGATGGAAAAAGTCTCTTTTTGTATCAAAAATAAGTTTTTAATTTTGATTATTTTTTCGCCGCTTCTCGCCCTCAACGTATCTCCGTACTCCCGTCGGGCTGCGCGGGATATTCAAAATTTGTATTTTTTATTACGTCGGTTGACATCGACGTGATTTAATGATAATATAACTTTGTCAATAGGCAAAAAATGATTTTAGGAGGCATATTTTATGGCACTTTCACATCGTCCGCTCCTGTTGATCGACAACAGTGATATGATCTCGCTTATCAACGAAGGCGAATACAAGGTCATGAATCTTTCGTTTGAAGAGGCTCGTGAAATAATTGATTCTCACGGCGACGACGTTTTAAAATGCTTTGCAAGCCGCGAGACCGAAATAATAATGTTCAATTATCTCGGGATCAAACAAAGAGAGTACGAATATAAAAATATCCGCAACATGCGCGAGGGACAGGACGCGATCGTATTTAAGCTTTACATCACGCCCTCCGAGACCCAGCCCGTCGCCGTTTTTGAGGGAGTAGAAGCCAAAAAGATCCAAAACATCTACGCCTACTGCCAGTACATTTCAAAGGTAAAATAATAATCGTTTTTTATACCGCTTACGGAAAACCGTCGGTTTGCCCAAGCGGTATTTTTTATGTTAAATGTGTTTTAGTTAAATATGCTTATAAAAAGGTTATTGTGTGTGATAATGTCTGTTTTAACGGCGGCGGTATGTCTCTCGATGGGAGTCGGCGCCGCGTCAGATAAAGAATATCCCCGAAAGCTTTCCGACATCGTGATCCGCGATCCGTTCGTTTTGGTATACGACGGGAAATATTATATGTACGGCACGGGCGCGAGCGGCAGGGGCTACGGCTGCTTCGTAAGTCCCGATCTTATAAACTGGTCGGAGCCGGTGACCGTGTTTGAGCGTCCCGAGGGCTTTGACGGGATAAAGGATTTCTGGGCGCCGGAATGTCATTTTTATAAGGGATCGTTCTATCTTTTTGCAACATATTATTCGTCCGAAAGCGGAAAGCGGGGAACTGCGATCTTTTCGTCCGAGTCTCCGTTAGGCCCTTTTAAGCTCATAAGCGACGGACACGTCACGCCCAAGGAAAGAGACTGTATAGACGGAACTCTCTACGTCGACGGCGACGGAACGCCGTGGATAGTTTATGTCAACGAATGGACGTCAAACAGCGACGGAGTCGGCGAGATGGCGGCGGCAAGGCTTTCGGACGATCTCACGAGGATCGTGGGAGAGCCAAAGGTGCTTTTCCGCGCCGATGAACCGATTTGGGCGGCTAATGGCGTAACTGACGGCCCGTTCGTCTATACGACATATACGGGAAAGCTGATAATGCTTTGGTCAAACTTCGACCGAAACGGCTACGTCTTAGGCATGGCCTATTCCGATAAGATAACGGGCAAATGGCGCCAAAGCGCAAAGCCGCTTTACCGTAAAGACAAAAAGAATATTTACGACGGCGGACACGGGATGATCTTTACCGATCTCGGCGGGAAGCTGATGATCTCCATCCATCAGCCGAACGACGACAGCGAGCCTCCTCGTCCGGCGTTTTATCACGTCGTTGACGCGGGAGAAGCCTTGCTCCTCGACAACGCGTCGACGGGATTTGAAAAATTCATTTTTGATCTGAAGCTTTTTGCGGCAAAGTTTATTTCATTTTTTACCGCATTTAAAATAAAGTAATAATTAAAATAAAAAGAGAAGAGGAAATCAAATGGCACAGCTTAAAATGTATTTCAAAGCGGGAACGCCCTTTGAAAAGAGCGAATGTCCCGAAGGTTATTCCATAACGAATTACAGCGGAGAAGATGATATCGCATCATGGATCGACTGCTGTAAAAACGGACTTATCGGCGACGACGCCGGAAAAGAGGCGTTTGTCAGCACAATAATAGATCACGACGATCTCGATCCGTTTAAGGACGTTTTTTTCCTCGACTTTGACGGAGAACATATCGGCACCGCCACAGCCGTTTATCACCCCGGAAACCGGATGGGCGAAATGCACATGGTCGGCATAAAACGCGAATACAGGGGCAAGGGACTTATAAAATATCTTAACGACGTCGTCATAGATACGCTTTTGAAAAGAGGAGCAGAGTTCATCTATCTTACGACCGACGAGTGGAGAAAAGCGGCGGTAAAGGGCTACCTTACCGCAGGCTTTCAGCCCGTCGAATACGACGAGGGAATGGAGGAGCGCTGGGAAAAGGTTTTGACCGAATACGATATCGACTCCGTTGAGATGTTAAACGAGGACGGAAGCTTTTATAAGACGGTACGTAAAAGGGATCTGCCCAAAATAAGGATAGGCGTTTTCGGAACCGGACGCGGAAAGACGATGATGAATTTCTGCGAGCATTCCGATAAGGCGGAGCTTGTCGCGGTCTGCGACGGATACAAGCCCGCACTCGAATTTGCCGAAAAAGGTTACGGCAACGGCAAAATAAAATTTTACGACAGCTTCGACGAATTTATAAACCACGATATGGACGCCGTCGTGCTTGCGAATTTTGCAAACGAGCATACGCCCTACGCGATAAAATGCCTTAAAAAAGGACTTAACGTAATAAGCGAAGTCCTTCCCGTCCAGACGATGAAGGAGGCTGTCGAGCTTATTGAAGCGGTTGAGGAGAGCGGAAAGCTTTACGCATACGCCGAAAATTATTGCTACATGCCCGCGCCGAGAAAGATGAGAGAGCTTGTCAAAAACGGCGTCATAGGCGAGTTTGAATACGGCGAAGGCGAATACATGCATAACTGCGAATCCATTTGGGACA
>JAILLJ010000168.1 GCA_024693205.1 Clostridiales bacterium | reverse complement strand
ATAGAAAACCCGATACGAATTGAGCGATAACTGTTGCGACCGCGACGCCCATAACGCCCCACGAAAAAACGATCACGAATATGAGGTCGAGAATGATATTCAGCGTCGAGGAAAAGATCAGAAAGTAGAGCGGCGTCTTGCTGTCTCCGACGGCACGTATGACTGCCGAAAGGATGTTGTAAAACATAGTCGCTAAAATGCCGCCGAAAATAATCGTTATGTAGACGTATGAATCGTGGATGATCGTTTCGGGCGTGTTCATCAGTATGAGCAGCCTTTTTGAAAGACTCATCGTGAGGGCTGTGACGACAGCTCCCGTTATAAGGGAAAGATATATGATATTTGCGAGATATTTGCGAAGCTTTTTCATGTCTCCCGCTCCGAAGCTTTGGGCTATCGGAATGGCAAATCCGCTGCATGCGCCCAAAACGAAGCCTATTACGAGAAAGCTCAGCGACGCTACGGAGCCGACGGCGGAAAGAGCCGCCTTGCCGACAAATTTTCCGACGACGATGCTGTCGACCATGTTGTAAAACTGCTGGAATATATTTCCGATGACGAGCGGGATACAAAACTGAAGTATCAGCTTTGTCGGATCGCCTTTTGTCAAGTCGCGGACCATATAATTCGCCTGCCTTACGGGTGAAAATCGGATATTTCCGATATTATACACCAACAGTAAACAAATGTGAAGAAAAATAATAAATAATTCTGTTGTAAGAGAGGATAAAATATGATAAAATATTAAGTGACGATTTAAGAAAGGATGCGGATAAATATCCGCGGGTAATATAAAATGTCAAATGTAGTATTAAAAGGGTTTATGTCGCCGGAGATATCTTTCGTAAACAGGCTCGAAAACGGAACAAGGATCGAGCTCGGTAATAAATATTCCTATAACGTCAGCTACGGCAATAACAATACATGCAGGGGACAGTTTTCGATCGAGGTTGCCGATAAAGCAAATCCCGATAAGTTTAAAATCAAGACCGTCGTTATCGGAATGTTTGAGATCAAAAACGACATTCCGAAAGAAAAGATACACGTCGAGACATATAAGGAGCTTTTCCCGTATGTCAGGGCGCTTATTTCGACCGTAACGACAAACACGGGCATCCCGCCCGTCATAATCCCGGCGATAGATATCGAGGGACAGAGCATATATAAATTTGAAAAAAATAATTGAGTGAAAAAAACATGAACGGAAAAAAGTATCTTTTTTACGGCGCTGAGACAGCCGACGTACCGTCGATAAACAGCGAATACCCGCTGATAAAGTCTCCGCTCGATCTGTATGACGCTCTTTCGGGAATATGGTGCGCCGAGACATGCGCGCCGAGACTTAGGGACGGCTGGTCAAGCGACAACAAAACGCTCGGTCAATGCTCGATAACATCGTTTTTGGCTCAGGATATTTTCGGCGGCAAGGTTTTCGGAATCTTACGCGAAGGCGGACACTATCACTGCTACAACGTCGTCGGCGACAGAGTATTTGACCTCACAAGCGAGCAGTTCAAAGGCGAAAAGCTCAAATATGACCTTAAAAACGAGCAGTTCCGCGAGATCCATTTTAAAAAGGAAGAAAAGCGACTGAGATATGAATATCTTAAGAGCGAGCTTTTAAAGTCGCAGGCCGTCAAATAGAAAATAAATATTTTATAACATAAAAATCCTGCCGTTTATACGACAGGATTTTTTGCTGACACAAATGATACCTTTTTTCAGTGTACTACGGCTTTATAAGCCAGATCAACGACCTTATCCGGCAGCAGCTCCAGCGTCATCAGCAGTTTACCGGTGCAGACCTTATATTTTGTACGGGGAAGCTTAGCCGTCATGGCAAGAATCAATTTTTTCGCCAGTTTCTTCGGGTCGTGATCCAATCCAAGCTCCATCGTCATCATGGGTTTCATGGTGGTGAGGATTTTTTTATAGTAATTCGTAGTCTCAATGCATTTATCAAAGTCCTTGTATATTTTGTTTGTCAGCTGCGTTTTGAATGAACCCGGCTGTATCTTAATCACGGGGATATTCAGATACATCAGCTCTCTGCGCAGGGAATCGTTGTAAGCCTCTACAGCGTATTTCGTCATGGTATAGGGGCCGTTGAAGGGCTGCGGCGTCATCCAGCCGCTCTCAGAGGAGCAGTTGATGATGCGTCCGTGGCCGATGCGCACCATCTCAAAAAAGCGCTTGTTCACGCGAACCATGCCCATCACGTTCACGTTCAGCATTTTTTCGATCTGTTCAACGCAGTTGCCCTCAACCATGGAGGTGAAAACGTGGATGCCCGCGAAGTTCACGACAGCGTTCAGTACGTAAGTATGACTTCTGATCGTCTTATACGCGTTTTCTATGCTTTCTTCGCTGGTCACGTCAAGCTCAACAGGGATAACGTTCGGCAGCTTGCCGAGCTGTTCAAGCTTTGCTTTATTGGTGCCGCCGGCAAATACGGTCCAGCCGCCAAGCGCGGAGATTTCCTCTACGCAGCATTTTCCAAGATCGCCGGTTGCTCCGGTAAACAATACATATTTCATATCACACGGCTCCTTCCAGCTTTTTGCGGTGCCAAAGCACTGTATCGCGTATGGTCTCTTCAACCGGACGCGGTGAAAAGCCCAGCTCACGCTTTGCCTTTTCATTGCTGAAATTGCAGTTTTCTTCAAGCTTGCTCAGTGAAAAAGCGTTTAACATCGGCGGCAGATGCGCTATATCCATCGCCTTTGATACAAGCGGCACAAAGGGTTTCAAAAGCGCCTTTGATATCTTTACCTTTGGCTTCTTTTTGCCGAGCGTGTTAGCCATAAAGCCCATCAGCTCGTCCACGGTTACCCTGTGACCGCCCAGAATGTAGCATTCGCCGCTGCGACCCGTATCCACAGCGTTGCGCATGGCAACAGCCATATCGCGCGCGTCCACGAAGTTATATTCGCCAAAATTCATGGAGACAGGGAACAGTCCCTTGATAAACAGATCAACCATCGCGCCGACGGAAGAACCCATATAGTCATCCGGACCGATTACGCCTGTGGGCTGTACACAGCAGACCTTAAGGTCGTCCTTCGCGTCAAGAACGATCTGTGTGGCGATTGCTTTGGTGATAGCGTAGGGGCTTTCAAGCCCGACCTCGGAATATACGCTGCGCTCGCTGATCTGTCCTTCGCAGAATTTATCGGGGTAAGTGTCGATAGAGGAAACGTAGATAAGATTTTTCACGCCCTGACGTTTGCAGCTTTCCACTACATTTTTGGTACCGCCAACGTTCACGTTCCACATCAGCTGTTCTTTTTTGCCGGAGATATCAACTACGCCGGCTATATGGTACACCGTTTCGGCGCCCTTAAAACACTTGTCTACGTCTTCGGCGTTACAGATGTTACCGAAGATTTTTTCGCACTCTATGCCGTCAAGGCATGGATGATCTTCCAGTAAAAACAGGCGTATGTTCTCGCCCTGAGACACAAGATGTTTTACAAGCGCAAGTCCTACGTAACCGGTGCCGCCGGTGATGACGCTGACGGGTTTTTCGTTATTCATATACTCTTTCCTCCGTTTTCGTTCTTGACGAATTGATATGGACATATTATAATAGAAAACAAGTTAGTAAATCAACAGTCAGTTCGATAATTTTCTAAGTGATAATTAACAGATATCTTGTTATTTTGCTACTTATCGAACAGTTATTTTAAGAAAAGCGTTGATAAAAGACAAAATCGATGAAAAGAGTTCAATAGTCACAAATCGACAAAATGAATTTAAGAGGGGGTTCATAAACCATGGATGATAAGAAGAAAACGGATCGCCGTGTACTTTACACGAAGATGTTTCTTAAGGAAAGCCTGCTGGAGCTTATGAAGGAAAAGCCCGTTGACAAAATAACGCCCACGGAGCTGTGTCGGAAGGCGAATATCAACCGCAATACGTTTTATACCCACTATTACACGGTACGGGACGTGCTTGCCGAAGTGGAATCGGATTTTTCCGCGCAGATCATCGAATCTTTAAGCAGTAAGTTTACGGCGGCGGATATCGACATTTCGCAGATGCTTAAGGAGATCTGCCATATCATTTACGCCCAGAAGGATTTCTGTAAGGTCCTGCTATCGGAAAACGGAGACGCGTCGTTTTTTGAAACCGTTATATCAACGGGAAAACCCGTCGTGATTATGGGCTGGCGCTCTGAAGGAATCGAGCTTGACGATAATGAAATGGAGATGTTTTTTTCGTTTATTGTAAACGGAAGCATTGCGCTTATCCGCAAATGGGCGGCATCTGATATGTATGAGTCGCCCGAAAAGGTGGCGGCTCTTATCGAGCGCATCGCTTATACCGGCATCAACGGAATGAAACAGATAAAGTAAGAATAAAGAGAAGAGAAATATCCCGCTGACGCAGGCACATTTCTCTTACGCTAAGGGTAAATTTAATTAAAAACCTCGACGAAGCGAGGATTTTAATGACCTGTTTGAAGGGCACACAATAGAATAAATTAAATATCTTGCTTTGCTCGATGTGAAATAATTCTGACGAATTATGAAATTTTACGGCAAGCCGCAAATATATATTAAATTCGCCTTAAAAACTGCGCGAAGCGCACATCACTTGGCGAAGCCAAACATCACGTCCGAAGGACACATCACGTTCCGCGTAAGCGGAACACATAGTTGAAGAAAGCACGCTTTCGCGTGCTTTTTTCTGGTCGGAGTGGTGAGACTCGAACTCACGGCGTCTTGGTCCCAAACCAAGTGCCCTACCAACTGGGCCACACCCCGAAATTATTTATCTGACGGCTAATATGATACATCAAACCTCGGCGGTTTGTCAAGGAAAAAGATATCATTCACCTCGTTTCTCCGTTTTTCGTTAATGGTGCGCTATTGCTTTTTAAAATCCATGCGTTTATAATATTTCCGGAAGGTGATAAGATGAAACGATACGATTTTACCGATCTTTTTGTATGCTGCCATGGAAGTGACGCCGAAAAGGCGGCGATGCTTTTTTCGGAGGAGATCGAAAGAAGGACGGGGACGCGTCCCGAAATAAAAGACGATATGTCGGCTGGCGTATGCGTTTCGCTTATTGAGGATAAAACAATAGACAACAAGGACGTTTTCGTTTTATCTCTTTCCGAAAACGGGCTTGCCGTCACGGCGCAGGGGATAAGAGGGCTTATTTTCGGCTATTCGATGTTCCTCAGAAAGTCCGTTTTTAATGGTAAAACGATAAGTCTTTTATGCGATATTTCCGGGAAATACGTTCCCGATAAAAAGATCAGAGGTCATCAGCTCGGCTACAGGCCGTTAAACAATACATATGAGGCGTGGGATATCGACGATTTCAAAAGATACTACCTCGACCTTATGATGTTCGGATGCAACATGATAGAGCTTATCCCTCAAAATACGGAGGGCGAAAAAAACAGCCTGATGAAATACAGCTCCGAGGAGCTTTGCGTTTTGGCGTCATCTCTCGCCGATGAATTTGATCTTGACGTTTCTCTTTGGTGTCCGAACGACGACCTTGATATAGAAAAGAGTACGGAAACAAGAAGGGAGCTGTTCAAAAAATGTCCGAGGATAGACGTGCTGTTTATTCCCGGAGGCGATCCCGGAGAGTATCCCGCGGACGAATTTTTTGACAGGGTCTTATCCATAGCGCGGGCATTAAGGGAGTCAAAGCCCGACGCGCAGGTCTGGCCGTCGGCGCAAAAGCCTCATTCGCAAAAGACATGGGGCGAGGGTTTTATAAGAAGGATGAACGAACTTCCGGACGAAATAACGGGAGTCATAACGGGGCCGAACAGGGCATATCCGATCGGCGAGCTTCGCCGTCTTCTCCCCGAAAAATATCCGATACGTTATTATCCCGATATCACGCATAACCTGCGTTGTGAGATACCCGTTCATTTTGACAGAAACGACTGGCATTACGCCTTTGCCGCGGCGTTGGGAAGAGAATCCGTCAATCCCAGACCGACAGAATACAGGCGCCTTCAAAGGATCGTCAGACCTTACTGCGTCGGAAGCGTGACATATTCCGAGGGCGTAAACGACGACCTGAATAAGATAGTTTGGGCGGACGCCGATTTTAACGCTTTAGTTCCCGTAAGAGAGACGCTTCTCGATTACGCGAGAGCGTATATGTGTTTTCTTCCCGCAGAAAAGATCGTCGACGGTATAATGGGGCTTGAATACAACTGGTACGGCGCGCCGGAGGACGATCCCTGTATCGAGACTACGCTTGCGTTATTTGAGGAAATCAGGAAAAAATATCCGTCGTCGGA
>JAILLJ010000084.1 GCA_024693205.1 Clostridiales bacterium | reverse complement strand
CGAGAAGGTTACATTCGTACGCTTCCTTGATATCCGTAAAGAATTTAAGCTCGACGTCGGAGGTGTTTCCCGCTTTTTCAACGACTCTGACGATATAGGCGTCTTCTTTTTCGCATTTTTTGACGGCTTCGAGCGTGACGTTCGGAGCGGAAACGCTGATGAACGATTTTTTCGTCGGTGCGTTGTCGCTTCCCGCGGCGGGAACGGCGTGCATCGGATTGTTGATCTCAAGACCTCTTTCGAGAGTATCGGCGCGTCTCCAGTCGCCCTTATGGGGATAAAGCGAATATGTGAAGAAGTGGTCGCCGAAGTCGGACATCGGATCGGGATTGAGCGGGCCTTTGAGAAGAGTCACGATCATTCTCTGTTTATCAACCTCGTATCCGTACTTACAGTTATTGAGAATGCTTATGCCGTAATCCTTTTCGGACATGTCGATAAAGTTATGGGCCGAGACCTCAAACTTCGCCTTGTCGTGGGAATCGTATCTGTAGTTTGAGTTTTCGATGGTGGCGTATGCGATATCTCTCGTATAGCTCTTTGCCTTTATATCGACGTCAAAGCCGACCTTGAGAAGCTTTTGACGCTCCTGCCAGTTGATGTATGTATCGAAATCTATCGTGTCAAGCTCGTTATATATAATGATATCCTGACGGACAAACGATTTCAGTATCTCCTTTTCGATCGTAACGCATGTGAACACGTCGCCCTGTTCGATCTTTACTATCTTTCCGGGCTTTGTGTCGAATTCGACGTCGACATATGTCGCGACGATATCCCACGCGTCGTATTTTCCGGGCATATCCTCATAGATCCTGAATACGTTGCCCTTGCCGTCTAAAAGCTCGCGATCGTTTTTCTTATCGATTATCGACGTAAGCTCCGCACCGTCGTTGAATGTAAGACTGAAATTGGCGTTTGAAACGCTGTTTCCGGAAAGCGCGCGAACGGCTTTTGCTTCTGACGACGGCTTTTTGAAATAGACCTTGTAACCTACAGCGGGAACGTCCTTTGCGATGAACACGAGCGTCTTTGTTCCGTCGAGCTTTGTATGAAGCTGAGTCGGGACGCGATTTCCGTCCTCGTCGAAAATGTCGACGTCCTCGAACGGAAGCTCGACCTTTGACGTCGCAGGCGTTCCGAGCGAATTAAAGAGCGCGAACGGCTTTCCGAATTTTGCTTCTCCGCTGACGGAGCGTGAAATGACGCTGAGTGCGTCGTCGCGAACCTTTTCGCCGATAGAAACGATCTTTCGGTATGTTGCCATAAGATCGTCGAAAACCTGAGTGATGTGAGAGCCGGGCAGACAATCGTGGAATTGGTTGGTAAGGATCATATGCCAGCCTTCATTGAGCTTGCGGAGCGGATATTCAAAACCGTAAAGCGAGGCTATAGAGGAATAGATCTCGGCTTCTCTGTAAAGATTTTCGCTGTAGCGGTTCATCTTTTTGAGCATCGCCTTTGTCGTATGGACGCCGCGGTGTTCCTCAAGATAAAGCTCGTCCTTCCAGATAGGTATATTGTCTTCCGTAGCGTTTGCCTTCATGCGGGCAAGGGAATCCTCGATTTTGCTGACCTTTGTCTCGGGCAGACCGGGGAATTTTTTATATCTCTTGACATATTCGAGCATCTCTGCGTCGACTCCGCCGCCGCCGTCTCCCCAGCCGTAGCAGTACATCGACTCGCCGATCGTTGTCTTGTCGGTATATTTTTTCCAGTTCATGCAGAGAGAATCGGCTTCCATATCGCCGATGAAATGCGTGGGCGGTACTATAGCGAATACGCGTGAGCCGTCGGGACCTTCCCACCAGAACGTGTTGTACGGCCACGGGTTCGTGTCGTTCCAAATGCCCATTTTATGCGTGACAAAATATTCGATACCCGCTTTTTTGAGTATCTGCGGCATGCCGTAGCTGTTGCCGAAAACGTCGGGCAGCCAGCATGTCCTGGGAGTTATGCCGAAATTGTCCTCGGCGTACATGACGCCGTGAAGAAGTTGACGGGTGAACGATTCGCCGGAAATAAGGTTGCAGTCCGGCTCTACCCACATGCCGCCGATGTATTCCCAGCGTCCTTCCTTTATACGCTCCTTTATCTGTTTAAAGAGGACGGGGTATTTTGTTTTTATTTCCTCGTATGTGACGGCCTGGCTCTGTGAAAAGATAAAATCGGGATATTGCTCCATGAGGCGCAGCATAGTGGCATGCGTCCTGCCGAGCTTTCTGATGTATTCCTTATATGTCCACATAAAGACGATATCGAGGTGCGAATTGCCTATGAGCGAGAGATTTCCTATCGAGGCGAATTCATTGCAGTTATAGACCTTTTCGCGGAGGATCGCCTGACATTTTTTAAGTCCCTCCTTGAATTCGTCGCCCTGAAGATCGAAGTTCACGTTTCTCAAACCGTCTTTAAGGGCTTTTCTGATAAGCTCGGCGAGAGACGGGTCAAGAACAGGCATGAACAGAGCGTTGAAGACCGCCTTGATGTCCCAAAACGCCTCTTCGATCTCCGGATCGACCGTCGCGACAAACGAACATTCAAGGTGCTTTTCCGACGGTTCGTCGGAATGCCAGACGAAATATGACTCGACGTCGATGTCGTAATGCTCTCCGCCCTCGGCGCAATCTGTAAGCAGAACCGTGTTGCGGAACGGATCCATTCCCTGATACGGAACGCCGTTCAATGTTACGAGCGAGTCTCCGCCGAAATAAAAGTTGAGAGTTACCTTCTTGCCCTTGAAGCGTTCGGGAATGTCAATATCGTTTTTGAAAAACGCGCTGAGACCGTTTCCGCCCCATTTATCTCCGACGCTGAGGTCTTTCCAGCCGTCATAGAGATAATCGTAAACTCCGACGTCCTTATAAATACACTCGCGCATCTTCCACGGTTTCATAAATTCAACGTCGGTATAGATCCTTGTTTTAATTTCCTTTAATTTGATAGCCACAAGGTCGTCAAAGGAAAAAATACCTCTTTGTTTGCCCTTAACGGCGTCGCGCCAGTCGTTTACATGGGCTTCCATGGCGTCGATAGATGAAATAGCTTTGCGTTCTTTCTCGGTCATTTTTCATTTCCTTTCATAATGTAGTTTATCAAAGTGAATTCAGATCGTAAGGAGTCTGCTGATAGACGAAGTAATTGAGCCAGTTAGAAAACATAAGATTTCCTACGCCGCGCCATTTCATTTCGGGCGTCTTCGTCGGGTCGTCGTTCGGGAAGTAATTGTACGGCACCTTGATCTTCAGTCCCTTACTGCGGTCGCGGAAATATTCGCGCGAGAGCGTATCCCTGTCGTATTCGGAGTGACCGGTGGCGAAAAACTTTCGGCATTCCATATCAGATATCAGGTGCACTCCCGACATATCGGAATACGATAATATCTGAAGATCCTTAACGAGCGCGATATCCTCGCGCCTCGTCTCGGTATGTCTTGACTGCGGAACATAATAGATATCGTCGAACCCGCGAAGAAGCGGATGGAAGAGATCGAGCGGACGGTGGGGATAGATGCCGAACATCTTTTCCGGCAATTCGTGCTTCGGGATACCGTAAAAATAGTATAACGCGGCCTGCGCGCCCCAACAGACATAAAAGGTCGAATAGACGTTCGTCTTGCTCCATTCAAAGATATTGCAAAGCTCATCCCAATAGTCGACGTCTTCAAACGGCATCTGTTCGACCGGCGCGCCCGTCACGATCATACCGTCAAAGCGCTGACGATTTATTTCGTCAAACGTCTTGTAGAATTTCAGCATATGATCCTCGGATGTGTTTTTTGTCTTGTGCGACGCCATCTGCAAAAGCTCGATCTCGATCTGAAGAGGGGAGTTGCTGAGAAGACGAAGAAATTGAGTCTCCGTTTCGATCTTTGTCGGCATAAGATTGAGAAGTATTATTTTGAGTGGACGGATATCCTGCGTCATGGCCCTCGTCTCGGTCATGACGAAAATGTTTTCCGATTCAAGTATTTTATGCGCCGGAAGCTGATTGTCGATTTTGATAGGCATGTCTGTTACCGCTTTCAATTTTATATATAAGACTATGATAACAACATATTGTGATTAAATCAAGCTCTTTTTAAAAAAGGACACAAGAATAAAAAATTTTTTAAAAAAATTTAAAAAAAGTGTTGACAAAACGGTTCTTCGGTGATATGCTATTAAAGCGCCTTGAGGAAAAGGCGAAAAACGCACCTTGAAAATTAAACAACGATGACGAAAAAACCCTTGAAGATTCTAAAAGTTTCTGAGAGAAATCTTAGTACAGTAATTCGCGGAAGCGAAGGAAAAATAAGCCAAGTGCTT
>JAILLJ010000061.1 GCA_024693205.1 Clostridiales bacterium | reverse complement strand
GGCGGAAAGGTCGCCACATATTTTGAGATCAACTGCGGCGAGTGGCAGGTCGTACTTAATTCTGTCCACGAGACGCCCGACGTTGAGCTTCAGTTCAAGAGCCTTGAGGCTATGAACGACTTCTTTAAAGGCAAGATCGGTCCCGCAACGCTGCCGAAGATGAAGGGTATTTTCAAAAATCTTTTAACATTCAAGGCGTTTTTACAGACGCTTCTTAAAATGGCGAACGTTTTGGGAGCGGCAGACGCTCCCGCCGCCGAAGATGAAAAGGAGCTTATGGTAAAATGCTTCTTCTATCTGCTTTCGAGCGGCATAAGCCAGCTTAACAAGATGGGACACGACGAGATCCATGACTGGGCGTCAAAGAGCCCCGACAGGGTTTACGCATGGGCGGTCGACGGTTATCCGTCGGTGTCGGCGTATCTCCGCGTTAAGGCGGGCAAGACGCGCGCGGGCAGAGGCGAATACAAGAGGGCTATGCCTTTCTTTACGCTTCGTTTCAACAATCTCGACAGCGCCCTCGGTATCCTTCTCAGCAAGGACGATATGCTTGAGTCCCTCAAGGTCGGTAAGCTCATAATGGACGGAGCTCCCGAATTCGGCGGCCAGATCGGCGGATTTATGCTCGAAGTCGGCGCCCTTGCGAAATAATCTTATATTTCGGTGTGTTTGAATTGACGCGGGGGCTGCAAAGTATTGACCTGCAGTCTCCGCTTCATATTTAGTATCTGATTCGGAGGTTTTGCATTTATATGAAATTGTCTGATCTTGACATCAATCAGGCCGCTAAGATAAGGGAAAGCACGAATTTTACGGTCAGAGAGGTCAAAAAGGTTTGTAAAAATATCGGTCCCCGCGCATCGGGAACCGAAAACGAAGATAAGGCGCAGGAATTTGTTATAGAAAACTGCTCAAAATTTGCCGATACGGTCGAAAAAGAGACGTTCGGACTTTCTCCGCGCGCGTTTATGGCATGGCCGTGGGTCTGCGCTCTTTTCATGCTTATTGCCGCGGCGTTCTATCAGCTTTCGGCGTTCGACGTTGTTCCGTCTTGTTCAAAGATATTCAATATCGCGGCGCTCGCGCTGACCGTCATCGCTGTAATTATCATCGTATTTGACTTTTTACTTTATAAAAAAATACTTGACCCGTTTTTCAAAAAAGCCACGTCAAGCAACGTGATACTTACAAAAAAGCCTGTGGGTGAAGTTAAACGCAGAATAATATTCAGCGGACACATCGACTCGAGCTATGAGTGGAGATTTACTCATCTCGGCGGCGCAAAGCTTGTCACAGCCGTTATCGCCGCAGCTATCGTCTCGGTCGGAGTTTCGCTGGTGATCTATATACTGAGTCTCGTTACCGAGCCGAGCAGCATCGCGCTTTGGTTTTTCAAGATAGTCGATATCGTCGCGGCGCTCGTTTGCATGGTCGGATTTTTCTTTGAAAACGGCAAAGTCGTCGTCGACGGCGCTAACGACGATCTTACCGGCGTCTATTCCTCGATAGCCGTTCTCCAGTTCATGACGGATAACAACATCCGCTTTGAAAATACCGAGGTCGTCGCGATCTCGATGGGCGCCGAGGAGCCGGGACTTCGCGGATCAAAAGCATATGTCAAAAAGCACGCCGACGAGCTCAACAAGGTCGAAACGGTGTTTGTCGAAACAGACACGTTGCGCGATATGGAGTTTATGGGCGTATTCAATAAGGATATGACGGGAACAGTAAAGCTCGACAGTAAAGCTGTTGAACTTGTCAAAAAGGCCGCGAGCATGGCGGACAAGGATCTTCCGTATCTCTCATGCTTCTTCGGTTCTTCCGACGCCGCGGCGATGGCGCAGGGCGGCGTTAAGTCTGTTCTTTTTGCCGCGATGGATCCCGCTCCCGCGAGATATTATCATACGCGTCTCGATACCGCCGATAATCTTGATATCAAGACCGTCGAAAAGGGTGTTGAGATCCTTATAAATACCGCGCTTCTCTTTGACGAACAGGGACTTAAAGAGAAATACGATTGATTTTTGTAAAGCGTTTTTCTTGACATAATGTGGATATTGGGGTAAAATGGGATAAAGCTTTTGAAAGGAAGGCGCTTTAAAACGCGCTTTAAGGAGATCGATATGCAAAAACAGATCGCAGGAGTAATTTCTTCGGTTATACTTGTTCTGACGCTTTTGATAGTTTTCGGGATGTTCGGTTTATTCGCTTCGGCGGAACCCGGCGATACTCCGGCTACGCCTACGTCTTCTACGACTGCCGCCAAGCCGACTGAGTCCTCGTCAACCAAGCCGCCAACGACGCTCTCAAACGAGGAGCCTTACGTTCCTCCGACGACCGGAAAACAGTCGACGACTCAGCCCACCTCCAAGCAGGAAAAAACGACGATGAGTTTAAGCGATATCAGAAGTACGTTGAGAGATATAATAAACGGTACG
>JAILLJ010000051.1 GCA_024693205.1 Clostridiales bacterium | reverse complement strand
ATCGGGAGAAGCTAAAATTCCGACGCTGACAAAAAAACAGGCGGACGTCGTAGAGCTTCTTACCGAAATAGGTTCGGCTTCTGTGCGGGAGGTCTGTTATTTTACGGGATATACCCCGTCCGTGCCGTTGTCGCTTGCCGAGAAGGGCGCGGCGGAGATATATGAAAACGAGATATACAGGAACCCGTATAAAGACAGATACGAACAGAGCGACAATGACGATATAGCCCTTACGGCTGAGCAGGAAAAGGCGTTCGCCGAGCTTTATAAGAGCTATAAAGATAAAAAGGGAGCCGTGTCGCTGCTTTTCGGAGTTACGGGAAGCGGCAAGACAAAGGTCTATATGCGTCTTATGGACGAGGTCGTGAAGGACGGGCGCGGAGTGATACTCATGGTGCCCGAGATATCCCTGACGCCTCAGGCGATCGAGCTTTTACAAAGGCGTTACGGAAAGACCGTCGCGGTTTTCCACAGCGCGCTTTCCGTCGGCGAAAGGCTCGACGAATGGAAGAGAGTCAAGCGCGGCGAAGCGCTCATGGCTGTCGGGACGCGCTCGGCTGTATTCGCTCCCTTTGACGATCTCGGACTTATAATAATGGACGAGGAACAGGAAAGCACCTACAAATCCGAAAGCTCCCCGAGATTTGACGCGAGAGACGTTGCAAAATTCAGATGCGCCGAAAACGATGCGCTTCTCCTCTTGTCGTCCGCAACGCCGAGTATAGAGACATACGCCGCGGCAAAAAGGGGAAGATACGGGTTGAGCGTTCTTTCCGAAAGGTACGGAAGCGCCGTTTTGCCCGAGGTTGAAACCATCGACATGTGTACCGAAAAGCTGATCGGTGAAAAAAGCGAGATCAGCGCGCCGCTCCTGTCCGCTTTAAAAGAAAATCTCGAAAAGGGACAGCAGTCGATCCTTCTTATCAACAGGCGCGGTTACAACACCTTCGCCTCATGCACGAGCTGCGGACATGTCATGATGTGCCCGTCGTGCAGTATCTCGATGACATACCACCACGCGAACGGCAGGCTGATGTGCCATTACTGCGGATATTCCGTGCCGTTTTCGTCCGTTTGTCCCGCCTGCGGCAAGGAGGCGGTGAGATATTCGGGCTTCGGCACCCAAAAGGTCGAGGACGATATAAAACAAAATCTCCCGTGCGCTCGGATACTTCGTATGGATACCGACACGACGATGTCAAAATATTCCCATGAGGAGAAGCTTAAAAAATTTGCCGACAGGGAATACGATATAATGATCGGTACTCAGATGGTCGCCAAGGGGCTTGATTTTGAAAACGTGACGCTTGTCGGAGTTATATCAATAGATCAGCAGCTCTATAACGACGATTACAGGAGCCTCGAAAGGACGTTTTCCCTTCTGACCCAGGTCGTCGGAAGGAGCGGCAGGGGAAAATACAGGGGTCGAGCGATGATCCAGACTTTGACGCCCGAAAACAACATAATCTCCCTTGCGGCGAAACAGGATTACAACGCGTTTTACGAGACGGAGATAGGCATAAGAAAGATGCTTATTTATCCGCCGTTCTGCGACATCTGCGTCGTGGGCTTTTCGGGAGAAAAGGAGGTCGCCGTGAGAGCGGCGGCAAAGGAGAGCTTCAACAAGCTGACGGCGCTCTGTAAAGAAAAATATACCGACGAAAAAATAATCGTCTTCGGGCCAATGCCGGCAAGAATAGAAAAGGTCAACAACAAATACAGACACAGGATGCTTATAAAATGCAAAAATACGACCGGCTTTCGGAAGCTTATTTCCGAGCTTTTATGCGCTGTCGGAAAGGATACGCGCTTTTCGGGAGTTACGGTCTTTGCCGATATAAACCCTGAAAACATTTTATAATTCCGATGCGGGAGTGAAATGATTTGGCATACAGGCAGATAGTGACAGAGGAAGATCCGATATTGAGAAAAAAGAGCAGGCAGGTCGAAAAATTCGATCAGCGCCTTGCTTCTCTTATAGACGATATGAAAGAGACGCTCAAAAGGGCGGGAGGCGTAGGCCTTGCCGCCGTACAGGTCGGCGTACTTAAAAGAGTTATTGTCGTCGACTGCGGCGACGGAGAGATAGAGCTCGTCAATCCAGAGATAATCTCCGAGGAGGGAGAACAGAAGGAGCAGGAGGGCTGTCTTTCTCTGCCGGGAGAATGGGGCGTTACCGTCCGTCCCGCTATCGTAAAAATAAGGGGACAGGACAGAAACGGCAAGTGGCATATCTATAAGGCCGACGGCTTAAAGGCGAGATGCTTCTGCCACGAGACAGATCACCTTGACGGAAGGCTCTTTGTCGACAGGCTCGCGCAGGGTGAAACGATACACAGGACGGAATGATGAGTATGGATATTGTTTTTATGGGTACGCCCGAGTTTTCCGTGCCGTGTCTTAAAAGGCTTATCAGCGACGGCCACCGTGTTTCGGGAGTTTTCACACAGCCCGATAAACCCAAGGGCAGGGGAAACATTATGACCCCGCCTCCCGTAAAGGTCGAGGCGTTAAAAAACGGGATCCCCGTTTTTCAGCCGATGTCAATGAAAGACGGTACGGCGCTTGATATTTTAAAAAAGCTGAGTCCCGAGCTTATAATCGTTACGGCGTACGGAAAAATACTTCCGAAAGAGATACTTTTTTATCCGAAATACGGATGCATAAACATCCACGCTTCGCTCCTGCCGAAATACAGGGGAGCGGCGCCGATACAGTGGTCGGTCATAAACGGCGAAAAAAAGACGGGAGTTACCTCGATGCAGATGAACGAGGGGCTCGACACGGGCGATATGCTCCTTTCGGACGAGATCGAAATAGGCGAAAACGACAACGCGGGAGTCGTCCACGATAAGCTGTCCGAGCTCGGAGCCGAGGTGATGTCAAAAACGATCGACGCTCTTTTAAAGGGAGAGCTGAGGCCCGTCAAGCAGGACGACTCGCTTTCAAATTACGCTCCGATGCTGACAAAGGAGCTTTGCCCCGTCGATTGGAGCCGTCCCGCGTCGGAGGTACACAACATGATACGCGGTCTTTCACCGTGGCCCGTCGCCGTAACGACGGTAGACGGAAAGCCGGTAAAGCTTCACGAGTCGCGCCTTTGCGATATAACGGGAGGAAGAGAAGGCGAAGTCGTCGAGTGCACAGGGTCGCTCGTTATTTCATGCGGCGACAAAAAATGCGTTGAAATATTAAAAATACAGGCGCAGGGAAAAAAGGCGATGTCCGCGGCCGATTATCTGCGCGGAAACAGGATGGAAAAGGGTACGATCTGCAAATAAAAAGGGGATGATACCGTGGGCGGATATGGTTTTTACGGCGTTGATTATTATTATATTTTGCTCGTAGTACCGGCGTTTCTTTTAGCGCTATGGGCACAGATAAACGTCAAAAGCACATACAGGAAAATGTCGTCCGTAATGAACGAAAGAGGGCTGACCGGCGAAAAGGCCGCGGCGAGAGTGCTTTATCATTACGGGATAAAAGATGTGAGGATAGAGATGGTCGGCGGCGAGCTGACCGATCACTATGACCCGAGGTCGAATGTTATAAGGCTTTCACCCGACGTATATAACGGCGCGTCCGTGGCGGCTGTCGGTATAGCGTGTCACGAGGCGGGGCACGCCGCGCAGCACGCGCAGAACTATGCGCCGATAAAAATAAGGAACGCCATACTACCCGCCTGCAATATCGGCTCGACGATAGGTCTGCCGCTTGCCGTGTTCGGACTTATCATAAACTTTACGATACTGTTTTACATCGGCATAGCTCTCTATTCGCTCGTGGCGCTTTTCCAGCTCGTGACGCTGCCGGTCGAGCTTAACGCGAGCAAGCGCGCCCTCGACGTTATCGACGAAACGGGAATGCTTCAGGGCGACGATTATAAAAAAGCCAAAAAAGTCCTTAAAGCGGCGGCTTTGACATATATCGCGGCGCTCGCCGTGTCTTTAGCAAATCTTTTGAGACTTCTTTTGAGAAACAGGAGAAATTGAGCTTATGGGCGACGCCAGACAAAGCGCGTTTGAGATACTGCTTAAAATACATCGAAAAAATGCGTATTCCAATTTAGCTCTTGACGCCGCGCTGAAGGATGAAAAAACAGACAGAGCGGAGTCGGCTCTTATCTCCGCGTTGGTCTATACGACGCTCGAACGGCTCATCACCATAGACTACGAGCTTTCGCTCTATCTCAAACAGCCGATAAAAAAGCTGAG
>JAILLJ010000029.1 GCA_024693205.1 Clostridiales bacterium | reverse complement strand
GTGAATCCGCTTCCGCCCATTGAGAGCCATTCGACGCCCTGAAGCTTTTCGGGGAGGTTGCCTCTTATCTGCATTATACCGACAACGTCGCTGTTGGGAACTCCGATAGTGCGGTATTTGCCCTTCATCGGAGCTTTACTGTCGTATGGGTCGTAGGGCGTTCCCTGATAATATGATCCTAAAAGATATCTTATATCCTCGACCGTTACCTTGCATTCCGGTACGAATGACCAGGGGATATCGTTGCTTTCGGGGTTAAAGTCGGACTTTTCTCCGTCCCAGCGGTAGGTGCGCTCGAGGAAATATCTTCCTAAAAACCACGCGCGCGGAGTGTTATAGACATGATCGCTGTCGGAGCGCGATCCGAAGGCGTGGCGGGGATTGAAAACACCGCCAATGTCGGTATCGAGGTCATATTTTTTGACGAATTCCGCAAGATCATCGGAACAGAGGTTTTCTTTCTTCTTTCCGTACGCGTCCTCGAAATCGAATTCGTCCATGCCGAACTGATTTGGCATAATCACGACGCGGTCGTCCGGCACTCTCTTTGCGATCCAGTGATGTCCGCCTATAGTTTCCATCCACCAGACCTCGTCTTTGTCGCAAAATGCTATGCCGTTTTGTTCGTATGTGCCGTATTGTTCAAGAAGCGAACCCAAACGGAGCACGCCCTCGCGCGCGCTGTTTATAAATGGAAGAACGAGCGTCACAAGATCCTCTTCACCGATGCCGCCGGGAACCTCTTTTTTATTGCCTTTGCGCTTTTTATATTTTACGAGAGGGTCGGCTCCGATGACGCGCGGGTTGCTCGTTATTGTTTCCGTCGCGTTCATAGCGACGTTTTTTTCGTTTATTCCGCAGGCCGGCCATACGCCCTTGTGCTTTGAAACGTTTGGCGCGGAGGTGTATTTCATCCCGCCGCCGGGAAGATCCACCGTCAGATGTGAAATGATCGTTTTATACTTGAACGGCTCTTTTTTCGGCTTGTTGACGCGTATCTGTTTCGCTTCAAAGCCGCCGTCGTCATTTCTGGCTATTATGGTCGAGCCGTCGTTCGATGCGTTTTTTCCTACGAGAATCGTTGTGCAAGACATATCGGTTTTCCTTTCGTTTTATTGTATGTATTATAGCGCGGAGCATTATCTGTGTCAATACTGCACCGACGGTCTGCTGCGTTCGACGTATTGACAGAGAATTACTTCGATGATATACTGAACGAAAATCAAATGCAAAAAGGGCAGTTGAAAAATGGAATACATACGCGTTACAAAAGATAATATCGAAAACGAACATATATGCTGCGCCATTTCAAACAATAATGATATCCAGGTCTCATCAAAGAAAAGCTGGATGTCAAAATGCTTTGACGACGGCCTTGTGTTTTTAAAGAGCAAGGAGAGAGGGAAATGCTTTATCGAATACATCCCCGCCGAAAACGCATGGGTGCCTATCGAGGCCGAAGGCTTTCTTTATATTGACTGCTTCTGGGTATCAGGCTCTCTCAAGGGTCACGGATATTCAAACGACCTTTTGAACACATGCATAGAGGATGCGAAAAAAGAGGGAAAAAACGGCATATGCGTTCTTTCTTCAGCGAAGAAAAAACCGTTTTTATCCGACCCAAAGTATTTGATATATAAGGGATTTAAAACAGCCGACAGCTCGGATTGCGGTATAGATCTTTTGTACCTTCCGCTATCTGAAAACGCACCTGTGCCGAGGTTTAAGGAATGTGCGAAGCATCCGCACATCGAGCAGGACGGCTATGTGCTTTATTATACGAATCAATGTCCGTTCAACGGGAAATATGTTCCGATAGTCGAACAGACTGCCGAAAAGAACGGTATTCCGTTTAAGGCCGTTCGCCTCGAAACGAAGGAGCAGGCGCAAAATGCTCCGACGCCCTGCACGAGTTACGCGCTGTTTTATAACGGCGAGTGGCTGACGAACGAGCAGCAAAACGATAAAAGATTTCTTAAATTAGCGTTGGGCAAATAAGCAGTCATGCCGTAAGGCTTGATAATATTATTTTTATTTCAGGAGAGTGCTGTTTGAAAAAGTACTGCACAACGGAGATTGTCGGCTTACCGGGAGGTTTGACGACGATCGCAAGCCTCCCGCTGAAAAGCAATTGAAGTCAACAATTTCAGGAGGTAAAATAATGAATAAAAATGACGTTATTATTCGTTTGGAAACAAAAGAGGACTACAGAGAAACGGAAAACCTTGTAAGAGAAGCCTTTTGGAACGTCTACCGTCCCGGCTGCTTTGAGCATTACGTTATCCATACCTTGAGAAGCGATCCCGCTTTCGTAAAAGAACTTGATTTTGTGATGGAAAAGGACGGCAGTCTTATCGGACAAAACATGTTTATGAAGACGGTCATCGACGCCGACGACGGAAGAACGATAGACGTCCTTACAATGGGACCTATCGGCATAACGCCCGGGCTTAAACGCAAGGGCTACGGAAAGACTCTGTTGGATTTCTCTTTGGAAAAAGCGTCTTTGCTCGGCTTCGGAGCCGTGCTGTTCGAGGGCAACATCGCCTTTTACGGCAAAAGCGGTTTTTCTTACGCGCGGGAATTCGGGATAAGATATCACGATCTCCCCGAGGGGGCGGACGATTCGTTCTTTCTCTGTAAGGAGCTGAAAAAAGGGTATCTCGACGGCGTTACCGGGATCTATCGGACGCCTGAGGGATATTATGTGAACGACGGTGATGTCGAGAAATTCGACAGTCTGTTCCCGCCGAAGAAAAAGCTTAAGCTTCCGGGACAAATATTCTGAGCGAATAACAGGGGAGGGGCTGTCAAACACGGCGGCTCCTCGCCTGAAAATCAGGTTAAAGCAAATGTACTGACAACACTCCGCATTCAATATCATGAAGCGCGGAGTGTCTTTTGTTAAAATAAGCCCACAGGACAGGGGGAAACGGATTTGGATTGGATAAAAGGGATACAAAGGGCGATAGACTATATCGAAGCCAACATTACCGGAGACATCGACTTTGAAGAAGCGGCAAAAAGAGCGTATTCGTCGTCGTTTCATTTTCAAAGGGTGTTCAGCATCATGTGCGGCTTCACGCTCGGCGATTATATCCGCATGAGAAGACTTTCGCTTGCCGCCGACGACCTTATACGCGGTGACGAAAAGGTCATCGACGTCGCGCTTAAATACGGATACGAAACGCCCGAGGGGTTTACACGCGCCTTTACAAGGTTCCACGGCGTAACGCCGACCGACGCCAAAAACGGCGGCACGGTCAAATCCTTTTCCAAGCTGTCCGTAAAACTTATTTTGACAGGAGGAAATACTATGGATTACAGGATCGAAAAACCGGGAGAGATAAAAGTCATATGCAAAAGATCACGCGTTCATAAGCCGGAAACGGGAGCGGGAACGCCCGATATCACGGGCTTTTGGGCGCAGTGCGGAGCGGATGGGACTATACCGAAGC
Organism: Clostridiales bacterium; assembly: GCA_024693205.1. GTDB lineage: Bacteria > Bacillota > Clostridia > Oscillospirales > Acutalibacteraceae > UBA1425. Next base: position 13,884 of record JAILLJ010000029.1, on the reverse strand, counting down.
TGATCGGATATATCCCCGAAGAGCCGAGGCTCAAGGGACTTCTCGGGATATGCTTTTCGCTTGAGACGGACGGAGCTATGTTCCCGTACGGCATAGGCGTCGAGTACAGCGGCGAAATGACAGACGATCCCGATCTCGAAGTAATAACGCTTCCGGAATACACCTACGCGGTGTTTCCGTTCAGGGGCAAGATGCCCGAGACGTTTATCGAGACATACAGAAAGATCGTCGGCGAGTTCTTCCCGACAAACGACAGATATATGTACGCGGGCGGGATTGAGCTGGAGGTCTATCCCTCCGACGATACGAGCGACCCGAATTATTACGGCGAGATCTGGATAGCCGTAAATGAAGTATAAAACGGAAAACGAAGCCGATGCGCCCGGGCGGCGTGTCGGCTTAACAGGATTTCCGAAAGGAGAGATAATATGGATATCACGCTCAAAAAGTGGGACGTCGGTCTTAAAGAAACGCTTTCTGATATTTGCGGGAAGATCGACCGTGCCTATCTTTCGGACAGGCTTCCCGATCCGTATACAGAGGACGACGCCGCTTGGTTTATCAATATGGTTTCTGAGCATGACGGGAAGGACGGCGTCTTCCGCGCCGTTTGCGCGGACGGCAGGATAATAGGAAATATCTCCGTCGAGCAAAAGAGCGACGTTTACCGAAAGGACGGCGAGATAGGATATTATCTTCTCCCTTCGTTTTCGTCAAAGGGCATAATGACGGAGGCGGTCGGAAGGATCTGCGAGATCGCCTTCAGTGAGCTTGATATCGTAAGGATTACGGGACATGTCTTTGCGCCCAACAAAGCTTCGGCGCGCGTCCTATTAAAAAACGGCTTTTTGCTTGAGGGCACGCTTAAAAACGCCGTATTTAAAAACGATAAATTATATGATCTTTTAATTTACGGGAAAGTAAAATGAACAGGGGAGCGGTCAGGAGAGCCGCTCCCTTTTACTTTTCATTATGATACTTCTATACCTTAGGTATCATTATCATTTTGTCCGACGAAAGGACTTTTTCCGTAAGGGAGTTTTCGCTCATTATCCCGTCTACCGTCGTACCGTATTTTTTTGCGACGTCCCAGATGTTTTCGCCCTTGTCGGCAAAATAGACGGTCAGCGCCGCTCCGTCTTCGTTTTCTGACGTTTTATCAAGCGGCTCGGCAAAGCAGACGATCCGCTTCTGACTCTTTTTGAATATGACCTCGCTGACGTTTATTTCCGCCTTGACGTCCGCGCTGTTTTCGCCCGACTGCGTTCCCGAACAGCCCGTTAAAATGACCGTCGCCTCACATTCCGGATCGCTTATTGGGGCGATATTTTTTTTATATTCAAAATCCGCTTTCTTTTCCGTGTAATCGGTCTGACCCTCGGAGTTTTTATAGAGGATATATGTTGTATAACTTCCGCTTTGACATAAAGGCATACGCCGTCGGGAAGGTCGTTTACGTCGATCGTCTTGTCAAAGGGAAGCGACTGCTCAAAGCCGCGTATTTTGTCGTTGGCTCCGAGATAGATTATCCTGATAAGTATCGTGCCGCCGACCGTGATCCGGTTGCCCGACGCCGAGGATGAATCTATCCCCGGCAAAAGACTGCATTTAAGTATCTTGTTTATGTCGGGATAGTATTCCGGCAGCGTCACGTCGCAGTCGGCGGTCTGTTCGGCGCTTCCGCTGTAGACGACGTCGATATAGGAAAGGGGCTTCGTTTGTATGTTTTGTTCCATGCTGTTGTCTCCTTTTTTCATTTTTTAAATCTTTATAAAAATATTTATTCGGCTGACAGGCGGATTATTACAGAAAAAAACAATAATTTTTAACAAATTACTATTGCCTTTTATTGAAATTTTGTGTAAAATATATTAGATATCTTATTTTGAATGGTTTACGGTCATATAAATGAGAAAGGGGTAAATTCGATTTGGCTGTTTGTCCGAAATGTAAAAAGAAGCTGAGACTTTTTGACATTAGTCAAAACTGTCCGCATTGCGGCGTGAATATGCGCTTTTATAATTTTGAGGAGAATTTTTACAGGGAAGCTAAGCTTGCCGAGCTTTCAGCCGCCAAGGTGAGCATTAAAATAAAAAGATTGAAGGCCGCTTTTATCGGCGGAGCTTTGCCGATAGCGAGACTTGCGGTCATGCTCTTGCCTTTATTGTCGGTGTTGATACCGCTTATGAAGGCGAGCTTTGTTTTGCCGTTTATAAAGAGCGAGTTTCCCGTGAGCGGCCTCGGACTTTATAACATGTACAGCAACGGTACGCTTATGTTCATTTTGGACATGGCGGGAGATAAATTCAACGGCGCCGATTTCGCGTTGTTCAGGAACGTCATCTTTGCCGAGGCGGCAGTCGCCGTTCTCGGGCTTCTCGTCTTCTTGCTGACGATACTTTGCTTTATCAGCATAAAAAAGATGTCGGTGATACTCTGTACCGTCAGCGGTCTCGGAGTTGTAGGCTCGCTCGCGTCGTTCATCATGGCAATTAGATTTTGTTCCGTTACCGGGAACGCGGCGGATTCGGTCATAAACGGTACGATGTCCTTCGGATGGATAATAAGCCTTCTGATGTTCGCCGCCGTGTTTGTCATAAATCTGATGATACTTATTAAAGGAATAGAGATCGAATACGGCGAGGGCGACCTCGAAAGAGCCGAGATAGCAAAGAAGGTCAAGAGCGGAGAGCTTAAGATCGAGGATCTTCCCCAGCCGATAGTCGAGACGGCCGAAACAAGAGCCATCGAGGAAGAGATAAGAAAACAGCACGAAAAGATCTTTAATAAGTCGGATGAAAGCGAAAGCGAAAGTGAAAGTGAAAACGAAAGCGACACTGACGCCGAGGCAAAAGAGGGGGATGCGGAATGAAAAAAATAGATTTCAAAAAGCACCTTCCGAAAATAGTCATTATCACTCTTATCGTCTTCTTTTTGGTAGGTATTATCTGGGGACTTAAAAGCGTCCTTGAAATGGAAGGCACGATGGAGCCGAATATTTACGAGGAATCGCTTTCTCCCGTTCCCCAAACGCAGGATGAAATGATAGCCTACATAGAGACGGCGGTAAAAAGAGCCGTTGAGGAAAAGCCCAAGATCGAGTTTTCCGACGACTGTGACGTAAACGATGAAAGTATCTGCGCCGGCGACGCCCAGAGAACGGCGGAATACGTAAAGACAGGCGTCGAGGACAGCATCTCCGAAGCGAGAAAGGTTGAAAACGTCGACTTCGGCGAGGACAATTCAAAGATGCTTTGGGTACCGGCATTCCTCCCGGGAGACGTCGTTTCGGCGGAGCTTAAATACGATTATTACAAATGTCCCGTTTGTACCGATCAGACATTCGACGAGATACCCGACGAATGTCCGGAATGCGGGACGACAGAGGGCTTTATCAAAAAATACAGGGACAACTATACTATTACGCTCCACTTTGCGGATGAAGCTTATCCTCTTTCTCCGTCCTCGTTTATCTCGCGCAATTTCCGCCCGCTTTCCGACAGCGCGATAAGCGGCATAATGAAGGACAACGCGAACGGATATTATACATGTGACAGCGGCTTTGATATAGCATACAGAAATATTACGGTACAGGCGTCGGTAAACAGGTTTACCGATAAAATACAGTCGCTTAAATTCATTAAGGACAGCGATTTCAAGACAGAGCTTACATTTATCGGAAAATATTCCGAGCTCGGAAAGGAAGAAATCGGTTTCACCGTAAACGAAAGATCCGAGTTTAATTTCATCTGGCCGGAAATGACTCTTTCGAGTAAGGAGCTTGTGCTGGAGCCGGGACAGACCGACGCTTTGAGGGCCGAATCGACTTTCAAAAATCTCTCAAAGGAAAAGCTGACATGGAAAAGCTCCGACGAGACGATAGCAACGGTGAACCACGAGGGCTATGTCTCCGCGAAACATAAAGAGGGCAAGGCGAACGTCACGGCGGAATTTGAGTTCATGGGCAAAATGTACAGCGCGACATGCGTTATAAACGTAAAGGTCACCGCCGAGGGGCTTAAGGTCTCCGACAGGAAGCTTGAACTTAAAGAGGGCGAAACGTTTACCCTTACGACAAAGATCTCGCCTCACAAAGCGACGATAAAGACCGTCAAGTGGTATTCCGATAACGAAGACGTCGCAACAGTCGACGAAAACGGAACGGTAACGGCGATAAAGAGCGGAAACGCCGACGTCTACGCCGTTGCGGACGACGGCTACTTCAAGGCGACATGCAAGGTCACCGTAGTCAAGCAGTGACTTTCGCATCTTTGAGTTATCATGAAAATCTTCTTATTGTTTGAGGTGTAAAATTGAGCGAGGAAACCAACAATAAATCACTTTCTAAGAAAGTATTCGGCGCCGAGGAAAACTCCGCCGCTTCAATAAACAAAAAAGAATTAGGCAAATACAGCGATATAGCCATAAGGATGTTCCATACAAAGGTCCTTACGACCGGCGAAACGATCCTTCCGGCTATAGGCGAGCTTGCCGGAAAATTTCTTGTCGGACTTGAGACATACAAGACCGTCTACTTCGTTACCGTCTTAAAGCTCGACATGAAATATGTTACGCTGATATTGACGCTTATTGCGATCTACGACGTCCTCAATAATCCCCTCATGGGTCTGGCATACGACAAGACGCGTACCCGCTGGGGTAAAGCAAGACCTTACCTTATCTTTTCTCCGCTCCCGTATTTCTTAAGCACGTTTATCCTTTTCAGCGGAGCGATATTCTTAGGCAACACGCCGTCTAACGATCCGAAAAAGATCATCTTTCTGTTTTTGACGCTCTTTGCGCAAGAGACGTTTTCGACTATTTATACGATACCGCGAAACAACATGGTGACGCTGATGTCGCCCAACCCGAAGGACAGGATCACGGTAGGTCTTTTAAATACATATCTCGGCAATCTCGGCGCAAGCATCATCTACGCGATCTTCCCGCCCGTATTCGAGCTTTCAAATAAGGGATATATCAACATCAGTATGCCGATGATCTTTTCCGGCTTAGCGGCGGTGGCGGCAATACTCGGAACAGTCGGAAATGTCGCGATGGCGGTAGGCTGTAAGGAAAGGATAATGCTTCAGCCGAAGCCCGCGCCTATTCAAAAGACGATGTTCTACGTCCTTAAAAACAAGTATGCGCGAAGGAATTTCCTTGCGAATTTCGCCGTCAGCTGGTGGAGCGACGGCGGTTACAGATGGGATTTCACGACGCAGCAGGAAATTTTCGGCGGCTCCATCCCTTCCCTTATCGCATATATGCCGTTCAATATTTTCGACACGCTCAGTATCACGTTTATCCCGAAATTCCAAAAGCTGTTTAAAAACAACAACAAGAGCGCAGTTCTCTGGCTGAGAGCATGGGACCTTCTCTCGGCGACTTTGATGTCGATCTTCGGAGTCATGTTTGTCGACAAGAGATGGGTCATCATAGCTATCTACGCGGTGTTCCACGGGCTTGACGCCGTCAACAACGGACCCGCAAACGTCTTTGAAGGCGAGCTTGCAAGAGAAATAAACGACTATACCGAATATATGACGGGCGAGCGGCCCGACGGGACCATCAACATCCTGACCGACCTTATAACAAAGGTCACCGAGCCGTTAAAAGCCCTCCTTACGATAAAGGTCTTTAACTGGTCGGGCTACGATCCGACTATCAAGAGCGTTTTCTGGTCCCAGGGGAATAAGCTTGTCTACCAAAAGATGTTTTTCCTCTTTGCCGGAATATCGCTTCTTCCCAACGTCGTCAAAGCGATACCTTATTTCTTCTACGACCTGACCGGCGAAAAGCGTGAAAAAATGTATATCGCGCTGAACGAGCGCCGCGCTCTTATGGCCAAGGAAAAACAAAGTCAGGCTGAGGAGGAGATCAAGGAGATCGCCGAAATGCTCGGTGAAGACGAGGCGGCAAGCGTCAATTAAATTTTAAACTCATTCAGGTGGTGACAAGGTGAGCGAGGAAAATAAAAAGAAATCATTTTCCCAAAAGGTGTTCGGCGCCGAAAACAACGCCGCGGCGTCAATAGGCGAAAATAAGTTAGGAAAATACAGCGACATAGCGATCAGGATGTTCCATACGCGCGTCCTTTCGACAAAGGAGCTGTCGATCCCCGCTATAGCCGAATTTGCCGGAAGGTTCATTAAAGCGATATCCGTCTACAGGACGCTTTATTTCACCGACGTCATGAAGTTGGACATGACGTATGTCGCGATAATTCTTACGCTTATCGGCATATACGACGTTCTCAACAACCCGCTTATGGGTATGGCTTACGACAAGACGAGGACCCGCTGGGGCAAGGCAAGGCCGTATCTTATTTTTGCGCCGATACCTTACTTCTTGAGTACGACGATCCTTTACAGCGGCGCCCTTTTCCTCGGCAATTCATCGAGAGACGACCCCAAAAAGATCATTTTCGTTTTCGTGATGCTTTTCATCCAGGAGACGTTTTCAACGATCTACACGATACCGCGAGACAACATGGTGACGCTGATGTCCCCAAATCCCAAGGACAGGATAACCGTGGGACTTCTCAATACATATGTCGGAGAGATCGGCGCACAGATCGTTTACGCCGTCTTCCTTCCGATCTTTGAGCTTTCAAACAGGGGAATAATCAAGGCTTCCATGGCGTCCGTTTTTGCATTTTTGACGGGTATTACGTCGATATTCGGAACGGCCGCAAATATTGCGATGGCTATAGGCTGCAAGGAGAGGATACTTCTCCAGCCGAAGCCTGCTCCGATCCAAAAGACGATGTTCTATGTCCTGAAAAACAAGTACGCGAGACGAAATTTCCTTGCGAACTTTGCCGTGAGCTGGTGGAGCAACGGCGGATATTCATGGGATGTTGTTACTCAGATGGAGATATTCGGCGGTACGCTCTATTCCATCATAGCCTACATGCCTTTAAGGATATTCGACGTGCTTTCCGTGGCGTTTATCCCGAAATTCCAAAAGCTGTTTAAAAACAACAACAGGCGCGCCGTCCTTTGGCTGAGAGCATGGGATCTCGTTTCCGCGGCTTGCCTTTCGCTCGGCGGAGTGCTTTTCGTTGACAAGCGGTGGGTGATGGTGGCGCTTTACGCCGTATTCGCCGGACTTGACGCCGTCAACAACGGCCCCGCAAACGTCTTCGAGGGCGAGCTCGGCAGGGAGATAAACGACTATACCGAATACATGACGGGCGAGCGTCCCGACGGTACGATAAACATTCTTACGGACCTTATCACAAAGGTGACGTCGCCGCTTAACACCCTTTTGACGATAAAGCTGTTCGCCTGGTCGGGCTACGATCCGTCGATAACGAAGCTCCCGTGGTCACAGGGCAACAAGCTCGTTTACCAAAAGGTCTTCTTCCTGTTTACCGGCATAGAGCTTCTTCCGAAGGTCATAAAGGCGTTGCCTTATTTCTTCTATGACCTTGAAGGGGAGAAGCGCGAAAAAATGTATATCGCTTTGAACGAGCGACGCGCGCTGATGGCGAAGGAAAAAGAAAACTCGATCAACGAGGAGATAATGGAGATCGCCGAGATGCTCGATGAGGAGGAAACGGTACAAACGAGCTAAAGCGCCATGTCGAGAAGCATCATCAGCGAAAAGCCGAGAGTAACGCCGAGCGCGCCGGGGGATAAGTTTTTTCCTTCGGTGATTTCGGGCGCCAGCTCCTCAAAGACGACATATATCATCGCTCCGCCCGCAAAGGAAAGCATGTAAGGCAGTACCGGAACGATAAGAGAGGTCATGACGAGCGTTATTAAAGCGCCGACCGGCTCGACCGCTCCCGAAATAAAGCCGTAGAAAAACGCTCTACGGTTTTTCATTCCCTTTCCCGCGAGAGGCATTGATATCACGGCGCCCTCGGGAAAATTTTGTATCGTTATCCCGAGCGATAACGCGAACGCTCCGGCGACGGTCACGGCGGCGTTTTCCGTAAACGCTCCCGCAAACGCGACGCCGACCGCCATCCCCTCGGGTATGTTGTGAAGCGTTACCGCGGAAAAAAGCATCGCGCATGAGCCGAGCCTTGAGAGCTTAATGCGTTTCGGTTTCAGGCGGATCGTTAGACGGTCGAGAAAAAGAAGGAATAGCATTCCCGATATAAAACCTATTACGGCGGGGATATAAGGCAAACCGCCGTTTTTCTCTGCCATCTCGGCGGAAGGGATAAGGAGCGACCAGACCGACGCCGCTGTCATCACTCCCGCCGCAGTGCCGGAAAGAAATTTTTGAAGGCTGTTATTATTTCTGAATTTTATAAAAAAGACTGTCATCGCCCCGAGCGTCGTCCCGATAAAGGGGAGGATGACTCCGGAAAAGATGAGAATATATTTGTTCATTACTAAGCATATCCTTATTTAAAAACGGTGATGTTATGACAAACAATAAAAATTGCGAATACTGTATGAATTTTATTTATGACGAGGAATTTGAGGACTATGTTTGCGATATCGACCTCGACATGGACGAGGCCGAGAGATTTTCAAACGGCTCGTTCGACAACTGTCCGTATTTCAGGATAAACAACGAATACAAGATAGTCGAAAAGCAAAATTGAACCGCTTCGGTTTTATTATATGAAGCGGCTTTGTCATTTGCGTTTATTCTGTTTAAAAAACTTTTGCTTTAGAAATGAGCTCAGTAAAAACGCCGGCACCGAAAGACCTATCCAATAGAGCGAAAACCTCGGACATATCTGCCCCAAAATATTGTACGCCCTCGACGAATAATCCCATACGTTCAGCTTAAAAATCATGTTGACGACACATCCGACGGCAAATTCGACGGCAGTTATCATCCCTCCGCCTAAAAGGCTCTTTAAGGCTATGTTGAGCTTCGGAAGACGCTGGTTTATAAAATAAATGAGCAGCAGTACCGTGCCGCCCGTCAGCGCCATGCTCCAATGCGTGTGACCTCTGTAGACGATCTCGAGCGCACCGTAGACGGCGGAGCCGCAGAGAAAGACATAGGGGCGTTCCGCAAATTTTTTCAAAACGATCACCGGAATTATTTTATACCGCGTTAAACAAAATATAATAAGATCCGAACGGGAATTTTTGTTTTTCGTCCGGATCTCATAAATCGTATAATATGATGTGACTAAAGTGTTAATTTTAGTCAATATTGTAAAATAGAATTATGATTATTTTTTATATGTTATAATTTTACTAAGCGGTTTACTGATCGTTCATGTAGGAGAAAAGCTTTTTGTTTGAGAAGTAAAGCTTTTTGAACGCCTTGTAGCTTTTATCATACGCCGCTTTGTCCGAGCGGTTAGGCGTGAAGGTGTTTTCCGCGGGAATGAGCTTTTTACATTCGCCGATGTTTTTGATAACGCCTTCTCCGACGGCGACGAGCACTGCAGCTCCGACGGAGCCTGCGTTTTGCGGACTTTTTACTGTTTCGACCGTTTTGCCGGTACAGTCCGCGAGCGTCTGACCGACAAACGGCGAGATCGCGCCGCCGCCCGCAAATCTTACGGTGGACGAGGTCTTGACCTTTTTATCCTCCGTTTCGAGGAACCAGCGGATATGGAAACATACGCCTTCTATGACGGCTCTTATAAGCTCCGCCTCGGTCGTTTCAAGGCTGAGGTTAAAGAACATCCCTCTCGCGTCCGGGGCCTCAAAGGGACAGCGGTTGCCGTGGAGATAGGGCGCAAATATAACGCCGTTACTGCCTGCCGGCACCTTAGAAGCCGCCTCGGTCATTTTATCATAGACAGAGCCGTTTTCATCTGCGGCTTTATAGACGCCTATTGCGTCGAGCGCGATTCTGTTTTTTGCCCATTCGAGGCATTTCCCCGCCGTTTCAAGTTCGGCGAAGTAGTTGTATTTTCCCTTTTCGGCGCCGACGATGGCGGCAACCATGGCTGTCGCGTCAACGATGCTCTTTTCGACGACGGTCCCTACCCAGCCGGACGTTCCCCAATAGACATGTGTGTCGCCCGGGAGGACAGCTCCCGACGCCACGGCGATCAGTGAGGCGTCTCCGCCTCCGCCGTAAACGGGGATACCCTCGGCAAGACCGAGCTGTTCGGCGGCTTCTTTCTTGAGAACTCCCGCTTTTTCGGAGCATTCGATTATTCGCGGGAGATGCTCAAGGTTCACGTTCAGCATGCTACACATCTCTTTGCTGAATTCGCGCTTTTTGATGTCGTAAAGGAGAGTTGCGAACGCCGAATCGTGAGTCATTATCATTTCTCCCGTCATGCGGCAGATGATCGCTTCCTTGACGTCGAGCCATTTATATGCGCGGGCGAAGTTTTCCGGCTCGTTTTCCTCGACCCACTTGTATTTCCATACGGGGTCCTTGACACTTGCGGCTACGGCTCCCGTTATTTTGAGTGATTTAAGGAGCTTTACGACGTTTGCGCCGGCTATCCGGACGCCGTTTGCGATGCCGTCCTTGAGCTGTTTTTCTGCGCGCTGATCCATATAGCTCATCGCGCGTCTTACGGGAACGCCGTCTTTGTCGACGAGAACAAGTCCCTGCATCTGCGAACAAAATGATATCCCGCTGATGCTTTCGGGCGAAACGCCGCTTTCGGCGATGACCTTTTCGGTCGTTTCGCACATGGCCTGCCACCATTCGTCCGGATCCTGCTCCGCTCCTCCGTTTTTGAGGACATAGAGCTGATATCCCGCCGATGCGAAGCTTATAAGGTCTACTCTTTCGCCTATTTCAAAAAGACAGGTCTTAACTCCCGTCGTACCGATATCATATGCGAGAACTGTTATTTTTTTCATAGCAAAACACCTTTCAGTAAGATAAACATATTTTAACATATTTACATATAATTTTACAATATTTTTTTTGGAGGTTTCGTTAAATGGACACAAGATTCGCTATCTCAAATTACCCGGACGCAAAAGAAGTTACGAAAAAGCTTGACAAACTTATCGGTATGCCGATCTATTCGGTGAAGCCGGACGCTCTTTCAAAGTATGAGGAGAGCTATTTCGGCGAAAAATGCAAAAAGAGCAAAGAGATGATCGAGGAAGCAAAGAACGTTATCCCCGGCGGCGTTCAGCACAACCTCGCCTTCAACTATCCGTTCCCGCTCGTTTTCACAAAGGCTTCCGGCCCGTATCTCTATGACGCCGACGGAAATAAATATTACGATTTCCTCCAGGCGGGCGGCCCCACGGTTTTGGGCAGCAATCCTCCCGAGGTACGCGAGAAGGTCATTGAGCTTCTCAACGACTGTGGCCCCTCGACTGGACTTTTCCACGAGTTTGAATACAAGCTCGCAAAAAAGATATCCGACAGCATCGAAACGGTCGACATGTTCCGTATGCTCGGTTCGGGTACTGAGGCGTGCATGGCGGCTATCCGTGTGGCACGTCTCGCTACAAAAAAGAAAAATATAATCAAGATGGGCGGAGCATATCACGGCTGGAGCGATCAGCTCGGCTACGGTATCCGTATCCCCGGCTCAAAGTTCACACAGGCGCACGGAGTTCCGCTCTATCTCTTTAAACACACCCAGGAATTTTTCCCGAACGATCTGGGCGACCTTGAAAGAAAGCTTAAGATGAATCAGCTTACGGGCGGCACTGCGGCTGTCATGATCGAGCCGGTCGGCCCCGAAAGCGGAACAAGACCGCTCGATAAGGATTTCAACAAGGGCGTTGAAAAGCTTTGCCGTAAATACGGCGCGCTGCTCATTTTCGACGAAGTCGTGACCGCGTTCAGAATTGGCATGGCGGGAGCGCAGGGCTATTTCGGCGTATCTCCCGACCTCACGGTTTTCGGTAAGGTCGTAGCCGGCGGCTACCCCGGAGCGGGCGGACTCGGCGGAAAACGCGAATATATGAAATATCTCGGCGCAGGTCTCGACGGCAACACAAAGATCAAAAAGGCGTTTGTCGGCGGAACGATGGCGGCGACTCCGATCTCCTGCGTAGCGGGTTACTATACGCTCTGCGAGATAGAGCGCACTAACGCCTGTCAGAAGGCGGGCGAAATGGGCGACCGTATCACGGCTGGTCTCAACGAACTTATCAAAAAATACGATCTTCCGTTCGTCGCGTTCAATCAGGGCTCGATCTGCCACCTTGAAACGGTCGGCACGATGCATTTCTCGATAAATTGGAAAAAGCCGTGGACGATACCTTCGGTCCTCTCCGCAACGAGCGTGAGAAAGAAAGAGATGGAGCACATGGGCGCCGCTTATATGGCGGAGGGCCTTGTGACATTGGCGGGAAGCAGGCTCTACACGAGCGCCGCTTATACTCCCGAGCTTATCGACGACGCTCTCACGCGCTTTGATAAGGTATTCGCCAACGTCGAAATAATGAAAGCGTGATAATATGACAGATATAAACGAAGCGAAAAAATCGGTCATCGAAGCGGGACATCTGCTTGTTGAGACAGGACTTATCGCGAGGACGTGGGGCAACATTAGCTGCCGAATAAGCGATACCGAATTTGTCATAACGCCGAGCGGAAAGGCTTACGACAGCCTGACGCCGGACGATATCGTTACAGTTAATATAAACGACCTCTCCTATTCCGGCGACGTAAAACCGTCGTCCGAAAAGGGAATTCATGCCGACTGCTACCGCCTTCGGAAGGATACGGGCTTTGTAATTCATACGCATCAGACTAACGCCTCTGTTTTAAGCGTTCTTCCCGTCAATCTGACGGTAAAAACGCCTCGCGAGGTGGCGCTTCTCGGAGCGGTAATTCCGATAGCTTCTTACGGGCTTCCGGGCACCAAAAAGCTCCGCAAGGGTGTTTCGTCGGCTTTAACGGCCAATCCCGATTCAAAGGCAGTCATCATGGCGCATCACGGCGCCGTATGTCTCGGAAGGGATTTCGGCGAAGCGTTCAAAATAGCTCTCTCGCTCGAAAAGCTTTGTGAAGAAAAGCTTATCGGAAGGATCAACACGATAACATCGGCATATGACGGAGAGGCGTTCGTGAGCGAAAAGAAGGACGGAAAGATATTTGTCGACGGGACGGACGAGACCGAGCCGTCGCGCGAGCTTGATATCCATAAAGCTATCTACAGCTCCCATCCGAACGTGACAAATATCGTCCACGATACCGACCCTTACGCAGTAAAATGCTCGAACGAAAAGAAAAAATTAAAGCCCATGCTCGACGATTTTGCGCAGCTTGTCGGAATAAGTTTAAAGACAGCGTCTGACAACGACGACGATATAAAGAAAAAATCAAAGGGCAGAAACGCCGTTCTCGTAAAGGGCAGGGGAGCTTACTGCTTCGCTTCGACAGCGGACGACGCCAAGGCTGTCGAGATAATTCTCAACAAGGGCTGTAAGACAGAGATCGAAGCGCCGATGCTCGGAAAGACAAAAAAGATAGGTATTATCGACTCCGTTTTGATGAGAGTGGTCTATTTAAAGAAATATTCAAAGCAGATTGAAAAATGAGAGGAACGAGCGGCAAAACGCCGCAGGTATGAAAAATGAAAAAATCAACAAAGATATTTTTAGGCGCGGCAGGCGCGCTGACGGCTTTAAATTGCGTAAAGGCCGCAAGATTTAAGCCCGAAAAAAGCGAAGCGCCCGAGCCGCCCCAAGAAAACGTCAACGAGGAGAGAGCGGCGGAGCATCTTTCGGCGGCGATACGTATAAAAACGATCTCAAACGCCGATAAAGCTCTTGTCGACTGGTCGGAATTCGAGAAGTTCCGCGCATTTCTCGACGAGGCTTATCCGCTTATAAAAGAAAAGCTCAGCAAAGAGATAGTCGAGGAAGCAAACATAGTCTATCGCTGGAAGGGTAAAAATCCCTCTCTTGAGCCGATAGCGCTCTTATCTCATCAGGACGTCGTGCCCGTAACGCCGGGCACGGAGGACGACTGGGAACATCCGGCGTTTGAGGGATACAATGACGGCGAATA
>JAILLJ010000179.1 GCA_024693205.1 Clostridiales bacterium | reverse complement strand
CCGTTGATATATACTTCGTCGACCTTTGTGAAACGACCGAGATCGATGCGAAGATTCTTCGATGTGTTTTCTTCGGGAAGGACGGAAAGGATCTGTCTTACGATATAATCATAGCCCTTTTGACTCGGATGAGTGCCCGTGAATGTGTTGTCCTTGAAGTCGCCGAGGAGTGACCAGTCGTTTTCGGCTGCGAGAGTTTCGGTGTTGGCGATGTCGCAATAAATTACGCCGTATTTCTTTTCCCATTGTCTGTAGTGACGGTTCATGCCGTCGGTGATCGCGGAAAAGAGATTGCCGAGCGGGAAGATCATATCGTCAGTTATCGTAAGCTGATTTACTACGTTGAACGAACCTACCATAACTATCGTAGCGTCGGGGTTTAGCTCCATGATCTTTTCGAGAAGCATTGTATAGTGTTCTTCCCAATATTTATAGCCGAAAGCCATTTCGGTTATCGCCGTTTGAAGGAGATTCTTTATGGCGTCCGTACTGCTGAGATCGAATTTCATTCCGTCCTTGAGCATCCCGCCGTTGCTGACGATACGGTATGTGCGGTAAAAGATATCGCACATTCCGAGCTGTACAGTAATAAGATCAGCCTTTTTGATAAGCTCGATGATGTTGCCGCACTGGCCGCATTCGCCTTCCTTATAGACATGACCGGGTCTTACGCCGTCGAACGAGCCTTCATAGCCGAAATACTGGAGCATATCGCAGTAGTAAGCGTAATTGAGCTTTTCGTCTTTAAAGCCGTCGTCAACGCCGAGCAGATCGAGCATCATCGCGACTGTCATTCCGGGATAACAGCAGGGCCAGAAGGTCGCATCCTGATCCGCCATATCGTCGGGCATTTTGCAGCCGACGGCTTCGGCGATCTGTGTGGGGATCGCGCCTTTTACATTTCGCATGTAATAGAGGTCGTACTGACCGCCCTCGGCCTTATCCTGGTCGAGATAAAAACCGTCCGAGCCGCATCCGCGCGAGATCGAATCTCCGATCGCGAGATAGCCGCCTTCTTTTCCGTATTGGCGGACATTGTCCTTTGTGGCGGAAAACGCAGGTATCACGCAGGGAAGAACGATCAATGCCGCGAGAAATACCGAGAGAAGCTTTTTGGTCATGGTTTTCATAAATATCCTCCTGTTCAAAGATTGATGATCTTACTCAGATAGAAATCTTTCTTTTCGGGGGTATCGAGTGAATGGACGGGCTTTATCTGTGCGGCCGAGGCGCCGAGGTCGACACAACGCTGCGCCCACGCGGCGTGCGTGCCTTTTTGAAGCTTTTGTACCGTCAGCCTGCCGATAAACGATTTTGCGCGCTGGCTTTCATAGCGCTTGTTGCATTGACCCATATAGCCTTCGAGTTCGTCGATAAATGTATCGCTGTCAACCGGAAGCTCTTCCTCGGTCACAAATGCGTAGCGGTTGGGAATTACGCTCTCGTCCTGATAAAACAGCCAGTTGTCAAGTATTATGCCGTGCGCCTTTTCAAACATTTCAACGCTGCATCGCGCGTCCTCGCCGCTGAATTTTTCACCGGCGATGTTGAAAAGCTGTCCCTTGCGGCGAACGAAGCTTATGAGCGGACATTCACCGTTAAAGCCGGTCACGACTATTACGTCCTTTAAGCGGTAGCGGTAAAGACCTGCGGACGTCGTTATAAGTATCTCATATTTTTCGCCCTTTTTGAGCTGATCGAGCGTCAGATATTCTCCGCTTTCGTCGTCGACGTTTACGAATTCATAAAAACAGCTGTCGATAAGAAGCTGCATATCTGTTGTTTCAAGCTCCGTGACGGCGGCAACGAGCGCTTCCGACGCGCCGTAGATCGAGAAATCGAAAAACACTCCCTTGGAGAATGAGCGCACATAGTCGGCGGCCGATTTGAACGATGCGTTACCGATACCGCATATCACGGTAAGGTTAGGCCAAACGCGCTTCAGGATCGTTTCGTCAAAGCCCTGTTCAAACTGCTTGCGCAGATATTCTCCTCTTTCCGGCATCGGCTTTATATGACGGAGCAGCTCGGCACGTACCTCGGGTTTAAGATCGACGCTGTCGCTTATCGTGCCGTTAGTGATATCGTCGACGAGCGTTTTCCAGTTTTCGCGCAGATATGTAAGCTGGCTTACGTTTATCGTCAGGAATACCGAAAAGATAAAGGAGACGTCCTCATCGGCGAGCGCAAAACGGTAGATCTCGTAGACGTAGTCGCCGTCGTGCATGTCAAACAGCTTTTTTGTCGGAACGGTAAGGATGTAGGGATAAAAGCGTCCGTATTCGCGCGCGCCGATCTCGGCTATGTTGCTGCACGGCATACCGTTCGGAAGAGTCTCGTTTGTGGCAGGGGAGAGGAACACGCCGCGACCGGGTTTATAGCTTTTTCCGTGTCGTTTCAGTTCCTTCGCGCTGAGCGCAAGAGCTCTTGTCCACGTATATCTGACGTAAGCTTTAAGCGATTCGTCGGTCGCGGGAATATATTTCGGAACGCCCGACGAGCCTGACGTACGCGAAAAACCGAGGATATTTGCGCTTGTCAGTACGTTCTTTTCGCCGTTTTTGACCCTTTCAAGCATAGGGGCGTAGTCCTCATATACCGAGGGAGGAACGAATTTACGGTAATCTTCAAGCGAGCGTATCTCGTCAAAATGATGCGCTTTGCCGAATTCCGTGTTTCTGTTGTCCTTAACTATTTTAAGAAGTAACGCCTTGTTTTTCTCAAAAGGCGATCTTTGCGCGTCTTTAAGACGGCGCAGACTGGTATTGCCCTTAACTACCATGATCTTCATGGCGGCGTCAGACAGTAGTTTTTTAATCATAATAACTCACCTAACGCACATTATATCACATAAAAATGTAAAATACAAATAATTTTTCTGCTTTTACTGTTTATTTCTTTTACAAGAAACAGTTGCACATTCCGCTGTCGTATGATAAAATAAATTTACCGTTATTTACGCTTATTATAAAGGAGAAAACGTGATGTCGACCGATACCGTGGAAGTTTCAGCTCCCGAAGTAACTCTTTGTTCACTCAACGACGCGATGAGCTTTGCCGCGTCGCGAGAGACGTTTGAGATCCGCAAAGCCGTACTTTGCTCCCGTGACGGAGATAAAAAGGATATATATCTTGTGGCTCTTCGCGGAACGAACAGGTCGTTTGATAAAAATGACGTTTTGGGAGTTTTCCCCTGCATAAAAGCGTTTCAGGCGAAGTCAAATATTTATTTTGAAAAAGTCCGCAGGGAAATGCTTTCGCTTATCCCAGCAAAGGCGTCGGTAGCTCTTATAGGCCACAGCTTCGGCGGAATGGTCGCGCAGCAGATATCTGCCGACGAGAGCATAAAGTCGTCGTTCGATCTCCTTAACGTCCTTGCGATGGGCTCGCCGTATGTGCCTCTCGGCGGGAGGGGATGTCCGCTTCATCGCTTTGTCGACAAAGCCGACGTCATCCCGTGGATTGGCCATTCGATAAAAGCCAATCTAAAGACCGACAGACCTGTTTTTCAAAGCAACGGTTACTTCGGACGGCCGCTCACCGCGCATTCCGATTCCTACCGCAACGGCGCCAAATGGCGCAGGTACGATCCCTTCGGCGAGCCGAACGGCGGAAGGGTGATCGAAGTATATGACAGATGCGATAAAAATTCCGGGACAAAGTTTAAGGTGATAAAATAATATAAAAAGGAGATGTTTTTATGTTTAAGTTTTGGGGCGACGGTTCTGTTGAAGCGATGGAAAATGTTCGTCAGATCGCAGTTCGCAGTACCGAAAATTTCAACTGGACATTCATTTTTATCCTCGCGGTCGTGTTCTATGTTTATTGGAACGAAGCAAAGAAAAAGGAATATAAAAGCATTGTCGCAGGCTTCGCTCTTTACGGCGTTCACTGGCTGTATGAGATCGTAAACGCGATAATAGGACATGTGACGGGCTACCCGCTTTGGGCAGTCAGCAATCAGTCGACTACATTCATCCTTCTTGTCGGCGTTTGCTGGGAGCTTTCGATGATGTTCTCGCTCGCGGGTATCATTTCATACAAGATGCTTCCCGACGACCTCTCAAAAAGATATTTCGCAAAGGGCAACCGAAAGGGTATAAGCTGTAAGCTCGGCGGCGCATTATCAATGGCTCTTTTGTTCGCGCTGTTTGAATCCTTCCTTGCGGGAACGAGCAATAACAGCTTTATCTGGGTCTATAAATGGTGGGGCGTTCTTCCCGTTTTCATCACCACATATATCCCGTTTTTCCTCGCCGCAAACTATGTGCCGGACATGGAGCCGAAAAAACGGAACACGTTCCTTATTTGCGAATGGGGACTTGTTGCGGTACTCCTTGCCGTTCTTATCCCGCTCGGAATAATCTGACAAACAGCATTATATCCTAAAAAGGCGGTATACAATAACTAAAAGGGGTCAAACCAATGTTTTATCTTTTAAAAAACGGCGTCAGTGAAATAACGGCGGACGAGCTCGACAGCGACGTATTGACGGCGGGATATGTGGACTGCAAAACGCTCTTTGAGCTTCGTGAACGTCTTGGGTTCGCGCCGTCTACGGTCGAAGCGTGCAGGGCGGCGAACGCGCTGTTTCGTTCTGGCGTAGAGGTTTATGACGACTATACATTTACCGAGCTTCGTATCGCCGATCCCGACGGAGAGGACGACTGCGTGGCGCTGTATATGCGTAAAAACCTTATGCTCGTCGTCGATATCGAGGATCACGACGGCTCGACAAAAGAAAAATTCCGCACTGCTGTTCAGCGGTGCGGCGTAGGAAGAGCTTCAACGGAGCGGCTTATAAGCACCTTTTTGGATGCGCTTATCCAGAACGACACAATGTTTATCGAAAAAAACGGTTACCGTCTCGCCCGGCTTGAGGAACAGGTGATAGAAAATCAAGCCGGCAAGTCGTTTAACCTCGATCTGCTCCGGCTTAAAAAGACGCTTCTTCATATGCATAATTATTATGACCAGCTTCTCGATATCACCGAGGCGGTCGAAGAAAATGAAAACGAGATATTCGATGAGGACAACCTTATCGGCATCACAAATGTTTCCGCCAAGATCACCCGTCTTCGCGAGGACGTGGATTCATTGAGCCGAACGGCTGAGCATCTCCAGGACGCTTACACATCGTCGCTCGATCTTCAGCTCAACCACTCTATGAAATTCTTTACGGTCATAACTACTATATTTTTTCCGCTCACGATCATCGTCGGCTGGTACGGCATGAACTTCCGCTATATGCCCGAATTTGAGTGGAAGTACGGATATTTATATGTTATCCTGCTTTCCGTCGCCGTAGTCGCGCTTTTGACGTGGATAGGCAAAAAGCGCAAGTGGTTCTGATTTTAAGGTAAAATAAAGCGTTTAAGGCAACACCCCTATGTTCGGTGTTGCCTTAATTCTTTCAGTCGACCTTATATTTATTATAGATTTTTTTGTAAGCGACAGCGAGACATGGTATACCGAGAATGCATCCCAATGCCGAAACAAGGCCTGCGGCGCTGACATTTTTCAGACCTAAAAACGACGATATCCAAAATACGAGCGAAAACGTCAGCCACATAAAGCCGTTAGCTTTGTTGTAGGCCTTTATATCGGATATCTCCGTCTCTTTAACGGGCTTTGACGAATTGAACCACATCGGCTTTTTACGCTTCATCGAGTAAATACCGATGGCGGTGAAAAGAAGACTCATCGGTATCATGATGCAAGGCCATATGAACTTTTCCATAAGATCGCTCCTTTTCTATATCTGACTTTAATAACCAAACCGATCTTTCGGCGTTTTCTGTCACGGATTTACTATGGGCGATATGACGGGCTTTCCGTCTCTGTCTAAAAGCGGAGTCATGCCTCCCGCGTATCCGCTTGAATGAAAGAGATAGTTGACTCCCGTTTTCTTGTCGACCCAAATTTCCGTAGCGGTTAAAGAGCCCTGAGTATATACTTTTTCAAACCTGTCTTGTTTAGCCATATTTATTTCTCCTTTTTTAACGCAATACCGAACGCCTGAATCGTGCGGTGTTGCTACAATTATAATACTATTGTTTCTTTTAATCGGATATCTTTTGAAGAAGAAGCTGCAAAAACGTTGAATTTTCCCGGCTCGACGACCCATTCGTATTTTGTGTTCATCAGCTTGAACGCGTCGTAGTCGAGACGGAATTTCAGCGTCTTTGTTTCGCCGGGTGAAAGCGTCACGCGGCGGAACGCTTTAAGGAGCATCGGGGGCGTTACGACCGAGCTTTCGCAGTCCTCGACGTATATCTGTACGACCTCGTCGCCTGTCACGTCTCCCGTATTTTTAACGGAAACAGAAACGTCGACGTCTGTATCTCCGACGCGTTTAAGCTCAAGGTCGGAATACTCAAAGGTAGTGTAGCTGAGACCGTGGCCGAACGGATAGAGCGCGCCCGGCTCGCCGTCAAGGTATGAGTTGCTCCTTCCGGGGAGCATGGAATAATAGCAGGGGATATTGCCGCTTTTTTTAGGCAGCGAGTACGGAAGCTTTCCGCCGGGATTGATCTTTCCGAGAAGGGCGTCGACTATGGCTTCTGCGCCGCGTTCGCCGCCGAACCATGTTTCCAATATGGCGGAGCAGACTTCGCTTTCTTCGGTGATCTCAAGAGGTCTGCCGTTTTCGAGGACGAGTATAAGAGGCGAACCGAGTTCGGCAAGACGCGATATAAGCTCGCGCTGACGACCGTAAAGAGTAAGCTCGGTCCTGTCGTGACATTCTCCGCTCGTTTCGTCGTCGTCGCCGCCGACAAATATTATAACGTCAGCGTCCTTTGCGAGAGTTACCGCTTCGTCAAGAGCGTCTTCGATCCTCTGTTTCTTTTCGCGGATCAGATGCGGCTGATCCGCCGCGGCGCCGTTTATATTCCTACCGTCGCTTATCCCGCAGCCTTTTGATTGAGCTATCGTAACGTCGGGCAGAGCCTTTTTAAGCTCTTCACAGACCGAGCGTATCTCGACATAAACGGGCGTAGAGGAATAATTGCCGATCTGCTGTGTGTCGCTCGAAGGGCCGATCAATGCGATCTTTTTGATTTTATCGACCTTTAACGGGAGGGCACCGTCGTTTTTAAGAAGGGTGATGGCCTTTTGCGCGATTTCAAGCGCGACGTCCTGATGCTCCTTACTGTGAACGACGTTTTCCCATCTTTTTTCGTCGGTATACGGGTTATCGAAAAGACCGAGCAAATATTTGAGCCGCAGTATTCGGCGGCAGGAATCATTGATGTTTTCCTCGTCTATCCTTCCTTCGCGGACGAGCGAACAGATCGTGTCGACCCAATAATCGTGACTGCATTCACAGCCGCCGAGACAGTCAAGTCCGTTCTTTTTTGTAAGATATATCGTCTCTCTGTCGTCTTCGGTTAGGTGATGGAGCGTTTTGACGCGTTCGACAGCGCTCCAGTCCGAGCGGCATATCCCGATAAGTCCGAGACGGTCTTTTAGCACATCTTTAAGATAATATTCCGAGGCTATGACGACGTCGCCGTCGACCGAATTATAACAAACCATGGCGTCGTACGCGCCGCCCTCTTTTATGCCCGCCTCAAAAACGGGAAGATAACAGCTTTCGACCTCGCGCGTTCCGACCCTCGCGGGAGCGCAGTTTACGCCGCCCTCGGGGATGCCGTGAACGCAATAATGCTTCGGCTCGGAAATGACCGAATCGTTTTTGCTTATATCGCCGTTCTGCTCTGCCGAAATGACCGACGCGGCAAAGCGGGAGGAAAGATATGTGTCCTCGCCGAACGTCTCCTCCGTCCTGCCCCAACGCGGATCTCGCGCGACGTCGAGATTGGGAGCAAGTATCTCGTGGATGCCGAGCGATCTCGCTTCGCTTGCGATCACGCGTCCCGCCTTGGCTCCCGTTTCGGTATCAAATGAAGCCGCCCACGCCGTGGGATTCGGAAGGATGGTGCCTCGTGTGCCGCCGATTCCGTGAAGCGCTTCGCCGGTAAAGATAACAGGGATGCCGAGCCTTGTGTTTTCAACGAAAAACCGCTGGAGCCTGTTCATCACGGCGGGAACGGAATAGTTGTCGTGGATGCATCCGAGACCGGTTTTGCCGAAATCCTTTTTTAATTTTTCATAGTCGTACTGTGAGTCCGGATGAACAGAAAGACGATGGTGCGGATCGATCTTAGTACAGTATTCGTTGCCGAATTTCATGTCGAGCTGACCAGCTTTTTCTTCGAGCGTCATCCTGCTCATGAGGTCGTCGAGACGTTCTTCGACAGA
>JAILLJ010000172.1 GCA_024693205.1 Clostridiales bacterium | reverse complement strand
GACGTTTTGAAACGCCAGTCGATAGTAAACGCGGGAATAAGATTTATTTTAAAAAATCAGGTATCGGCTTCAAAATTCGAGACATATGAATATATTTACGAAAACGGTATCACGGACTATCTTAACGAGATAACCGAGGGTAAATCGCTCACAAATGTCCAGCTTTGGAAAACGGAGCGCGTCGGACGAGACAGAGAGGATCAAAAGGACTATCGCGTAAAGATCAACGCCGCGATATGCTTTTCCAACAAAATACAGTTAAAGGAATATTATCACAATTCAAGCTGGCTCGAATACGGCGGCGCGCCAGAAAAGGCGGTCAGAAGCGCATTTGTTTCACAGATAGACTCCTACATGAAGTCTAACAACAAATACTTAAAGAGCGATCCCAAGATAAGCTTTCAGGATATAGAGGACTGCCTCGTGCTTGTTATATCTTCGTTTTCAACACAGACGTCATATGAAAACCAGACTAAAAAGGCGATAACCAACAAGTTTATCCAGGAAGCGATGACCGAATTTTTCAAGCATCAGCTCGAGGTGTATTTTATCGAAAATAAGCTCGACGCCGATAAGATATGCGAACAGGTGCTTATCAACATGCGAAGCCGCGTCAAGGCTGAGGTCACTCGTCAAAATCTTAAAAAAACGCTCCAATCCTCAAACGATCTCACAAACAGGATACAGAAATTCGTCGACTGCCGAAGCCGCGACATAAACATAAGAGAGCTGTTTATCGTTGAGGGAGATTCGGCTCTCGGAGCATGTAAACAGGCGAGAAACTCGGAATTCCAGGCGATAATCCCCGTAAGAGGTAAAATATTGAACTGCCTTAAATCCGAATATGAAAAGATATTCAAAAACGACATTATAACCGACCTTATAAAGGTCCTCGGATGCGGCGTTGAGGTAAAGCCTAAGGGCGACAAGGAGATGACGCTCTTTAATTTAGACAATCTCCGCTGGAGCAAAATCATTATCTGTACCGACGCCGACGTCGACGGTTTTCAGATAAGGACGCTTATCTTAACGATGATCTACAGGCTTATGCCGACTCTGATACGCGAGGGGAAGGTCTTTATCGCCGAATCTCCGTTATACGAAATAAACACCAAGGACGGAACATGGTTCGCCTATACCGAAAAGGAAAAGGCCGACGCGCTCGAGGAGATCGGAAACCAAAAATATACTATCCAGCGTTCAAAGGGACTCGGTGAGAACGACGCCGATATGATGTCGCTGACGACGATGAATCCAAGCACGAGAAGACTTA
The DNA here is from genome assembly GCA_024693205.1 of Clostridiales bacterium. Lineage (GTDB taxonomy): Bacteria > Bacillota > Clostridia > Oscillospirales > Acutalibacteraceae > UBA1425. Next base: position 2,018 of record JAILLJ010000172.1, on the reverse strand, counting down.
TTAAAATAGAGCCGGACGACGCCGAAAAAACGGCGGAGATATTCGATCTTCTTTTGGGCGACAACCTCGCGGGAAGAAAAGAACATATCGCGAACGACGGACATCTTTATATCGATCTTGCGGACGTAAGCTGACGATGCGAAAGGATTTTTAAAAAATGGCAAGAAAGAAAAAGACAGAAAAAGATAATATTACCGTCGAAGATAAACTCAGCCGAAATACCCATATATCCGGCGCGGGCGAAGTCGTGTCACAGCAGATAACCGATACGCTTGAGATAAATTACATGCCGTACGCGATGAGCGTTATCATGTCCCGCGCGATACCCGAGATAGACGGCTTCAAGCCGTCCCACAGAAAGATCCTCTATACGATGTATAAAATGGGGCTTCTCTCCGGCGCGCGTTCAAAATCGGCAAACATCGTCGGACAGACGATGCGCCTTAATCCCCACGGAGACGCCGCCATATATGAAACGATGGTACGTCTTTCAAGGGGCTACGAAGCACTTTTACACCCTTATGTCGATTCAAAGGGCAACTTCGGTAAAGCGTATTCAAGAGATATGGTCTGGGCGGCCTCGCGTTATACCGAGGCAAAGCTCGAGGGTATATGCTCCGAGCTTTTTAACGATATCGACAAGGATACCGTCGATTTTGCCGACAACTACGACAACACGATGAAGGAGCCTACGCTGCTTCCCGTCTCTTTCCCTTCGATTCTCGTAAACGCCAATACGGGCATAGCCGTCGGCATGGCAAGCTCTAACTGCTCGTTCAATCTCTCGGAGGTCTGTGAGACGACGATCGCGCTTATAAATGACGACAATCACAACGTTGCCGACACATTAAAGGCTCCCGATTTTATCGGCGGCGGACAGATAATCTATAACCGCGAAGCGATGGAAGAGATATACAGGACAGGCCGCGGCGGAATAAGAGTAAGGGCAAAATATTCATACGACAAGTCCGACAACTGCATCGACGTCACCGAGATACCCCCGACGACGACGGCGGAAGCGATAATCGAAAAGATAATCGAGAGAGTCAAGGCGGGTTCGCTACGCGAGATAAGCGACGTCAGAGACGAGACGGACAAGAGCGGTCTTAAAATAACTATCGACCTTAAAAGAGGCGCCGACGCCGATAAGCTCATGCAAAAGCTCTATAAGATAACTCCGCTCGAGGACGTGTTTTCCTGTAACTTCAACGTCCTTATAGCCGGTAATCCGCGACTTTTGGGCGTAGCCGACCTTTTAAGGGAATGGACGGCGTTCAGGACTGACTGCGTAAAACGCAGGATTTATTTCAATCTTTCAAAGGCAAAGGAAAAACTTCATCTTTTACAGGGTCTTTCCAAGATACTTCTTGATATCGACAAGGCGATAAAGATAGTCCGAGAGACCGAGGAAGAGAGCGAAGTCGTCCCGAACCTTATGATAGGTTTTATGATAGACGAGGTACAGGCCGAATATGTCGCCGAGATAAAGCTTCGCCATCTTAACAGAGAATATATCCTTAAACGTACGCAGGATATTGAAAAGCTCAAAAAAGATATAGATGAAATGGAAAGTATCCTTTCGTCTAAAACAAAGGTCAAAAAGATCATTATCGACGAACTGCGCGAGGTCGTCAAAAAATACGGCAAAGAGCGCAGGAGCGAAATAATCTACGAGGCCGACGCGCCTGTCGAGGAGATCGAAGAGGAGATACCCGATTATCCGGTAACGCTCTTCTTCACCAAGCAGGGCTACTTTAAAAAGATAACGCCTCAGTCGCTGAGGATGAGCAGCGATCAAAAGCTCAAGGACGGCGACGAAATGATGTTTTCGCTTGAGTCGAGCAACGCAAAAGAGCTTTTGTTCTTTACAAACAAGTGTCAGGTCTATAAATCACGGGTATGTGATTTCGGCGATACAAAAGCGAGCGTGCTCGGCGACTATGTCGCTACAAAGCTCATGATGGAACAGGGAGAGACGGCGATTTATATGGCTGTTCTTGACGGCTACAAGGGATACA
>JAILLJ010000120.1 GCA_024693205.1 Clostridiales bacterium | reverse complement strand
GACGGTGATCGTCTCCCGAAACGGCGAAAACAACTACGGTAATATCGAAAGGCATTACGCCGATACGGAAGTTATCATTAACACCACGCCCGTCGGGATGTATCCCGATACGGGAAAGCGGCTCGTCGATCTGTCTCTTTTCAAAAACTGCGAAGCGGTCATGGATATGATCTATAACCCGCTTAAAACGGCGTTCCTCTATGACGCGGAAAAAGCCGGTATGCTTTATACGAACGGTCTGCCGATGCTTGTAATGCAGGGAGCCGTTGCGGCGGAGCATTTCAGCGGACGAAAATTCAGCGGCGCTCTTGTCGAAAAGGCGCTTGACGAAGCTGACAGGACAGTGCGCAATATCGTCCTGATCGGTATGCCGGGATGCGGCAAATCGTCGGTGGGAAAGCTTTTAGCCGAAAAGACGGGAAGAAGCTTTATTGATACGGACGCTCTCATCGAAAAAAACGAGGGGACGTCGATACCCGATATCTTTGCGAAAAGCGGCGAAGGATATTTCAGAGAGGCGGAAAAAAGAGCCGTAAGAGAAGCGGGAAACATGACGGGAGTCGTCATTTCCTGCGGCGGAGGAGTCGTTACGAGAGACGAAAACTATCTCCCGCTTAAACAAAACGGAACGGTTTATCTTATTAAGCGCGACGTTTCGCTTCTATCGACTGACGGAAGACCTCTCTCAAAAAGCCTCGATGAGCTTAAAAAAATGGAGGAGGTCAGAGCGCCGATGTATGACGCCTTTGCCGATCTTTCCGTTTTGAACAACGGCGAAGTAACAGCCTGCGCCGATATGATCTATAACGATTTTACAGGGAGTGCGGAGTAATGAAAATTGCCGTTATAAACGGGCCTAACATAAACATGCTCGGCATACGCGAAAAAAACATCTACGGGAGCGGGACATACGACGCGCTTTTGGAAAAGATCTCCGCTTACTGTGAGGAAAAGGACGTAGACGTCGATTTCTTCCAGTCAAATCACGAGGGAGCGATAGTCGACTATATCCAGTCCCTCTATGAAAAAGCCGACGGGATAGTAATAAACCCCGCGGCGTACACCCATACGAGCGTCGCCGTAGCCGACGCTCTCAAGGCTGTTTCGATACCATACGTCGAGGTACATATTTCAGACGTCAATAAAAGAGAACCGTTCAGGCAGATATCATATGTTTCGGCGGCCGCGCTGAAAAAAATAGCGGGCAAGGGCTTTGACGGTTATCTTGAAGCAATAGATATTTTGATAAGGAATGATGAAAAATGAATTACAAGTTTTCAAAGAGGATCGAAAATCTTAAACCGAGCGCGATAAGAGAGATATTCAAATACGCCGCCGATCCCGAGGTGGTTTCTCTTTCCGCCGGAAATCCGTCTCCCGACGCGTTCGCCGCAAAGGAGATAGGCGAGATCTGCGCAAATATCTTTAAAGAAAAGCCCATCGAGGCGCTTCAGTACAGCGTCACCGAGGGCTATGCTCCGCTCAGGAGCTACATGCTCGATTACATGAAGAAAAAGCACGGTATCGGCAGAGATTTCGACGATATCCTGATGACGAGCGGCGCACAGCAGATAATGGAGCTTACGACAAAGGCGCTCTGCGACGAGGGCGACGTGATAATCTGCGAGGAGCCGAGCTTTATCGGCTCTCTCAACAGCTTCCGCAGTATCGGCGCGAAGCTTCTCGGCGTCGAGCTTGAGCCGGACGGAATGTCGATAGAAAAGCTCGAAGACGCGCTCAAAAACACAAAGAACGTAAAATTCATCTATACGATACCGAATTTCCAAAATCCTTCGGGAGTGACGACCTCGCTCGAAAAAAGAAAGGCGATGTACGAGCTTGCGAGAAAGTACGACATAATGATAATTGAGGACAACCCCTACGGCGATCTCCGCTATGAGGGCGAGGACGTCAAAAACATAAAGTCGTTTGACGAGGACGGAAGAGTCATCTACAGCGGCACGTTCTCAAAGGTCATAGCTCCCGGACTTCGCGTCGGCTATACGGTAGCTCCGTCGGCGGTGCTCAAAAAGATGATAGTAGCAAAGCAGGGCGAGGACGTCCATACGACCATCCTTTCACAGATGATCTGTTACGAATTCCTTACAAAATACGATTTTGACGCAAATCTCGACATGCTCCGTTCGCTCTACAGGAAAAAGGCGAGGTTCTGCATGGATCTTCTCGACAAATACGTCGTTCCGACAGGCATAACATATCAGCCGATACAGGGCGGACTTTTCATATGGTGCCGTCTGCCCGAGGGAACGGACATGCCCGATTTCTGCACAAAGGCGGTAAAGGAACACAAGGTCGCCGTCGTTCCCGGAACGGCTTTCCTCTCCGACGAAAACGGCACGTCCGACTATTTCAGGATAAACTTTACCACTCCGTCGGATGAAAAGCTCGAGGAGGGAATTATCCGCCTCGGGAAATTTGCCGCGGAATATTTAAAATAAGATACACCGAAAGGAATACAAGATATGCTTCTTGATAAAGTTATCACGATACCCGGTCTCGGCTCCGTCGGCCCAGACAGCGGATTTTTTGAGCTTAAGGAGACGGAGGACGGCCGCTTCAAAACGGGCGAAAACGGCGTCGTCTCGATAACCGCGACGGGCGACAAAAAGGTCGAATTTGTGTCCTTCGCGGATAACGCTCTTGCGTGTGTGAAGTCCGCGATAGCTTTTCCGGTCTATTATCCCGTCTATCCCGTAAAAACGGAATATCCTCTCTCCGCCGTTCTGATGGATCTCGACGGCACGACGGTGCGCAGCGAGGAATTCTGGATATGGATAATACAGATGAGTACGGCAAGTATGCTCGGAAATCCGAAGTTCGAGCTTGAACAGGACGATCTCCCGTTCGTGTCGGGACACAGCGTTTCGGAGCATCTTCAATACTGTATCGACAAATATTGCCCCGGTGAGTCGCTCGAAAAGGCGAGAGGATATTATTTTGAGCATACGCACCGCGAGATGGAGGAGATAATGGCGGGCAGAGGGCGCGACGGCGCGTTCACGCCGGCGCCGGGTGTAAAGGATTTTCTTCTCGAACTAAAGGACATGGACGTTAAGATCGGTCTTGTGACCTCCGGACTTTACGAAAAGGCTTGGCCGGAGATCCTTTCCGCGTTCAGAACGCTCAAAATGGGCGACCCGAAGGACTTTTACGACGCGATCATTTCCGCGGGATTTCCGCTCAGGAAGGGGAGCGTCGGAACGCTCGGCGAGCTTTCGCCGAAGCCGCATCCGTGGCTCTATTCCGAGACGTCTGTCGTCGGTCTCGGTCAGGCGTTTGCCGACAGAAACAGAGTTATCGGCATCGAGGACAGCGGAGCGGGAGTCTGTTCGGTCAGGCTCGCGGGATATACGACCGTCGGCATAGCGGGCGGCAATATCGAGTCGAGCGGCACAAAGGCGGTCTGCACCCATTTCTGCAGCGACTTCACGGAGATAATGAAAATCATTAAAGGTTAAGGGAGAATAACATGAATAAAAAAGAGGACGAAAAGCTTCAGCTTCATTTTATTTCAAATACCCATTGGGACAGAGAGTGGAGATTTTCCGCGAGAAGAACGCAGCATATGCTCGGCTATATGCTCGACATGCTCCTTGATATACTTGACAAATATCCCGAATACAGGCATTTTCACCTCGATTCACAGACGATGCCCATTCAGGATTATTTAGAGGTTTATCCCGAAAAGAAGGAGAAGCTCAAAAAATATATCAGCGAAGGCCGCATCGGCGTAGGACCCTGGTTCTGTCTTCCCGACGAATTTACGGTAGGCCCCGAGTCGCTTATAAGAAACCTTCTTCTCGGCCATAAGATAGGCAGCGAGATGGGCGGGATAAGCAAGACGGGCTATTCGCCCTTCGGCTGGGGACAGATTTCCCAGCTTCCTCAGATATACGCCGGATTCGATATCCATTTCGCGTCGTTTTACCGCGGGATAAACGAATACATGACGCCGAGATCTGAGTTCTATTGGCAAAGCCCCGACGGGACAAGGATATACGCCTCGCGTCTCGGAAAAAGACCGCGTTACAATATCTGGTATGTCGTTCAGCGTCCCGTCTATTTCGATCAAAAGAACGAAAACAACCGCGATATGAAGTGGAACGACAACAACGGAACGTTCAAGCTTATCGACCAAGACTCATGGAAGCTCGACTATCAGTACGCCCATCCGTTTTTTGAGTACCACGAGGAAAACATCGCCGAACGCGCGGATCAGGCGGTGAGGGAACAGGATAACGACTGGACGACGCCCCACAGGTTCTGGTCGGACGGCCACGATTCATCATGCCCCGACGGACGCGAGGTCAGGCTCATTAAGGATCTTGACGACGCTCTGCCCGGAGCGCATGTTTTCCACAGCACCTTAAAAGAGATGGAGCAGGGGATAATAGATTCCTTCTCGGATGACGCGCCGACGCTCTGCGGCGAAATGCGCTATCCGTTTACAAAGGGCAGCGTCAGCGGCATGTTCGGCTGGATCCTCTCTGCTCGTACATATATAAAACAGGAAAACTTCTTTACGGAGCGCAGGCTGATAAATTACGCCGAGCCGCTCGCAGTTTTCGCTTCGCTTTCGGGCGCCGCGTATCCACAGAATTTTATCGACCTTTCTTATAACTATCTTCTTCAGAACCACGGCCACGACAGCATTGGCTCATGCGGCCGCGATATCGTTTACGAGGACGTCATGTCGCGCTACAGGCAGTCAAAGGAGATATCCTCCTGCGTATTCGAGAGAGCGTTCATGGACGTTGCCGGCGATATCGACCTTAAATCGTTCGACAGAAACGACGCCGCACTGGTGCTGTTCAATCCCGCGCCGTTTGGGCGCTCCGAGGTCACGGAGATTCGCGTCGAGCTTCCCGCGGAATGGAAAGCCGACAGCTTCGAGATACTCGACGAGGACGGCACGGCGCTGAACTACCAGGTGATCTCCGTCGACAGGTCTAACGCACAGATAATTCAAAACCCCAACGACGTCGCAAACGTCCTCCACACGGAGCAGTACAGGATCATGCTCGACGTAAAGGACGTCCCCGCGATGGGATATAAGACATATAAGCTTCGTCCGCTCTATAACGTGCGCTCAAAGACGCCCGTTACGATGCATAAGACCACTCACGTCATGGAAAACGAATACCTGAGAGTCGTTATAAACAACAACGGTACATTTGACGTGACGGAAAAGCGGAGCGGCAAGGTCTATTCCGGTCTCGGATTTTTCAAGGACAGCGGAGAAATAGGAAATCCCTGGGAGCATGTCGTTCCCGAATGCAACGAGACGTTTACAACGCTCGGAGAAAAGGCGACAGTAACGCTCCTTTATGAGGGCGAGCTTGAGACCGTTTATAAGACGGTCATTGAATGGATGCTCCCCGAAAAGCGCGCGTATGACGAGAAATCGCGCTCGGAGCATAAGCTTCCGCTTCGCATCGAAAGCCTTATAACGCTTCGCAAGGGCGCAAAGTTCGTCGAAATAGAGACGACCGTCGACAACCGCTGTGAGGATCACTACCTGCAGGTCGGCTTCCCGACGGGACTTGACGCCGACTACTCATACGCACAGAGCCAGTTCGACGTCGTAAAACGTCAGATCGAAAAGCTCGACTATTCGCTTTATGACGAGATACCGATGACCGAGAACCCGATGAATTCCTTTGTCGATCTGACCGACGGCAAAGACGGCGTCGCGCTTCTGAATACAGGATTGAAGGCGTTCGAGGCGGCGGACGATGAGATGCGTACGATGTACATTACACTCCTCAGAGCCTTCCCGCTTCGCATCTGCGTCACAAGCGACATGCAGGACTACAGCTCATGGGACAAGGGCTCGCAGTGCATAGGCAAAAACACCTTCCGTTATGCCTTTATGCCTCACGAGGGCGACTGGGAAAAGGGAAATGTATGGCAGGAAAGCGAAAAATTCAATCTCTATCTTGCCGCCGCGCAGATAGCTCCGACGTCCCACGGCAAAAATCCGCTTTCACATTCGTTTATCGAGCTTAAGGACGAGAACCTCAATGTCAGCGCTGTTAAGAGAAGCGAAGACAAAACGGGCTGGGTCGTAAGATTGTTCAACCCGTCCGATAAACCGCTCAAAAATGCCATCCGCTTAAACGGCGGCATAGCCCCGATCGAAGATCCGCAGTCTCCCGTCGAGCGCCAAGAGGCGGAGTTTGAGCTTCCGCCGTATTCCGGAAAGAAATGGAGCGGCGTCTCGCTCGTCTCGCTCGAGGAAAAGGATATCGAAGACCTTGCCGTAAATGACGACGGGTTTGCCGAATTTGAAATAACGGGCAAAAAGATATTGACGATAAAATTCAAGGATTGAGTTATTATTACAAAAAACGATCGCCGTCCGAACGCCTTACCGACGTTCGGACGGCTTTATCTTATCCATTTCACTATATTTTTTTAATTAAAAGGGATTTTTATTGTTGACATCTACCGAAATAAATGATAATATAATTTTGTATTAGTGTGATACTGTATATTCCATTACACTTAATTCAACCGATCTGTAATTTTTTTCGGAAAATAACGGGTCAAAATCATTGGCGGCAATGTTAAGGTGAAACAAAAGGAAGGGAGACTGTTATGAAAGTCAAAACAACACTCAAGAAGGGGATAAGCGTCCTGCTTTCCGTAGCTATGGTGCTTGCCCTGTTCTTCTTTACCGATCTGGGATTTGACCTCGGTCTCGGCGTCGAATCAAACGCCTATAATACGATCTCAAAGGCGTATGATAACGAGTATTACTATCCTTCGGGGACCATATTCCTTACAAATTTTTCTCTCTGTTATTATCAAGACGGCGCCGATGCAAGATCAAACATTAAAAGCTCCGTCGGATACTCAGACACCAACGGTTCGCTGTATCCCAATTCTTACCATATGTTCATCGACTCGGTTCACTCCGCGATGTACCTCGATCAGGATACTACGGAAGGCACCGGCGGCACTTACTATGTCTATATAGGCGGAAAAACGACGACCGATCCCGCCGCCGAAAACGCATGTAAAGGCGTCGGATTTGAAACGAGCGAATTCGGAGGCTATACGGATACGCTTTCGGTAAGCTCGATGGGCAGCGTATGGTATCTGCAAAACACCGGCGGAAACAACACCTTCAGTCCTCAGTTTCATGGCGACGGAGCGGTCGACCTCAACAGAGGCTGCGGCTCCGATTCAGCGGATATTCATTTGTACGCGACATATGACCGAAACCGCGGACCTGCGATCGACGCATTTACGATCATTGCGCACGACGAAGACGAGATGATAGACGGAGCTAAAGCCGGAAATACATACTATATCGGCGCGGGCTGGTATAAGGCTGTCGCGCTGAACTCGACGTCAGATCATCCCGACCTCAACAGAGGTTGCGGCAGTAAGAGCAGAGATTTGTTCGGTTATTACCACACCCCCTGCGTCGCGGTAAATTCCGACGCTCTGCGTACGGCATATAACAATGCCGTCGCATATTCGAGCAGTAACTATACGGCCGATTCGTATACAACTCTCCAGTCGGCGCTCCAAACAGGCTATGTTATCCTGACCGACCTTTTGGACGGCTATACGACAAGCGATCAAACAGCTATAAACAACGCCAAGAGCGCTATTGACAGCGCTGTTTCAAACCTTGTGACGCCGGTCGGTTTAAATACGCAGGGCGGCTCGCTCAGTACGTCGAGCACAACGGTCAAGATCGGCTCGGCCACGACCGCTACCTTA
>JAILLJ010000127.1 GCA_024693205.1 Clostridiales bacterium | reverse complement strand
CTCCGGCCGCGGGAGGGACTTCACCTGCGGAAACAACAACTGTCGCTTACACCAAAAAAAATGCAACGGCAGCAACCTCCTCCGCATCTCGCAAGCCGGCGCAGTCAAATGTCATAAGATATAAAAACAATGAGGCCGTTTCCGAAACCGAAATAAATGAAGAGACGGCGAAAACTATTTATGCCGAATATAAATCTATCGTAGGCAGCTTACCCACGGACGGCAATACGCCTAAGCCGACCGATTATGTCAAGGTGTCGATAAACACCTCTGACGGACTGCGCGCCGATATCTTCCTCTCCGACGACGCGGTAAGTCTCGACAACGACAACTGGATAACGGTCCCCGACAGCCTTACGTCCGAGCTCGATCACATCAATACCCTTATTGGTTAAAGGACAGATAAGCCATGAAATATAAAAAGCTTCGATTTAATATCATTTCCGCTTTTATTCTGACGTCCCTTATCACCTCGCTTTTCACTTTGACGTCATGCAAAAACGGAAAGGTAAACGGCGATCCCCTGAATGTTATAAACGGAGAAAGCGAAAGCGGGTATGAGACGCTTTCCGAAACGGCGACAGAAGAGATAACGTCCGTTTTTATAACGGAAGCTCTGACCACAGAGGAGTCGACGACAGAGCCGACGACCGCATCAAAACGCACAGTCTCGACGACCGCAACCACCAAACGCACGGGCGAAGAGACGCTTATCCATCTTCCTATTCAGACAACGACGGAAAAAGTTATTCCCGTTCCGATAACCGACCCGGATACTACTTTTACCACCGCTGTTGAGGAAAACGGCGTATCGACGACTTCTGATAATTCGACAGTCGACGAACCTACCTCCGGACAAATTTTGCTCGAGATCGACGAGATAAGAGAGACATATCCGATAACCTTTTCCGCCTGTCTCCCCTGGCCGAGTCCGAGGAAATACGAGGTCAGATACGAAGGCAGCGAAAATTTCAATTATAAAAGCGGCGATATCGTAAATGTGACTTATAAAGATATGCACGGCGACGAAGGCGACCGGTATTATACCATGACGGCGACCGAGGTCGAAAAGAGCGATTTCCATCTTGACCCGACTGTCGCATACAAGCCGGTCATATATCTTTATCCCGAAAAAAAGACGGACGTTAAAGTCTCGCTCGACTATAACGGAAAGCTGACATATACGATCCCCGAATACAAAAACGGATGGAACGTCACGGCATATCCCGACGGTAAGATAGTAAATAAAGAGGACAATAAAACCTATCCCTACCTGTTTTGGGAGGGAACGTCCGATACACAATACGATCTGAACGAAGGCTTTTGCGTCAAGGGCAGCGACGCCGATAAATTCCTCGACGAAAAGCTAAAGCAGATCGGACTTACCGAAAAAGAAACAAATGATTTCAAGGAATTCTGGGAGCCGATATTAAGAGTCAACAAATACAACAGGATCTGCTTCCAGACAAAGGCCTACACCGACTCCGCAAAGCTCTCGATAACCCCCGCGCCCGACACACTCATACGCGTTTTTATCGTTTACACGCCTCTTAAAGAGCCGATAAACATAAAGGCGCAAAAGCTTCCGAAATATGACCGCAAAGGCTTTACGGCGGTCGAATGGGGCGGCGCGGCGGTACTTAACTGAAATCCCTGTATTTTATCCATATCCCACAACAAAAGAGGCTGTCGTTCAGGTTTGACCTGCTTCGACAGCCCCTTTTGTATTGCCTCAATTATTTTAATTATTCGCGAAATATGAGTTAATTCCGTTTGCCGTAGCCGACGCAAGCGCGTCCTGATAGCCCGGATTTTGAAGCACCTCGCACTCCTGCGGATTTGATACGAAGCCGTATTCGACAAGTATCGCGGGGCACTCCTCGACTCTCGTAACAGCGTACGGGAAAAACTGTAATCCCCTGTCGGAGCCGCTGTTTTGTTTATAGATCGTATTTCTGTATGTCGACACGAGGTTGTTGTGTATCGCCTTTGCCAGCTCATATGAATACGGTCGGTAATAAAACGCAGTCGTGCCGCCTGCGGAGCTTGATGTACTCGACGAATCGCAGTGGATGCTGACAAACAGGTCGGGATTGTACGTCCTCACCATCATACTGCGCTCGGCAAGAAGCACCGTCTGATTGCCCGTCCTTGTCATGTAAACCTTGGCGCCCATCGCCTCAAGCTTAGCCTTTATACGGTTCGCTATCGAGAGATTTATCGAAGCCTCGTTATGTGTGCCCGAATTGGCGGCGCAAAGCGCACCGGGATCGTTTCCGCCGTGGCCGGGATCGAGCATCACCGAATGACCCGAAACGCCCGAATTACCTCTTTCCTTAACGGAGATATTGAGCGTATTGTCGCTGTTGTATTTCACGGAATAACCGTAAAATCTCGATCCGTTCTTGAGGTAAAGACGAAGCGTGCTTTGCTGCGTAGTCGAATTGGGCAGCCATTTCCAGCTCGAGATCACATTACTCGAGGAAACGTCGATACTGCCCTCAAGCCCGACGGTATAATAGAATGTTATATCGAGGCTTGACGCGCCGAGCGACCTTACGGCGTAATTTCTTCCGTTTTGGGGATCGTTTACGTATCTTTGTCCGTTGAGTACGGCGTTAAACGGTATCTTCCAGCGGACATAGAGGTTCATATAAGTATTTCCGCCCGACGTGCCGGAGGAAACGACAGTCATATTGTTTGCCGGCAGACCGTACGCGCTCTCAATGACCTTTGCTTCTTTTCTGTATATCCTTCTGTCAGAGCCGAGATTATAATACAGTTTACCGTCGCAGCTTGATTCGCCCGTAATGAAATCGAATGTGCCCGCGAGAAGCGGAGTCGTCAGCGGAACGGAAAGGTCGTTGAGCGGAGTGAGCGGCATAGTCTCGGTATAGGCTTTTGTTATTTCGCACATCCTCGCTCTGCCGCCTATCCCGTTGTCGACATAGGGAGTAACCATTTGAGGCAGATTTTTCGGCTGGGCGGTAGTTGATGTCGTGGTCGTTGCCGTCGTTGCCGCTGTTGTCGACGTCTTGGTTTCGGACGTCTCGGTTTCGCTATCGGACTCATCCGTTATCTCGGAGCCGAATTCATCCGTTTGCTTTTCTTTTGAAACAGAAACGGTCGTGGCGGTCGTCGTCGTAGTGGTCGTTGTCGTCGTAGTAGTCGCAACGGTCGAAGGCTCATATGTTATTACGGGAAGATTTGATACCTGCTGAACGGCGGTAACCACAACGTATGCGCCGGTTACGGAGTCGTTTATCCCGTTATATGACGCAAAGGCCTTTACCTGACCGAGATTTATTTTTTCCGCCTTTCCCTCGGGAAGATTATATGTCCCGATAAACGTCACATAGTCGGACGTCGTGTCTATCGCCTTGTCCTCGCTGTCGGATAAAAGGACGTTACTGCTGACGAGATCTATTCGCGTAGATCCCAATGTCGCGTAAACAGTCGCGTGCCTGTTGGCGTTTACTTTAATTTCAAGCTCGCCGCCGCCCGGCGTCTCGAGATTCTGGGCGGGAGAAATGCTTTTTATAAGATCGATCTTATACGTTACGATATATGTATATTCCTGATCGTTCTGTTTGAAAACGAATGTGTTTTCGCCCGGTTCGAGAGACTTCTCGACGGCAAAGTTACCCTCCTCGGTATAGACGACGTCCTCCTTGTTGCAAGTAAGAGGATATAGCGGCGAACATTCGCCGAAAAATGATATCTTAGACTCGCTCAGCGTTATATTCGTATCGGGATAATTGACGATCTTGAACTTTTTGAAATAGCTTGATGGAAGAATGCCGTTAAACATACAGCTTTTCAGCGCGCTCTTGATGTCGTCGTTATTAAGGTCGGAATAAGCGCACATAACGGTCGATACATTCCTGAGCTCGTCCGAGCCGAAAACCTTGCTGAACTGATTGAATATCTCTTCAAATGCCCCAAACCCTTCCTTTTCGGGGTCGATAAAATCTCTGTTCTGCGCAAGGACAAGGTTTACGCCCGTCGTGCCGGCATATGTGTTCCAATTCCCGAGACATGTATCAAAGTCGACGTCGGCGCTTTCAACGGAGGTTTCAGGCTCCGTATAGACGTTTATCTGAGACGTCTCTTCGAGAAGCGAAGAAAGCGAGCTGAAGAAATCGTTGTTTTCCTCGGCAAGGACCGAGTCGAACGGCATCTCAACGATTATCTCGCCTACCGTTGTCTTTTCTTCGAGAAGATCTGCCGTCTTCTTTATCCTGTCAAGAACGACGCCGTGATCCTCTTCGCCGTAGATATCTGAGATCAGAAGCGCGTCAAAGCCTGTCCTTGAAACAGCGTCATAGACGTTGGCGTCGTATGTGCTTTCGTTCGGCGACATGTACCCGTTTGCGCTCTCGACGCAAAGAACGGTATATATGCCCTTGCTCTTCATTATTCCGGAGATCTTTGACAGCAAGTCAGTATCTCCCTTGACGTCCGCCAGATCGAATTTTTCGGTTTCGGCGTCGGGCTTCAGGAAAATACAGTTAAAGCCTATAGACGCGAGATCGTCCGCCGCTCCGCTTATCTTTCCCTCAAACTCCGCAGCGGTCTTATAAGCAAGATCGGGCGTAAGATACAGCTCCGTTCCGCGAAGTACGTCGGGACGAAGCCCCTTTTGCGTTGAAACAGAAGCGACCTCTACCGCCGCCGCCTCGGTCGTTTCTTCTTCGGCGCCGCCCTTGAATTTTTTAACGATATCGTCTAAATGGCCGCCGAGGAATATACCGCCCGTTACTGTCGCCGCGACAAGACATACAGCGGCAACGGCAAGAAGGATATCTTTAACATTTTTATTCATTCGATCAGTCCCCGTTAAAAACTTTCATTTTATTATTATAACACATAATTCGACAACAAATGTTACAAAACTGTAACAAGGAGCGGGATATAACGCTAATAAAGAATGGTCATCATATTTTCGACTTCTTTTTTCGACATTTCGTTCACGTTATTGCCCCATGCGTAAGAATATGAATAGAGCGCGAAGCCGTTATATTTATCGAAGGTGCGGATATGCTTTATTTCCGAGGAAATGATATCGCTCCTCTCCTTCCATTCGTAAACGCCGCTGTCGCCGGCTCTGTCGTCATCGAATCCGCTTTTATATATCGCAAGGCCGTAAACTATCCTGACGCTCTCGTCCGTCACGAGGTCGTTCCACGAACGGGCGCACATAAAAAACGGGTTTGACTCGTTTTTATAGCCGTAATACACCTGAGGAATGATTATATCACAGTATCCGCTCTCGGAGCACCAACGCCTGACGTCGGCATAATACGTCTCGGTATTAAGGTCGATATTTGCCGACGGACTGATAGTAAAAAGCTTATCCTCGCCGTATGACTTTACGGCGGAATACATCGCCGAAACGAAAGAGCTGACGTTTTCTCTCCGCCAATCCTCAAGGCTCATCGTTCCGCCTCCCGATGTATAAGCGGAATATTCATCGGCGTCGATAGGCGTTTTTTTCGTCGGATAAAAATAATCGTCGATATGGACGCCGTCTACGTCGTAATTGTCAAGTATCTCGCGCACTCCGTCGATTATTATTTTATGAGCCTCCGGCACGGTGGGATTAAAATATATCCCCTCGTCGATTATCGAGATGCAGTTGTCGTTTGATTTGTCGCCGTCATTTAGTATCTTTACCGCCGGATTGTCGGACGACAACTTCGTTATATCGTTATTTGTCGAAACACGGAACGGATTTATCCAGGCGTGAACGCTGAGATCGTACCTTTTCGCGATATCGCATATTATTTTAAAGGCGTCATATCCCGGATCGACGCCCTGCGTACCCGAAAGATAAGACGTGAACGGGAATATCTTCGACGGATAAAATGCGTCGGCGTTCGGCCTTACGTGGACAAAAATCGTATCGAACGACGCCGAAGCGATATTTTTAAGCATCGTTTCCGCCTTTTCGGTAAACGCTCTTTCGCTCTTATCGTATGACTCCTTCATCGAAAGCTCGTAAAAGCTTATCCAGACGGCGCGCATCTCGTTTTGTGGAGTTGACTTTTCGTAGCGCGGAGTTTTTTCCGTTGCCGTTTCTGTCTCGGTCTCCGCCGCTAAAGTCGTTTCGGTACTCTTTTCGGGACGAATGCACGACTGTAAAAGAATACATACGACGAAAAGCGCCGATATGACCGACAGTGATCTCTTTAAGTAACGCAAAAGAATATCCCTCCGTAAATCAAAAAGGAACTGTATAAAAGGTAAATTATACAATTCCTCCGCGAAAAATGTTTAATTGACCGTCTCCGGAAGCGTCTCAACGCTTTCCGGATCCCCGTTTTCAGGTTTTTGTTCTTCGACCGTGACCGAAGTCTTTTTGACCTCGACCCTGTCGAAATATTTTTTAAAGCTGACGCTTACCCTTGTTTTTATATCGCATTTTTTACAGTAATATATCGCGCGGAAACAGCGGTTGTTGAATTTCCAATCCGTTATCCTCTCGGCGTCCTCTCCGCACTGTCCGCACTTATACGAAAGCTTTGATCTGTCGACGAGCGGGCTTGAGATATCTTTGATATAATAGGGTTTATAAGAGAGCTTGGCATAAAACGACTTGTCGCACGCTTTGATAAATTCGGGAAAAACAGCGGGATCGAAAATCTTTTTAAAGAGGTCGACGGTAAGAAGGCTGTCGTCGATGGCGCGGTGCTGGGAATAGTTCTCGACGTTTATCCCGAGCATCTCCGCCGCGTCTCCGAGCCCTACCTGATGGGCGGGAGACGTCTTCATAACATGCTGAAAATATCTTTGGACATCGGAGTAATTTGATAAAAACGGTATCGTTTCAATACCGTTAAGATAACGGTAGTTTTCAATGAGGACGCGGATATCTCCGTCTCCCCATGTGACTATTACATTTTCTCTTTGACCTATCCACCTGCGGAAATCCGCAAAAGCTTTTGTGAACGGCGTACCTGCGCGAATGTCCTCGTTTGTTATATGAGTCAATTCCTTGACGCTGCCGCGCAGCTTTTTGCCGATCTGAGATTTGATAAAGCACGAAAATCTCGACACCTCGTTAAGATCTCCGTCGAGCATTACCGCTCCTATCTCGATTATCTCATTGATAAAGCTTTTTGTTTTACGTCCGTAGGTGTTGTTCCACTCAAGGTCCATTATAACATAAAACAAAATTTTCAATCCCCTGACGTCTTTTAAAAGTAAATACAGTATTACCTTTTAATGATATCATTTCGGGCAATTAATTTCAAGTGTTTTTTGTACATTTCATATTATTTTACACAGCGACCCTTTTTTTCGTTAATGACAAGGATTTTAAATTTTTTTAAAATGTCGTTTTATGTCGTTTTTTCTATTGACTTAATCACTGCGAAAAGCTACAATAAAGATTGTATAATTATATCGTATATTTAAAGATATTTCGGAGGCGATAATATATGAAGTGCGGAAACTGCGGAAGCACCATTCCCGACAACAGCATAATTTGCAGAGTGTGCGGCGAACCTGTCGTATCTCGCCTCTCCGACAGCGATCTTATCATGTGTCCTTACTGCGGAGAGAGAAATCCGAGAGGAGTCAATATCTGCTCCAACTGCGGTCATACAGTCGAGATACCGCGTGAAAAGCCGCATCCCGAACCGAAAGATCAGCAACAAAGACCTCCGCGCCAAAATCCCTCAAATAAAAACGCGAAGGGAAGAAAAAAGAGAAGGCCGCGATATAAGCCGCAGTTCATCATCGCCGTCTGTTTCCTGCTCGCGCTGATAATCGGAATAATCATCCTTATCGCCTCTGTTTCAAAAAGAGTCGAGCCGGTGACCGACGTCATCCAGGCTTTCACATCCTCCGACGGAAAAAATGTCAATTTCATAACGGGCGGTAAAACCATAGGCAGCGCCGAGGGAAGCGTCGCCTCCTCCGCCGTGTCCTCCGACAGAAATATCAAAGCGGTCCTAACCGATAACAATATGCTCTACTACGTCACCAAAAAGTCGGTCGTCAAGGTGACGGACAACGCAATAAGCTTTATCCTTTCCGAGGACGGAAGCAGCATAGCCTATACCATGAAAAATGTCGACAAGGACGCAACCGCCACCGACGAATCGGAGAGCGAGACCGATAAGGCCGAGACAAAAACGACTGCCGACGATGATAAATCATCCTCCGCCGCCGAGGTCGACCCGTTCAGCCTGCTTCTTAATAAAACCGACAACTCTTTGTTCCTCTATGACAGCGAAAAGGGTCTGTCCACGCTTATCGCAAACAACGTGAGCGACAACTCCGTAGCCTTGTCCTCTAACGGCGATACCGTTGCGTTTTCGACAGCTTCGGAGGACGAAAACTCGTTTAAATGCAGTATCAGCACGGGCGGGATAGTCTCCGACCTCGGAAGAAACGCCATCGTTGCCGCCGTCTCCGACAACGCGGAATATATCTATTACCTGAAATTCGAGCGCTACACCGACGGCGACATAATAAAGCTCTTCGCAAAACACGGCTCCGATGAGATAAAGCTCGCTGAATTTGCCGCGCTTTCGGAGCTTAAGATATATACCAACAGGGATATGTCCGAGATCATTTACGGTACGAACGGCATAGAAGGAAACTTCTTCAGCTCCAAAAAAGCCGCCGCAAAGAAAAAGCTCTCAAACGGCTTTAATTTCATCTGTCCGCCCGACAAAAACGTCACACAGTGCGGTCTTGCGGCGATCTGTCCCGTCGACTCGTTCTCGACTAAATTCTTTACCGACTCGTCGTCCGCTCTCTATATAATGAACAGCTCCTTCTCTCCGACGCTCGTTTCGTCTGAGGTCAAGGACGTCATGACAAACAAAAAGGGCGACAAGCTGTTCTATCTCGACGGCAACGAATATCTTTACAAGAGCAGCATTAAACGTCTCGGAAAGGCCGAGAAGCTCTCCGATCACGCGGTGCGCTTTACGATCACTCCCGACGGCGAAAAAATTTACTATATAAACGGCGACAGCGAGCTTCACTGCATAATGAACGACACCGATAACCTTATCGCCAAAAAGGTATATAACTCCGCGTCCTCAAACAACCTTCGTATGTCCTCGGACGGAACGCTCTATTTCCTGACCGATTACTCATACGGAAGCGGCATCCTTTCTTACTGCAAAAACGGTAAGGAAAGCATTGAAATCAAGGACGCTACGGACGTCCACGACGTCATAACAGATATGTCCGAAAACATATATTACCGCTCGGATTACAGCGCGGTCACCGGCACGTTCGACCTATATTACGGCAAAAACTCAAAGTTCAAGCTTATCTATGAAGACATCAAATAAACCCTTCGGAGAATAAGATGATAAAAAGATACCTCGGCGATAAAGCTTTTTGGCGAAGCACATTCAGATTGGCTTTGCCGACAGCCATTCAAAATCTTCTGATAAGCTCCTTTACGCTCATAGACACCGTCATGGTCGGTCAGCTCGGCGATATTTCTCTCGCGGCCGTCGGAATGGCGGGACAGTACAGCTTCGTTATCAACCTCTTTCTTTTCGGTATCTCCTCCGGCACCTCCGTCTTTGTCTCTCAATACTGGGGAGCCGGAAACAATAAGGGAATAAAAAAGATCCTCGGTATTACGCTCGTTTCGTCCCTTCTTTGCTCCTTCGTTTTTCTTCTTTCGGGCTTACTGTTTCCCGAATTCATAATAGGCGTTTTCAATAAAGAGACCGCGGTTATCTCCGAGGGAGCGGCGTATCTTCGGACGGCTGTATTTTCATATCCCGCGATAGCCTTGGCGATGTCCTTTTCCGCCGTCCTCCGCTCGACGGAAAACGTCAGGATACCCATGTACGCGTCGGGCATTTCGACCGTACTTAACTGCATATTCAACTACGTTTTTATTTTCGGCGCTCTCGGTATACCCGCGATGGGGATTAAAGGCGCGGCGCTCGCCACGACCATCTCAGCATGGATAAATCCCCTTTTCATGTACTTTATATCATATAAACAGCACAATATCATCATCGGGAAGCTCGATGAGATATTCATTTTCGAGCGCTCGCTCGTTATTGAATTCATTAAAAAAGCCGCTCCCGTCACCTTCAACGAGGGCACATGGGGTCTCGGCACGCTTGTACTCAACATCATGTTCGGCAGGCTCGGCTATGAGCAGTTTGCCGCCGTCACGATACTTCGCACCTTTACCGACGTATCGTTCGCGTTTTTCATCGGACTTTGCTCCGCCTGCTGCGTTATGGTCGGAAAGTCGATAGGACAGGGCAAGATAGAGGAAGGCTATACCGATTCGCTGAGATTTACCGCTATCGTTCCGCTTTTTTCACTCTTCCTCGGAATGGTGATCCTTATCTTCCGCTCTCCGCTTGTAAAGCTGTTTAACCTTACAGGCAATCTGACGCCCTATACGGCGGCGGTCGCGACGGGAATAATGGCCGTCGTCGGCGCGGAGCTGTTTTTAAGAAATATCCCGTATATCCAGATAGTCGGTATCTTCCGCTCCGGCGGAGATACATTTACCGGAATGAAATACGATTTTATATGTCTTTGGCTCTTTTCGATCCCCGTAACATATCTGACGTCATTCGTTCTCAAAATACCGTTTACAGCCGTTTACGCGACAATGCTGATCTTTGAGGACGTGCCGAAGATCGTCATGTGCTTAAGACATTTCCGCTCAAGAAAATGGATAATGCCCGTTACCGAGGAGGGCAAAAAAGCGCTTATCGAGATGCAAAGTTGATCTAATATAAAATACAACACCGGAGGAGAAAACAATGGTAGAAATCGTAATGGAGAACGGAAAGAAAATCAAGCTTGAGCTTTATCCCGACGCGGCTCCCGCCACTGTCAAAAATTTTTTAAAGCTCGTAGGCAGCGGCTTTTATGACGGGCTTATTTTCCACCGCGTCATTTCCGGATTTATGATCCAGGGCGGAGATCCGCTCGGAAACGGCATGGGAGGCTCTGATGATACAATCATCGGCGAATTTTTAAGCAACGGTTTCCCGAACCCCATCTCACATAAACGCGGTGTTATCTCGATGGCACGCGCCCAAAATCCCAACTCCGCCTCGTCACAGTTCTTTATAATGCACGCCGACGGAGAGTTTTTGGACGGGAATTACGCCGCATTCGGCAAGGTAGTCGAAGGTATAGAAACGGTCGACGAGATCGCGTCCGTAAGGACGAACGCCATGGATAAACCCATCGAAGAACAAAAGATAAAAACTATCAGAGAAGTTGACTGAAAGGAGCCTCCTTGATGGAAAATAACATATATCTGATCGGCAACGCCCACCTCGATCCGACCTGGCTCTGGCGCTGGCAGGAGGGATGTTCCGAAGTCCTTCAGACATTCCGTTCCGCGCTCGACAGGCTTAATGAATACGACGATTTCGTGTTCACATGCTCGTCCGCCGCGTACTACCGCTGGGTCGAGGAGATCGATCCCGATATGTTCGCCGAGATCAAAAAGCGCGTAAAGGAAGGCAGATGGTCTATAGTCAACGGCTGGTGGATACAGCCGGACTGCAACATGCCGTCGGGCGAAAGCTTTGCGAGACAGGCGCTTTACAGTCAGCTGTACTATAAAGAAAAATTCGGCGTCACCTGCAAGACCGGCTATAACGTCGATTCCTTCGGTCATAACGGCAATATGCCCCAGCTTCTTTCACTCGGCGGAATGAAAACATACGTCATGATGCGCCCCGGCGTCCACGAAAATCCCGATATCCCCGAGGATCTTTTCTGGTGGGACGGCGAAGACGGCTCAAGAGTCCTGACTTTCAGGATAACGACTGAATACGCCAAGGACGGCGTCGAAAGGTTAAGCAGTACCGAAAAGCTTCTGAACGAAAAGGCGAAAAATAACGGTTACGGGCTGATGCTCTTTTACGGCGTCGGCAACCACGGCGGCGGTCCGACAAAGGGAGATATCGAATATTTACGCTCAAATCTTAAAAAAGAGGGCTATCTGCCCCTAAAATTCTCGTCGCCCGACGAATATTTTGAGGAGCAGTGCGCGTTAAGGCTCGATCTTCCGACGTGGAAGGACGAGATGCAGCATCACGCAAGCGGCTGTTATTCCGCGACGTCCCTTGTAAAACAGCTTAACAGAAAAGCCGAAAACATGCTCTTTTCCTCCGAGGAATGGGACACGCTCGCGCATCTCAATTTGGGCTCGGCTCCCTCCCCGAAGGAATTTGCCGAGGCTTGGAGAGATGTCTGTTTTAATCAGTTCCACGATATCCTCTGCGGCTGTTCGATAAGAGAGGCCTATGAGGATGCGAGAGACAGTCAGGGTCACGCCATGACCATAGCGGCGCGAAAGGAAGAAAACGCGCTCTTAAAGCTCACAAAACAGATCGACACATGGATAGACGGCGTTTCCGATACGGTCGTTTCCCTTGAACGTCATTATTGCAACAACAAGAATTTCCCGCGTCCCGTCGTCGTTTTCAATCCCCTCTCCTTTGAAATAAACGTCCCCGTAAGGACGTATCACCCCTCAAAAAAGGTGACAGACAGCGACGGCAACAACGTGCTGTTCCAAAACGTCCGTTCCTCGCGCTCAAACGATACTCATCTTGATACCGTATTTAACGCGCGCGTTCCCGCCCTCGGCTACGCGACGTTCTGGCTGAGCATCGCCGACGGCGACGAATGCGATAAAAGCGTCGAAACAGATGTAAAGGCAGAAGGCTTTACTATTGAAAATAAATATATCAAGGTCGCCTTCAATGAAAATACGGGCGGCATTTCGAGCCTCGTCGAAAAATCCGACGGCTACGACTTCGCTTCGTCCGGCGACCTCGCGTTGCCCATCGTCATCGACGATCATAAGACCGACACATGGGCGCACAACGTATTTAAGTTCCACGACATAAAGGGCGTCATGTCGCTCGAAAACATCGAGCTTGTCGAAAGCGGCCCCGAAAGAGCCGTCGTGCGTACTAAACACCGCTTCAACGACTCCGTTCTCATCCAGGACTTTATCCTTGCGTCGGAGCAAAAAACTCTCCGCGTAAAGTGCAAGGCGATATGGCAGGAGCAGTTCACGCTCCTCAAAATGCCGTTTAGGCTCGAAGGCAAAAACCATATATCAACATATGAGATCCCCTCCTCGTTCATAAAACGTCCCTGCGACGGAGACGAGGAGCCGGCGCAGAAATGGGCCGATATCACAGCTGTCTGCCCCGACGGAGCAAAGCGCGGCATCTCCGTTTTAAACGATTCAAAATACAGCTATGACTGTCCCGAAAGCGAGCTTCGCCTGACGCTCCTTCGCAACGTCATTTGCGCCGATCACTATTCTACGAGGCCGCCCGCAAACTTCGACTTCACGGACGAGGGGCTTCAGCGTTTTGAATACGGGATCAGAGTCCATGAGGGCGACGCCGAGACAAGCGGCGTTACGGCCGACGCCGCTCTCTTCAACTGCCGACCCACGGTCATTCCCGCAAGCTACCACAAGGGAAAGGAGCCGCAAAAAAAGAGCTTTCTCAAGATCACAAAGCCGAATATCCTCGTCACGGCGTTCAAGGTCTGCGAGGACGGAAGCGGAGACGTCATCATCCGCTGTTACGAAACGGACGGCAAAAACACCCTTCACGTCGGCTTTGTCTGCGACCTCATTGACGCGGGCTTCTGGGCAGATTTCAGAAGGCACGAGATAAAGACCTTCCGCATAAACAAAAAAGGCTATGTGACGGAAACTGATTTCCTTGAGGGAAAAGCATTTTAAAGTATTTACCGATTCTTTTTATGGGTACGGATTTTGTCCGTACCCATAAAAAATTAACCGTAAAATCTACTGTAAAATTTACAGTATGTTTACTTTTTCCGTTTAATAATATGTTACCATTTATAAAATAAAAACTTTTTTATCGGACGGTCGGTGGTCGTTTGCTTGGATATGTAAGAGCGTATAAACCTGAACTGAAATTCAGGGAATACGATATTTACAAGGGAATATACTGTACGATATGTAAACAGCTCTTAAAGCGCTATTCGCCCTTCGCACAGCTCTTTTTAAGCTATGACGCTACGTTCCTTGCGATGCTCCGTATGGCTGTAAAGCCGGAATGCGTGACGCTGAAGGACTCCCGATGCTGTTACAATCCCCTTAAAAAATGCAAGTCATGCGGCATGGAAAGCGACGAAACATCATACTGCGCCGATGTTTCCGTAATTATTTTTTACTACAAGCTGCTCGACAATATCTCCGATAAAGGCTTTTTTAAAAAGCTTCTGTCGATTTTATTTTTTCCGATCGCTTTTTTGATGCATAAAAAGGCTGCCCGCCTTCGTCCCGAGGCGGAAAACGCTGTCCGCCGGTCTGTCCGTAAACAGGCCGAAACCGAAAAAAACGACTGCGGCAACGACGCCGCCGCCGATTCGTCAGCCTCGGCTCTCGCGTTTTTGGCGTCGTTCGGCTTTGACGGCGAAACAGAGCGATCGCTCTCTCGGCTCGGATATCTTGTCGGAAAATTCGTTTATCTTTCCGATTCCGCCGACGACCTTTCAAACGACATAAGACAAAAAAACTTTAACCCTCTTATTAAAAAATATGATTCTTTTCACGACAGCGGCGGCTTTTACGATTATCTTAAATCGCTTTTTGAAATGAACATCGGCGAAACGCTGAACGCCTATGACGCCCTTCATTTTTACCGCTTCGATACCGTTATATACAACGTCCTTTTTTACGGACTTACAAATACCGAAATGTATATCTTGAAAAAATATTCCGCCAAAGAGGTGACCGATGATGAGAAATCCGTTTGAAGTTCTCGGACTGCCTGACAACGCTCCGGACGCGCAGGTCAAGGAGGCATATCGCAGCCTTGCGCGAAAGATCCAGGAAGATCCTAACGAAAAAAATGTTTCTCAAAAGATGAAGGAGCTCGACGAGGCGTACGACGCTATCATACTGATGCGCGGTACGTCCGGCGGAAGCTTCGGCGGGAACTCCTCTTACGGCTCATATAACGCCTACGGAACAGGCGGCGCATACGCCGGCAATACCGATTTCAGCGATATCCGCGATAAAATCAGAAACGGCAGGATCGACGACGCCGAGACGCTCCTTGACGGGGTGCCCGCGTCGATGCGTACCGCCGAATGGCATTTTTTAAAGGGAACGGTACAGTACCGCAAGGGCTGGCTCGAGGAGGCGTCGTCAAACTACTCCAAGGCGTGCGCAATGGACCCGAACAACCGTGAATATCAGGCGGCATACAACAACATGAAATCATCTTCCTCCGGCGGATTCAGAACAGAACGCCAATCGAGGACAAAGAGAGGTTCCGACTGCAGCCCTTGCGATATATGCATGGGACTTTGCTGTGCCGACAGCTGTTGTGAATGTATGGGTGGAGATCTTATTTCATGCTGCTGATTTTTCCCGTCGGCAAAATATTTTATTGAACACAGGGTGATCTTTTTGAAGCAAAGCTCTAAAACGGCATTGGGCGGAATCGTCGCGGCTCTCTCCGTGACGATTTTATTTGCAATGTCGGTTATTCCGTTTCTTACATATGCGCTTCCGGCTTTGGCGGGAGCGTTTATTGCTTTAATGGTTATAGAGGCAAATAAAAAATGGGCGTTCGGCGTCTATGTCGCCGTCAGCATCCTTTCCGTCGTGATAGTTCCCGATAAGGAAGCCGCAGTCCTCTACGCCTCGTTTTTCGGCTACTATCCTATTATCAAGGCGCTGTGCGAAGCAAAGCTTCCGCGGTGGCTCGAATGGATAATAAAGCTCGCTTTATTTGAAGGCACAATGATAATCTCATATTATCTGATGATAAAATTCATGGGAGTTGAATTCGACGAGGTTGAAAACTTCGGGAGATTTGCCGTGCCGATACTTTTGGCTCTCGGAACGGCGGCGTTCGTGATGTACGATTACGCGCTGACGATGTTCATCTCGATCTATCTGAAAAAATGGCATAAGAAATTCCGCCGTTTATTCAAATAGTCCTTTTTCGGCATTGATTTTTTCAGTCAGTCGTTGTAAAATTAGGTTATATAAAACACCATATACAAAAGGACGGTGCGGTATGAAAACAGCAAATTTCGGTGTTATAGGTATCAGCGGCAGGGGTTCCGGCATGATGCGCGAGCTTATGGCCGTTCCCGGCGTCAACGTCGTCGCCGTATGCGATAAATATCAGGATAGGGCGGAAAACGGCGTAAAGATCGTAAAAGAGGTACAAGGCACCGACGCCGCGATGTATCTCGACTATAAAGAGCTTTTAAAGCGTGACGATATCTCCGCCATACTCTGCTGTACGACGTGGATAACACACTGCCGTATAGCTATCGACTCCATGCGCGCCGGGAAACACGTCGCTATTGAGGTCGGCGGAGCAGCTTCCGTAGACGAATGCTGGCAGATGGTACATACGAGCGAGAAAACGGGAAAATTCTGTATGCTCCTCGAAAACTGCTGTTACGACCGTAACGAAATGGCTATCTACAACATGAATTCCCTCGGCATGTTCGGCGAGATAACACATCTCGAGGGCGGCTACAGGCACGACCTTCGCGAAGAGATATGTCTCGGCCGCGAAAACCGCCACGGAAGACTTGTCAATTTCATGAGAAGAAACGGCGAGCTGTACCCTACCCACGAACTCGGCCCGCTTTCTAAGCTAATAAATATAAACAGAGGCAACCGTTTTCTTACTCTCTGCTCGATGGCGAGCAAATCGAGAGGGCTAAACGTATGGATGAAAAAGAACAAAGGCGAGGACTACGATATCGCCGACTTCCCGTTTAACGAGGGCGACGTCGTGACGACGATGATAAAATGTGCCAACGGCGAGACGATCCTTCTGACCCACGACTGTTCGACTCCCCGCCCCTATTCGAGAAACTATAACGTCCAGGGCACAAAGGGAATATACAACGAGACAGACGACGAAAGAGCCGGAAAGATCTATTTTGACGATTTCGAGAGAGAAGATTGGAAGCCTTTTAAGGAATTCCGTGATAAATACGAGCATCCGCTCTGGAAGCTTTATTCCGAGGAAGGTATCCATGCGGGCGGCCACGGCGGGATGGATTATCTTGTGCTTTCCGCTTTTGCCGAAGCCGCAATAAACGACGTAAAACCGCCGATAGACGTTTATGACACGGCGGCATGGATGTCGATAACCTGCCTGTCCGAGCAGTCGGCGGCGATGGGCGGTATGCCCGTGCCCGTTCCGGATTTCACAAACGGGATGTGGATAGAGCGCGAACCCTACAGGCGCGGAAAATTCTGCCTTGACGAGGTTTGCAGAGACTGTTTTGAAAATATTGACGGGGAGGAAAAATAATGAAATATTATATCGGCGTTGACGGCGGCGGAACAAAGACCTACTACGCTCTCTTTGACGAAAACAAAAATATCGTCGCCGACTATAAAACAAAGGGAAGCAACCACGAAAACCTTTCCGGCTTCGACGAGGCCGCCGAGATAATTTGGAGCGGCGTAACGTCGCTCGTCAAAAATTACGGTATCGAGCTTTCGGACGTCAGCTTTACGCTGATGGGGCTTGCCGGGATAGATCATCCGTTCCAGCACGACGCGTTATATGAAAGGCTTTCGGGGTTCGGGCTTAAAAACTTTGAATTATTCAACGACGGCTTTATCGTCGTCAAGGCGGGCAGTATAAGCGGCGCCGCAATAGGACTCAACAACGGCACCGGCACATGCTGTAACGCCGTTGATTCCGACGGAAAGATGCTTCAGCTCGCAGGCCTCGGCGATTATTCCGGCGATATATGCAACGGTCATCAGATAGCTAAATCTGTCTATCAGGCCATCTACGACGATCTGTTTTTGATGGTCCGTAAAACGTCAATGACCGATATGTTCTTTAAGCGCTTCAACAAGAACACCCGCGATGAATTTCTCGATTTTGTAAGCCTCCTCGACAGCGACGACGCCGACCCGTATATAATGCCGCTCATCGACTTTTTCTTTGACGGACTTAACGGCGGCGACAGCGTCTGTCTCGAAATCTGTGACAAAATGGCACAGAGAAGCGCCGAGCTAATTACGGCGCATACAAAAAATCTAAACTTCACGGGCGACGAGGTCGAGGTCGTGCTCTCAGGCTCGATACTGACAAAGCTTCCGTCCGAGAAATATCTTGAAGCGATAAAAGAAAAGACAGCCGCGCTTTCCGACAGGAAATTCAAATTCATCAAGCTCTCCGTCCCGCCGGTCATGGGCTGTATCAACTGGATAATGCAGGACTACGCATGATTTTTAAAATAATTATCACATAAAGGAGGAACGGCGCTGTTTGGCGCCGAAAGAGGTATGAAAGAGATCAATGTTGCCGTAATAGGATCGGGAAGCACATACTGCCCCGAGCTAATCGACGGATTTTTAAAGGCACGCGATTCATTAAAGCTTAAAAAGATATCGTTTATGGATATCGACGAGAGAAAGCGCACGATAGTCGGCGATCTCTGCATCCGTATGCTCGAAAAAGCGGGCGTCGACTGCGAAACGCTTCTCACCGACGATCTCGATACAGCGCTTCAGGGAGCGGATTTCGTCGTAACACAGATTCGCGTCGGAAAGCTTCCGGCAAGATATCTCGACGAGACGATCCCCGTAAAATACGACCTCATCGGTCAGGAGACGACGGGCATCGGCGGATTTTTCAAGGCGCTCCGTACCATTCCCGTTATCAAAAACATCTGCGACAGGATCGAGGCCATTTGCCCGAACGCATGGCTCATCAACTTCACGAACCCGTCCGGCATCGTCACCGACTTCGTCCTCAATAACACAAACGTCAAGTGCATCGGACTTTGCAACGTGCCAATCGACATGATAGACGACACCAAGGAGATAAGCGGCGAGGACAGCGAGATAACCTACCTCGGACTTAACCATTTAAGCTGGATAACGTCTGTCCGAAAGGACGGCAAGGAGCTTTTGCCCGAAATGATCAAATCCGGTTTTTCGCCGAAGGTAATGGCTAACATCAAGGACGACGGCTTCTCGCTTGAAACTCTCGCGGCCATAAACGCCATCCCCTCGTCATATCTCCAGTATTATTACTGCCGCGACGCGAAGCTTAAGCACCTCAAGAGCGGCGAAAAATGCAGGGCAGAGGTCTGCATGGAGATCGAAGAAAACCTTTTAAATATCTATTCGGACGTTAATCTCTATGTCAAGCCCGCGCTTCTCGACAAGAGGGGCGGCCATAAATATTCTCTTGTCGCCGTCTCGCTTATAGACGCCATCGCAAACGACAAAAACGACGTTCAGGTCGTTAATATTAAAAATAACGGCACTCTCCCCTTCATGAAGGACGACGACGTCGTTGAGATCGCGGCTCGTATCGGCAAGGACGGCGCAAAGCCCGTCCCGATAGAGGAGGTCACGAACCGCCACATCATCGGACTTATGCAGGTCGTCAAGGAATACGAAAGATTTACCGTCGAGGCCGCCAAGACCGGCTCCGAGACAGCCGCGCTCAACGCGCTGCTTATCCATCCCCTCGTAGGCGACTGGGAAAAGGCGCTCAACTGCTTTAACGAGATGAAAGAAGCTCATAAGGAATTCCTGCCGCAGTTTTTCAATAAATAACGCTTTTTGCGTTTTTATGGAATGAGCTATTCCGGCTCCCCTGAGTAAGGGGTACGCTTAGAGGCTCCCCTGAGTAAGGGGTACGCTTAAAGGCTCCCCTGAGCAAGGGGAGCTGTCATGCGTTAGCATGACTGAGGGGTTGTCGCCGTTTCCTGATGACGTTTCCCTCGACCATCCCTCCGTGTTCCACCCAAAATACATATCACGGTTAGGCAATGGAACGCCGAGGGCGGCGTTCCCTACAACCGAAAAACCGAACGTGATTCGGCGACATGTAGGGAACACGGCCCTCCGTGTTCCTCGTAAAAATACATATCAATATTGGATAATTCCAAATTATTTTCAGGGACCTTTCGGCAAATCGGTCTCTGCTTTTTTTCGGAGGTTTTGTTATGGAAAGAAATCGACTGCTTGTAAAAAAGACGCCTCAAAGGATAAGACATTTTTACGGCGCTGACGACGGATTGCCGTCCTCATCGGTACTCTGTCTCGCTCTCGACGGCGGCGGAAACCTTTTCGTCGGCACGGAAAAGGGAGCGGCGTATTTTAAAAACGACGGTTTTGAAAAGATAAAGGGCATAAAAGGCTCCGTCAAGAAGCTCCTTCCCCTTAAAAACGGAAATGTCTTCGCGGTATCGGAAAATACCGTTTATACCCTCGCCGATAAAAAGGTAAAAGAAAAACACGCCGTAAGCGACGATATTACGGATATCTGTATCGACGGCGTCGGAAACGTCCGGATTATCGCGGGAATGATGATGTATAAGCTGAAAGACAATAAATTTTTACCCGAAAAACCGCTTGAGTTCACCGGCTCGACTGCGATGACGGCTTACGGCGACTCCCGCGTCTATGTGATATCTCCCGACGCGCTTCATATCCTTCACGGGAAACGTCCTCACTGGGGAAACGTCATGCCGTGCGTTTCTGATATCCCGACGACCGACGTTTCTTCGCTCACCTCCGACGAATGGGGTCACGTCTGGTTCGCGAGTAAAAAAGGCGCATACGTTTTCGACGGAAAAAGCACATGGCTCTCCAATAAAGAGATCGAAACGCTCCCCTCATGTAATGTCAAGTCTATAACCTTTACAGACGACGGCGAGGTATTGTACTGTACAGATATTGGGCTTTACATCCAGAGCGGCACAAAATACAGCTTCCTGGGCGCGAACCGCTGGCTCCCGTCGTCAAACGT
>JAILLJ010000088.1 GCA_024693205.1 Clostridiales bacterium | reverse complement strand
ACGTTTTTCACGGTCGCCGTTCAGCTCCCCGTAAGGTATCTTATCAAGTCCCGCTATGAGACGGTCGCGGAGAACGGTCAGCTTTTCGGCGTTTAAGTCGATATTTTTACACGCCTCCTCCAATGCCGCCGTCATTCCCATGATCCCCGAAAGGTTTTCCGTACCGGCGCGTTTCCCTCTCTCCTGCGCTCCGCCGTTAATGAGGCTATTCAGGATCACGCCTTTTTTTGCGTAGAGAACGCCCACTCCCTTGGGGCCGTGGAACTTGTGCGCCGAGAGCGACAGCATATCTATGTTTTGCGTATTAACGTCGATATGCAGATGACCCGCCGCCTGCACCGCGTCCGTATGGAACGTGACATGCTTTTCCCTGCAGACCCTTCCTATCTCGGCTATCGGCTGAACGGTACCTATCTCGTTATTTGCGTACATAACGGTCACAAGGCAGGTGTCGTCCCTTATGGCGTTTTCCACCTGTTCGGGAGTTATTATCCCGTTTTCGTGAACGTCTAAAAGCGTTATCTCAAAGCCCTGTTTTTTAAGCCTGTCGAGCGTATGCAAAACGGCGTGATGCTCAAAGGCCGTCGAGATGATATGCTTTTTACCCTTTCTTTCGCCTGTCGCCGCCGCGGAAAAAATCGCCTGGTTGTCGGCTTCGCTTCCGCCGGACGTAAATGTTATCTCTTTAGCGTCGCATCCGAGACACGCGGCGACCCTCGCCCTCGCGTCCTCCAAAGCCTCCTTCGCCTTTTGGCCGAAGGAATAAAGGCTGGACGGATTTCCGTAGCATTCATCCATATACGGCAGCATGGCCTCTACCGCCGTGCGGCTCATTTTTGTGGTAGCCGCATTATCTGCATATATCATTGTTTCCTCCTTTTTGACCGAAAGCTCTTTCCGATCGTAATTCCGTCTTTTACCTACCTGTCCGGTAGCTTTGTATAGTATATCCTGTTTTACCTACTAAGTCAATAGGTAAAAACAAAAAAATAAAACGGGGCTTCTGCGAGTCCCGTTTTTTTACGCTCCTATGAGCCACGTTTTTTTGAAACAGACAACAGACTGTCGACCGTATTTTTCAGTAGCACGGACATCATCAATGTGATCGTTAAAACAACAAGATAAAAACAAAAGTAATAACGGTCACGGATAAGTTTTCCGTTTAAGATCATACAGGCTTTCTCATACAAAAGATAGAGCTCCATGGAATACGTTCCTACGGTAACGAACATTCTTTTTATTGCTCCGTTTTTAAGGCAATGAAAAACGACCGTCAGAACGATCACCATCGAAAATCCGATGACGCCGCAGATGGATCTTTCGAGCTCCATACGACCGGGATAAAAATAGGAGACGGAAAAAGCTCCGATCAGCAAAACAACAGCAGCCGTCATCAATCCGACAAATGAAACTTCGGCTTTATTTTTCGACAGAACGCCAAGCCACACGCCCACCAGAAAAATCGGAATTCTGGAAATTGCGATCTCAACAACCTTGTAATAATCCGACACAAGAGTAAAAAGCAGTACGTTCAATAAAACTGCTGAAAGGATCAGGATCGGGAGCCGCTTGGAAGGCTTTGGCCTTATAAACCTGTGTATCAGCGGATACAAAATGTATAAGACAAGAATAAGAGAAAAATACCAAAACTGTCTCTTGCCGGTTTTATAAAAGCCGATAAACAACACATCCGCCAAAAAGCTCAGGATCGAGTCTTCCTTTTCAAAAATGCCGTAATAAATAATTGCAACAATAATTGCTGTGGGAAATACTTTTAAAAAACGTCTTTTATAAAATTCCGTAACGCTTCCGTTTTTTCCAAAGAATAATACAACCCCAGCCCCGACAACAGCAGGAATATATCGACGCCCGCATTGCCGCGTCCTTTAATGAGATCGAGCCCGACAAATAAAGGTTTGAAGCGCAAAAACGCAAATGACAGCTCAGGCGAGTGAAACAGGACGACCCAAAGCGCGGCAAAGCCCATCAAAGCGCCTCTGCATTCGCTGATCCAACTGAAATCGAAACATTTCTTTTTCAGCTCCAACATAACGATCCTCCATTCGTACCGGGCATACGATCTTTGTAAAATGTATTATTCGTCAGATTGAAAGGCGTTCCGAAAAAATCATTTAAAAACCGCCCTTATGATATCAAACAGCATCATAAACACATTACCCAAATGCCTGAAAAAGGCCTGATAGAACGCGCTCACGAGACCGTTCCCCTTAATATCGAACGTTTTGAACTGTGAAAAATCGTCCGTCCATATCACCCTGTCGACGTCATCGAAATAATACTTTGCTTCCGACCAATCGCTGCTGATCGTTATAACCGTCCTGTAGCGATCGCTTTTGCCGTATTCAGTTGGGATATTGTTGTCGTACAGTATAAGCATATGCTCGCCTTTATCGTTCGTATATGCTCCGGTCACAAGCACCTCGTGTCCGGATAATGACGGATATTCTCCGAATCCGAGCATAATGACATTCCCTTTTTCGGCGCTCTGATAGATCTTTTTAAGCTGATCCTTGTAGACGGGCGTGCCCTTCATAAACGCTTTGTTTTCCGTAAGAAAGCTCGCCGACTGTACATAATGATAATAATTGATGAGACTGATAAGCTCTTTGTCCGGCTTCATCTCCCTCATGCTTTTGGCGTTCTGCATCGGAAGGATATCTATTATGCCTTCGTGCTGTAACGCCGTCACGGCGGAGATGCCGTAGCATGCTCCTCTGTATTTTCGATGAGGATATTCCACTAAGGCCGCGGACAATACCACTGCCGCCAAAGGCATGGCGGACAGGGATCTGTAAAGATTTCTGTGCAGCATCAGATAATCTTCTTTTGACATGTAATAATTCCGTTTACCGTCAATGCTGAAATAATCCCTTGAATTTGAAAAAGAAAAGATCTCGTCCGACTTTAAGGATAGCTCTATGGCTGTTCCCCAGACGTCGTCTGTGTCCGGGCTCGGCCAACCGCTCAGCTCTGCGACCGTACCGTCCGGCGTTTCGGACCACAAAAAATAATTATCGTCAAGAGTAACCACGGGAATAACAGAATAGTTGTCGGTCAAATAATTTTTCGGTCTTTCTTTGCTGAACCAGGTCGTAACGTCGCTTTCACCCTCGATGCGCGGATGAAACGTTACAGGATGGACCTCGTCTCTTTCGGCGGCGCGCATGTTCGTCACCTTAAAGCCGTAACCGTTTACGCTTTCATCGGTCACTAAACTCATTTTAAAGCTTGAATACGGGATATATAATTCCACGCCCGCAAGCCCATCTCCGCTGGACCAAAAGATCAAATCATCCGTTTCGGTCAAAAAATACAGATCATCGCCGTTTTTGATATCTCCATCCTTGTCGATAGAGATCGGCTCAAAAGATGTTTCCTCGGAAAATGAAACAAAAACACCGTACGGAGCGTTTTCAACAGCGCAGCTCCAGCTTTGGCTTATCCCGTCCGCGTAATTATGCTCGCTCTCCGGAAGTCCGTTTTCCGCCGATCCGTTTTCCGCCGACGCAAAAACGAAGGATGAAAACAATATAACAAGACACAAAGCAAGAGAAAATACTTTTTTAAGCTTCATTTTGATCGTCCCTCCTGTTTAAATGTCGGTATCCGATTTTTTAAAAGACTTACTGCCTTCCGAATTCGTTTAGTGCGGGCATGTCAATATTAAAGCTTATCGGCGCGTCGTCCCTGAGCGTATAATTGCCGTTTTCGGGATCGACGAAGATCGCGTTCAGCTTCCCGAGACGGAACAGATCGTTATCGGAGATATCGCTGTATTTATTTGCGGCGTCGGAAACTTCGCCGATCTTGCCGGATGACGAAATAAAGACGTTATGCGTCACCTTGCTGTAGGCGGGATTGGGGACAAAATCGGGATCGTCGGTGTTTTTAAAATCGTCGCTGAAGCGTGTCATAGCGGGATATGCGTTCTGCCACACCTCGCTCTTCCACGGCGACTCAAACAGGAGCTTCCACATGTCGCCGTCTTTTTCCGACGAATGGTTGAACCAACCGCCGAAAACGCCCTCGATCGCGCGGTCGTCATATGTCATCGGTCTTATCGAGTTTATGACGATATTGTCATGTACGTCAAGGTCGCGTCCGCCGCCGAGCTGGATGCCGATATTGGGCGCGTTTACGATCATATTTCCGTAGACCGATATGCCCGAAAGCGCGTCGTCGAGGTATATTCCTACCGGCTTATGTCCGTTTGAGCCGAGATCGTAGATAAGATTGTAACGTATGACTGTGCCGTAGAAGTCCCAACGCCTGCCGGAATATATCGCGCCTCCGTCGTCGGTCAGAAGGCAGACGTCGTGGATAAGATTGTATTCTATCACATGATCGTTGCCGCTCCATGTGACGGCCTCATGGGTCGAGTTATACATTTCGTTGTGATCGCATCTGCATCCGACGCCCTTCAAAGTGAAAGCCGGCTGATACGTCTCGTATATCTCCGACCAGTCATGCACAAGATTGTTCGTCGCGCGGTTTTCGGAGGGCGTCAGAGCAGCTATATCTCCGCCGTCCATTATGACGCCGCCCTTGCCCGTGCGCGTGATCTCGTTGTCTGTTATAAGATTTCTGCTGCCGGTCACGATGATCGCGTTGCACGCGACATTTTTAATTAAGCAATTCTTTACCGTATTGTCGTTACCCGAAATAACGACCGCGTCGCCGCGGGTACCCTTGATCGTCAGGCCGTCAAAGGTGATAAATTCGACGTCGCTCGCCGATATGATGCTGTCTGTCGTCAGCGAAAGGTCTATGACGGAGTTCTCCGAATAGTCCGTCGGCGGATAGAGGTAAAGAATACCTTTCTCGCGGTCGATGTACCATTCGCCGGGCGCGTCAAGCTCCTCAAACACGTTGAAGAAATAATACGGAGCGCCCTGCTTCGCATTCACCCTGCCGAAGCCGCCGTCAAAGAGCGGCGATATCGTCATATGTTCAAAATCGACCTTGCCGAGCGGCGTTGCGCCGTCGGCCCAATCATATCTCCAGTACCCGAACATCCATATCGCGTTAAGCGACTCAGGAGCAGGGATATCCCAATTTTTCATGCGCTCCGCCAAGTCGCGGTCAAGGCTGTAGACGTCGGGATCGGGATTGCGTATATTTTCATAATCGACGTTTTCCAGATCGCTGTAGATATCTTTAATGACTTTTCCCGTATAGAGATACTCTTTGCCGTTCGGATAGCGCGCTATCGTCATTCGCGCGTCGTCGACAAACAGCTCGCAGTATATGCTTCCGACCCAGTCGCCGTCATACTGCGCCGCCCTGTTGTAGCTTCCGATGGCATATATCTTTCCGTATTGCTCCGCCGTTACGCCGAGCTTCAAGAGATCGACGCATATCACCTTTTCCTTTGCGTCGTCTGAAAGGCGGCTGAGCATGGACTCGTCCGTGACCTTTTTGAAGGCGCCGCTGTCGAGCGTTACGCCGCCGTTGAGTACGACCTCTCCGTCGCCGTATGATCGGTAAGTGATCGGACAGTCCTTGCTTCCGCTGTCCTCCTCGGTAAAGGTTATGGAGTTCACCTTGTATTCGCCCGCCTTAACAGCGACCGTTACTCCGTTTTTACCGCTCTTATCCATTTTTCTTACGGCGTCTCTCGCGCGTTCGATAGTTGCAAACGGCGCGTCGAAGGTACCTTCGGCTTCGTCGTTTCCGTCCGTCGCAACATAAAAGTCGGCGTTATCCACTTTAAGCACCTCTTTATCAAGGATCTCCGTACCGGCGACCGGCGAAGAAACAGACTTAAAATATGTCTTTTGATGCTCCGGCACAAGCCAAACAAAAATGATATTTAATAAAATGAGAAGCGCGGATAGACTTAAAAACAATATTCCCGGCCATTTTTTCTTTGCCTTTCCCTTTGCAGAGAACGCGGTGAGAAATATAAAATAAATGAGCGTCAAGCCGAGCACTATCGCGCAGGCGGCTCTGTTGTTTTTCGTATCGAGGATCACGTTGTTCACAAGATATGACAGCCCGAAATTGCCCGCCGCGTAGCCGAGCCCCGCTATGACGCCCGCCTTGACCGGACTTTTTGAGAAATACGCCGCAATAAAGCAGGACGCCAGCGAATACAGCGCCACTCCCAAAGCGTAAAGCGGCACGACCCAATCGGTATAGGCGCGGAAATAAAACGCGCTCGCCGCCACGCAAAAAACTCCGGCTGAAATGAACAGGATCTTTTTCATTGTTTTTCCTCCTTGATTTTAAACGCTGTATACTCGGACATATTTCATCGGTTTTCACATAGTATTTTTAAATAATCGTCTAAACGTTCGCTGACATACCCCGCAAACAGGTTCTCCATAGCGGAAATATCATGCTTAACATAATATTCGTCAAAGGCGTTATAGTAGGCTGTTCTGTCTGTGAATTTTATATCTATCGGCGGATATCCCGCTTTCATCAGTTCGAGGTTTACAAGCAATCTTCCTGTCCGTCCGTTGCCGTCAATAAACGGATGTATCCCTTCAAAGCGGATATGAAAGGCGGCAAGCTTCGTTACGATATGAGCTTCGTCATTGACATAGTCGGTCAGAAGCTGTTCCATCATCGGCTCAATGAGATACGGCTGTACAGGTTCGTTTCGCGCGCCCATAATGCGGACGGGGATCCTCCTGTAGACTCCGCGGTCATCTCTTTTATCCGCAAGCACAAGAAAATGTATATGCTTAATAACGCTATCAGTCAGCGGCGCATTCTCCTTTACAAGCTCCCTCACATAATCAAACGCTTCCTTGTGACCGACAGCCTCCAAGTGATCCGCAAGCGGTTTTTTATCGACCGTCAGCCCGCGAAGCACAAGGTCTGTCTCCCTCAAGGTCAACGTATTTCCCTCTATCGCGTTCGAGTTGTATGTGTATTCAACAGCGAACTCTCCGTAAATACGCTCCGCCTCGCCTTCCGTCAGCGGCCTTTTTCCGTCAAGCTCCTTCTTTTTTCGGTCGATCTGAGCAAGGACGCTCTCCTTCGATTTAAACCTTCCGTCGGCAGGCTTTTTCGCGTCAACGGGGATCTGCCAGCCGCGTCCCTCCTGAAATGCTCCGGGGATCATCCCCTGTGAACAGAGCGCTCTTATTCTTCTGTCGGAGACGCCCCATTTTGCGGAGGCTTCTTTTACCGTCATATACATTATTGTCCCTCCCGTTACAAAGATATTATGCCGCATTATCGGAACAATGTCAATATTATCGGAACAATATATTTCAAAATAGCGGAATAATACCGACGTCAAAATCGACGTCGGGGCATTAGAAAGGAATCGACCATATAAACCTCCGATTTATTGAAATCTATAAAAAAATCTGATATAATGTTCAGAAGAGGTGAGCGCATATGATCATTCTGAAACGGTTACTTGCGG
>JAILLJ010000071.1 GCA_024693205.1 Clostridiales bacterium | reverse complement strand
GGTTTCGGGGAAGCCCATTCTTATTCGGACGCTTGAAACCTTTCTTTCCGTAAGCTCGATCGACAAGGTCACGGTGTCGATGAATACCGATTGGGAATATAAATACCGTGAGCTTATCGAAAAATACGGCCTTGACAGCGAAAGGATGATCCTTGTGCCGGGCGGTAACAGCCGCTTTACGTCGCTTATAAACATCGTCTCCGCGGCGCAAAAGGCGGGAACTAAAGGCTCGGTCATCGTTACGCACGACTGCGCGAGGCTCTTTGTCACAAAAGATATAATCGAAAACAACATCGCCGCGATGAAGGAATACAATATAGTCACTACCTCCGTTCCGGTGATAGATACCGTTCTCAGTACGACGGAGGACGGAAAAAGCGTAGACCATGTGCCCGACAGAAGTAAGCTGATAAACGATCAGGGACCCCAGACGTTTTATGTCGATACGTTCCTCGACTATGCGCGTCAGCTTCCCGAAAGCCGGCTTCCGGAATTTATCGAGGCGGGCAAGCTTTATCTCGAACACGGCGAAAAGATCGGAATAATAAGAGGCAACAGATACAATTTCAAGGTGACAAACGAATTTGACCTTAAATATGCCGAATTTCTTATTAAAGAGGGTTATGTCAAATGAAAGCTGTTTTTGTAGGGGACGCATATGTCACGGATGAGATGATGCGAAATGCGGCGAAGCAGTATCTTTCCGAAAGCGATACAGCCGAATTTTTCTTTTTCGGAGAACAAAACAGGGGAGATATGCGCGATACCGTTAAAAAGATAGAGGCCCACAGGCGTGAGGAGATCGCCGTTCCCGACGGACTTATGGAAGCCGTCAGAAACGCGGAGCTTCTTATCGTCCACCTCTGTCCCGTAAACGCCGACCTTCTCATGAGGGCAAAAAAGCTGAAAGCCGTTCTTTCCTGCCGCGGAGGTACGGAAAACATCGACCTTGCCTTTGCCGCTGAAAGGGGAATAATCGTAACATGCAACCCCGCCCATAACGCAAACGCCGTCGCCGAATACGCCATAGGGCTTATGATATGCGAAACAAGAAATATATCCCGTGCCGACGCCGCGCTTAAAAGCGGTATATGGCGCGAAAAATATCCCAATACCGATTCGACGATAAGGGAGCTCTCCGACATGACCGTCGGCATCGTCGGCTACGGCTCGGTGGGAAGGCTTGTCGCCGAAAAGCTCGAAGCGTTCAAATGCAGAGTGCTCGTATACGACCCGTTTATCGACGAGAGCGCTTTCGATATACTTAATCAGGAATTTGTCGGCATGGACGAGCTACTCGAAAATTCCGATATAATAACGATCCACGCGAGAGCCGACAAATATCTGCTCGACTTTGAGCAGTTCTCAAAGATGAAGCCGACCGCCTATGTAATAAATACCGCGAGGTCTATAATGATAAATCCCGAGGCGCTCACCGACGCGCTCGACAACGGAAAAATTTTAGGTGCCGCCATCGACGTTTTTGAAAGCGAGCCGAACATCCCCGATTTTTACAGGAAATATGACAATATAACAATAACAAATCACAGGGGCGGAGATACGATAAATTCTTATTCCGACAGCCCAAAATTCGCGCTGAAAAATTGGCAAAACCACGAAAAGGGCAAGAAGCTCCGTTTCTGGGCGAACCGCGAATATATGAATAAAAACAGGTGACAGGGCATTATAATCCGATATTGCCGAAAAGAGGAAGATCATAATGCCTAAGAAGACAATAAGTAAAGCCTATAATCCGGAGGTCGATTTCTGGAAGTTTATCTTTGCCGTGTTTATCGCTCTTTTCCATTCGAGGAAGATGCTTCCGGGTTACATATATTTCAGCAGGGGATATATCCTCGTCGACTTTTTCTTTATGGTATCGGGCTATTTCCTCGCCGTAAAGGTCAGGAGCGGACTTGAAAAGGATATCAAGACTCCGACCTCCGAGTTTTTGAGTCATAAGATAAAAAGCCTTTATAAGGTTTGCTTCGCCGCTTTTCTTATAGCTTTTTTCGGACGCGAGATCGTCGAAGGGATGACGGCGAAGGAAATGACAAACGATTTCGTGCTGTCGTTTTTTGAAAATTCCTTCACAAGGCCGTTCGGACTGACGGTCGGAAAATATTACAACGGCCCGACCTGGTATATATCCGCGATGCTCGTCGCCATGGCGATGATCTATCCGCTTGCGGTAAAATTCAAAAGGCCGTTTATGCGAGCGGCGTGCCCGATCATCTCCGGTTTTTGTTACGGATATATATTCAAGACGGTCGGATATCTGAACGTAGCCGAAACAACTACGCTGAGCTTTGTCCAATACAGCCTCATAAGGGCGTTTGCGGGGCTGTGCCTCGGATGCTTTATAAACGAATGTTGCGCTGTCTTAAAGGAAAAAACAGCCGGCTTTTCCGTGACTAAAGCGGGGAACGCCGTCTTTGCGGTGCTTGAATTTACTTTTCTAAGCTGGATAATAGCGTTCGCCGTCGTCTCCGAGAGGATGAGATGGCCGAGAAAATACGATTTCTTTATGGTGATCGTCGTCGCGGCGTTCTGCTTTATCGTTTTTTCGGAGCTTACCGGAATAAAAGAAAAACTGAGCGGAAAAGATTTCGGTATACTTTCAAAGCTAAGTCTTTATCTGTATCTTAACCACAGGGTCATAACGCGGATAATCTTAAAATATATGAGCGACAAGCCGTATTATATCGTCTTTCCTTGCTATATCGGGTTTATCATCTGCTCGATGCTTCTCTGCAGGCTCCTGGTATTCTTATTCGATCTTTTTTCAAAGCATGTCGCTCCGAAACTTAAAAACCTGATGTTTAAAGCTTTACCCGACGAAGCGTGATACGAACGGGTATACATGATATATAAGGAGATAAAAGAATGTACGAAATGAACAGGGATATTTATAACGACGAGATAATCGTCACATGTCAGAGCTTTACGACCTATCGGAACGTAAGGCTGAAAAAGGCGAAAAAGGACAGCGTTCCCGACCCGAGAGCATACAAAAAATTCGTTGTGATCTCCGACGGAACGGCCATCGAGGACGTCCTCGTTCCTGCGCTTTCAATGCATGTTTCCGCCATTGATGGCGGCGCGGTATATTTTGTCGACGCATTCGACGACAGCGTTTACGCCGAGCCGTTCCGCAGTGAAAAACATGATATCGCCGAGAGACTTGCGCTCTCCGACCTCGACAGGATCCATTTCAGCGAAACAGCTTTTATCCTCCTTGCCGACACAAAAAAGAAGGATGAAAAATGGTTCGATATACTTGATAAGGCGACTTCAGCCGCCTCAAAAGACGAGAGCAACATCGTTGTCTTTTCCGAGCTCGTCCCGTTCGTTCGGAAGCTCCCCGCAGAAGTCACCGGACTTTCCGAGCGCGAATACGATTTCGTTATCGAAAAGATGACGGAGGATAAAACTCCGGAGGAAGAGTTCCTTATAAAGCTCGGAAAACGTTGCCGCTCGATAGTCAGATGCGGCTATAAGCGCCTTACCGTTTTGCGCTTTGACAATATCTACGGAAGCACGAACTCAAATTCTCCCGCGTTCGATTTCGATACCATTTCCGCCGATGCGTTTAAAAACGGCAGCGTAAAGGTGACAAAGGAGGAAAACCTTTTCCGCTTCTCATGTATATATTCCGTAAACGCCGCTCTTTGCGTCTTCGCCGCCGCTGAAAACGCCAAATTCGGCCATGAGTACAATGTCTCAAATTCCGAGGTAAGCATAGCGAACGTCAAGAGAGCGATCACAGACAAATTCCCCGATAAAGTCGCTTTGACTACGGACGGAAAGACATATTCGCCAGACGATTCGGAATATCACCGCCTGGCGACGCTGAAGTTTTTCCACGAGATGCCGGGACTTAAAAAGATGTTCAAGCCATTCTCCGACTCGTTCGAGAGAGTTCTCTGCCACAAGAGCGGCAACGCGTTCGTTCCGGCGTCGAAGCTTACGGTATATCAGGGCAAGCTCCGCAGGCTCAAGGAGGCCGAGATCGACATACTGACTGAGATCGACAGGATATGCAGGAGACACCATATTAAATACTTCCTGACAGGCGGCTCGCTTCTCGGAGCGGTAAGAAACAATAAGAGCATACCGTGGGACGACGACCTCGACATCGGAATGCTCCGCGACGATTTTGAGGTGTTCAGGCGTGTCGCGCCAAAGGAGATAAATACCGAGAAATACGTCTATTCTTCGCCCCAGACAGATAAAAACTGCCACTACTATTTTGATAAGATACGTCTTCGCGACACATATTTTTCGACCTTCTATTCGGGAAAATTCAAGCTCGACGACGGCGTTTTCGTCGATGTAGTCGTTTATGACAAGACGACCGAAAATCAGTTCATGCAAAAGGCGCAGATAAAATTCACGAGCTACTCCATTTCGAGCATCTACGTCAGATGGCACGACCATCCCGTTTCAAATCCGAGGCTCAAAAAGGCGTCAAAGGTGCTCCTCCCGTTTATGAGGATGTTCCCGTTTGACACATACCACAACGTTTACGACTATATAAAAACGTTCTATAACAACAAGGACGACGCGAAATATCTGCTTGACGGCGGAGCGCATCTCATTAACGGCGGCTTCGACATAACCGATCTCGATTGCCCGACAAAGGACGTCGACTTCGACGGCATAAAGGCTCCGATACCGGTGAATTACGACGCGTTTCTGAGGTTCGTTTACGGCGACGGATATTTTGCCGAGCCGAATCTTTCGGCACAGCTCGGCGCGCACCTTATCGCGCGGCTCGATCTCGGTAAGTATCTTCTCAGTAACGACCCCGAGCTTCCGTTCCGCTCGGTAAATATCAACGGAGAGCTTTTTGAGGACGAAAAAGAGAGTTGAGCAGGCAGTGCCTGCAGACATGTCGGGTAGATAGAGCGATATAACCTTTACGCTTATTGCCCGAAAACGACATGGATCTATAAAAACAGAAATAGTTGAGACTGTACTAAAGTTGTTAATCCATTGCCTTTTGCGGAACGCCGAGACGCCGTTT
The DNA here is from genome assembly GCA_024693205.1 of Clostridiales bacterium. Taxonomy (GTDB): domain Bacteria; phylum Bacillota; class Clostridia; order Oscillospirales; family Acutalibacteraceae; genus UBA1425. The sequence continues at coordinate 10,782 of JAILLJ010000071.1, read as the reverse complement.
CACAAGCGAAGGTAGGAACAGGATGCAGGGAACACGGCCCTCCGTGTTCCTCGTAAAAAGTTATATCACGGTTAATGATTTTCCTGACGACTCCTCAGACATGCTAACGCCGTGACGGAGGGGTCGATGATTCAAATTCAATGGGACTGTCGAATTTAGCGAAGAACGAAAATAATAAATAAAAACAGGGACTGTTTATCCGGAGAAATTTGGAAAACAGCTCTGTTTCGTTTTAATATAGAAAAATGGGTTGTGAATTATGATTCTTTTCTCGCCGTTTTTTCGCCCTCGACGTATCTTTATACGCCTATCGGGCGAAGAAAACGGCGTATTCATCTAAATGCGACAGCCCCCTACAACCGAAGGAATGAACGCGGTGCGGAAACATGTAGGGAACAGTCATCCGTGTTCCTCGTAAACGTCATGTCAAGGTCAATGATCCTCCCTTTAAACAAGGGAGTTTTTTTTCCGCAAAACTCCGTGACAGCCCTTTTTTCGTAAGAGATGATACGTTTTTTCCATTGACGAAAAGGGAGGCGAAAGATATAATGTAACCGTAACGGGGGTGATAAAAGATGCAGACAGGCAAAATCATAGCCGATCTGAGAATGAGAGCCGATCTTACACAGCAGGAGCTGTCCGAAAAGCTGTATGTTTCAAAGGATCTTGTTTCAAAATGGGAGACAGGGAAAAGCAGGCCGGATCACAGGACGGTTTTAAAAATGGCTGAGATATTTTCCGTCGACCCCGAAATGATAGTCAAAACGAGCGACATAATGTTTTATGAGCTTTCGGAATGCTTCCCGCAGGGCGCGGAAATCGACTTCGAAAAGCTCGGCACGGTCCTGAACTCCTTCCTCGGTACGCTTAACGAGCGGGATCGGAGCGTCTTTGTCAGACGTTACTATTACATGGAGAATACGGGCGAGATCGGCGAAAAATACGGCATCTCCGACGCGTACGTCAGGACGGTGCTGATGAGGATAAGAAAAAAGCTTAAAAAATATTTCAGGGAGGTAAGACTATGAATAACGACACTATCTATGACGCCGTTTCCGGTATCGACGAAAAATACATAACCGAGTCAAACGATATCCCGAACGTCAGAAGAAGCTTTAAAAAAGCCGGAAGAAAAAGAAAAAAGATCATTGCCGTCATTTGCTGCTGCTGTCTTGTGGTGTTTACCGCCCTTCCGATAGCGATAAGCGGCCTGACGGCGGTGAAGTATGACGTGGCTCCCGCCACGGCGAGTTATACGGCAACAAAAAACACTTCTTACGAATATGATTATGCAAGAAGTGAACAAAAGGCGGGATACGGTTTCACAGAGGATATCGCGGCCGACGGCGCGATGTATGACGCTAAGTCCTCCGAAAGCGAGACAAAAACCGCGACCTCGGGCGAGAAGCTCGTCTACAGATGCTCGATGAGGCTCGAGACGCTCAAATACGCCGAAACGGTAAAGGCCGTCCGCGCGAATTTAAAGAAGTACGGCGGATTTGTCCAGTACGAAGAAGAGATCAATAACGACAATGTGTGGTACTATACGGACGGGAGCGCCGGCAAAGGGCTTATGACGCTTATGTTTACGGCCCGCGTGCCGACCGAAAATTACGAGGCTTTCATTTCTTCGGTCGAGGGATCGGGAAAGGTCATGAGCAAGGAGTCGAGCGTCGACAATATCAGCAAGCAGTACCACGACAAGGAGGCTGTCATCAGCAGCCTCGAACAGCAGGAAAAACGCCTTCAGGAAATGATGAGCAAGGCCAAGACGATCGAAGAAATGATATCCGTCGAAAAGAGGCTGACCGAGGTCCAGACAGAGTTGAACCGCTACAGGACGGAGCTTGCCTCGATGGATACCGACGTTGAGTATTCAACGGTAGACCTTAACATTTCGGAGGTAAGGGAATATTCGCCGCTCGACAACGACGAGATAAACGGCGGCTTTGTGTCAAGGCTCATAAACACCGTCAAAAGGTCGTGGAGAGTGTTCCGCGGCGGCATGGAGAGCTTCATCTTCGCGCTCGTCTATATTATCCCGTTCGCGGCGCTCATAGCCGTCATCGTTGTGGTAACAGTGGTGATCGTAAAGAAGAAAAGGCGCACGAAGATCAAAAAGAGTTTTGATAAAGCGGAAAGCGAAGACATAAATAACGAAACATAAAAACAGATATGACAAAATGATCGGGCAGGCAGCGTTGATAAAACATCATGCTGTCTGCCCGATTTTTTAAAAAGCTATTGAAACTCGACGTTTTGTTGTGATATAATAAGCCGACATCAAGGGAAAAGGGGAAAAGATATGAACGTATACGATTTTGACGAAACGATCTTTACGGGCGACAGCGAGGTACGCTTTTTTGATTTCATGTTCAAGAAAAAGGGCTTCCGCCATTTCAGGTTAAATTTTAAATTTTACGATTTCCTTCATAACGTCAATATAATTTCAAAGACAAAGAGCCGCGAGCATCAGTACGCCTTTTTGAAAAAGGTCAAGGACATCGACACGACGCTTGAAGAATATTGGGACGAGGTCGAAAAATACATGAAGCCCTGGTATTTCGAGGTCAAGAGGGACGACGATATAATAGCCAGCGGAACGCCGCGTTTCCTTCTTGAGCCGATAATGAAACGCCTCGGCCTTAAAAACCTTGTCGCTACCGAAATGGATAAGCATACGGGAAAGATAGACGGATATTTCGCCATCGGACAGTATAAGATCGACAACTTCAAGGCGCAGTTCGGGCTTGACTGTATCGACAAGTTTTATTCCGACGCATATACAGATCATTTCCTTGCAGACCTCGCCAAGGAGGCATATGTGCTCCACGGTGAAAACGACGAGATAAGCGATTGGAACGAGTATTTCGATCAGCATCCCGACCTTAAGGCAACAAAGCTCAATATGTGATCTTCAATAAAATATAAAGGCTGTATTGCGACGTGCGTAATACAGCCTTTTGGTTTTTTACCGAAATATTTTATATATCGGTAAGGTTCTGTTTTCTTTTAAAGCCGATAAAATCGCCTCTGCCTGCCGTCGGGATATACCCGACGCTTTTTATTCTCTGTTCAAGGCATAAAAGGCAGTTGTTTATTTCGTCGCCGACACATATCTTGCCGTCGTAGAGCGTGTATTTTTCTCTGACGCCGGTCGGGGATAGGTTCGGCATAACGACGTTTGCCCCGGCAGAAAGTCCCATCTCACGCCCTGTCGGATGGATCGTCCCGAGCGCCGTCGTCGCGGGGAGCAGCACCTTCGGCAGCATCAGCCTTATGATCCCGAGGAGGTGAAGCGTGTCTGCGAGCGTCCCCGCCTTTTTATCGCGGAAAGGCGTGTCGGAGTGGGGGATGAACGGACCTATACCTACCATGTGCGGCTCAAAATCATGCATGTAGAAAAGGTCGTCAATTATATTGTCGACCGTCTGATAGGGCGAGCCGACCATTATCCCGCAGCCGACCTGAAAGCCGATATCCTTTAAGTCGTCGAGACAGCGTTTTCTCGTTTCTATCGTCAGTTCTTTCGGATGAAGCTTCGCGTAATGCGAAGGATCTGACGTTTCCTGTCTCAGGAGATATCTGTCCGCGCCGGCGTCGAAAAATGTTTGATAGCTTTTTCTGCTTCTTTCGCCGACGGAGAGCGTTACGGCGCTGTCCGGACAGCGTTTTTTTATGCCCTCGACGATGCGGGCGATATGCTCGTCGGAATAAAACATATCTTCGCCGCCCTGAAGCACGAACGTGCGAAACGAAAGCTTATAGCCATTGTCACAGCAGTCGAATATCTCCTCGTCCGACAGGCGGTAGCGGACGACGTTTTTATTGCCGCGCCTTATCCCGCAGTAGTAGCAGTCGTTTTTACAGTAGTTCGTAAATTCGATAAGTCCGCGGAGAAAGACCTTTTTGCCGTAATATTTTTCCCTGACGGCGCGTGCGGTCTTAAAGAGATGTTCTTCATCCTCATTGTCCATCGAGGTCAGAAGGATCGCGAAGTCCTTGCGGCTCAGTATTCTGTTTTCACAGAGTTTGTCTATTCTTTCGATATTTGTTTTCATATGAGCCTCATTATGTCTTTTATCCTGTCGAGATACAGCCTCCCCGAAAGGGCAAAATGCGGCACCTCGATAAACTTTGCGCCCGAAGGCGAGACGGATCTGTACATCGGATCTCCCATGATGAGAGACGCGTCGGACAGCGCGGAAATCACAGCCTCCTCGTTTAATGCGGAGACGTCGCTTTCGTTTATCAGTTCTCTCCCGTCCTCCGTAGCCGCAACGATACGGAACCGGCAGTCGTTTTCTGCCGCGTAGGCTGCGCCGAGAGAGCCCATGACGACCGGCTCGCCGATGACTGTAAGCGTTTTTTTATTGTCGGACATGTTTTCAAAGTCGAGATAGACATTTTTTGCGCAGCTTTTTTCTCGAAGCGCTTCAAAGAGCGACTCCTTTAATTTGCCGACGGGAAGCCCCGCGACATAGGGGATATCGTACCGCTCATTAAGGAGCTTCGCCGCTCTCAGTCCGGCGGACGATACGACGAGCGAAACATCGGCGTTGACAGCGCTGAGCGCGACCTCGAACGTCTCGTCGAGCGCGAGACATGATACGACCTCAAAGCCGCCCTCTCTTAAAATATTTTTTATGCTTTCGGCGCTGTCCTTTGACGTCAGATCGAGCGGAGTCGCGCCGAGGACGGCGACGCGGATGTTGTCGGAGGGACTGACGTTTTCGGGACGCTTTGACGTCATCAGCTTTTCACAAAAGCGGTAAAATGCCAGCCCCGCGCCTCGGATATAATCGTGCATGGCGTTTGTCTCGACATAAAACGTCGGGATACCCGCCTTTTTTTCGACGGCGCGGCAGACGGCGGAAAAATCAGTGCCGTTAAGGTAGGGGATAGGCGAATTTGCGAGCGCGATAAAATTCGGCTTATAGTATGACGCCGCTTCTACCGTGTCCTTTATCAGCCGCGAGTCGTCGCCGTTTATCGCTTCGACGTCGGTAAGTCCCGAAATAAAGATCAGGCTTTCCATGTCGTACCAGCGCACCTCGTCATGCGTATTGTAGGTGGAGTTACAGCCGGACGGGTCGTGGATAACGAACATCCCGCCGAGCTCATAAAGAGCCGACGCGGCGCCCGACACGTCGCCGGTGAGAACGGGAAGCTTTATGTAGCTTTCTTTCATTTTTTATCTCCTCTCCGGCATGGCACAAACGCTCGGGCAGCCGAGCCCCTTGCGCATAACTATATCGCGAGTGTCCTTTTCTTCGCGGAACGCTTCTCCCATAAGTCGGCATAGTTCCTTTATGCCGCCGAAGCCCCAAAGCCCACCGCCCTCGACGATATTGACGAACCGCGAGGTGTTTTCATAGTACGCGGCCTTTTGACCTATTGCGAGAACGTCAGACTTCGGCCTTTCCGCCATTCTCAGCTCCGGTCTTACAGTCGAACAGAGCGGAAGCGACGGACAGTTTTTCTTAAGAAAGATAAAGTCTTTTTCTTCGTCATCGTTTATAAATTCGAGATAAATGTTTTTTACGTTAAAGCTGTGTTCGATCAGAAGCCTTGCGAGCGAAAGGGGACGCGGTACGGCTGTATAATCTATGCTTACGGGCGTATCTCCCAAAATATCTTTGAGAAGCGAAAGACATTCGTCGCATTCGTTTTTTTCGTTTTCATAGCCGCTTAATTTTATGCCGACGGCATTTTTCAGCTTATCGAGGCTGTCGGATATCTCGTCATATGAAAACGACGGGCTGAGATAGAGATAAGGTATATCGAGACGCTTTGAAAGCTTTTTTACGCCGCTGTCTCCCGTCGGGTAGTGGCAAATATTGAGCGATGCGCTCCCCATCGAGAGAAAGTCGTCAAAAGAAGATAGGTCGCCGAGCTGTCTCGGCACAAAGCCGTTTTCCCTCAAAATACGGAGGACATCCGCGCTGTCGCCGAGAGGGATATCACAGCCGAGGATGTTAATATCACGCTTGTTTTCGGGAAGCTTTTTTATCGGATCGAACATCGACTCACGAAGCTTTTGCTCCGGAGTGGGGCCTGTCCTTTGAGAGATCGGGTCCATGTAACAGCGCGCAAAAAAGATATCGGGATATCTTTCACCGAGCTTTCGGTAAATATAGTCCTCGTCCGAGCCGAGATAAATATGGACACAGACGAGAAAGACCATCACCATCGGCGGGTGGCGGCCGAGCTTCTCTATTACGTCGCATATGCCCTCGACGGTCTTGTCGTCGAGGCTTTTAAGCAGCATGTCGTATTCCGAGAGGGTGACGCAGGAAAACCTGTCGCCCATGCCCATTTCGTCGGCGGTCATCACTACGCCGCGCATACAGTTTTCGGCGCAGACGTAGATCTGATGAGCCTCGGGGACCTGCATCCCTATATGGACGATATTCCAGGTGCCGTGAACGGGCGGATTGTATTCGAGTACGCTCTCAAACGGCTTAGGAAACAAGGAATCCGATATTTTAAGGGATATCGCCTTTTGACTTTTGTGATCGAGCTTTTTAAGCATTTTTTACCTCATTCGTCTTTAACTTCGGGAGCCGTGATGATGTTTGAATATGTCGTCTTTGCGCTGATTCCGGGAAGCTTACCGATCTTTCCCGATACGGCGCTTATGAGATCCTGCGGCGCGTCGATGGCGACACTTATGATGCTCACTCCGAGCTTCCTGTACGGTATACCCATTCGTCCGATGATATACGGAGCCGCCTCGTGAAGCAGCTCGTTGAGACGTGAAATGTTGTCGCCGTCGGTGACGATGATAGATATAACGGCAAGTCTTGTTTCCATAATTATTCTCCTTTAAGGTAACGCCGCGATTTGTGCGGTGTTGCCTTTAATATCAGCATATGCGCGGCAAAAGCTCGTTGCCGGGCTTCGGAAGATACGTTTCGGTGCCGACTTCGGTTTCGGTCACGACATGTCCGACGTCTTCGCTTATTACCTCGCCTATGATCTGAGCATTCTCAAAATACGGCTGTTTATGCAACGTTTCGAGCAGTAAATCCGCTTTGTCGGGCGGAGTTATCATAACGAGCGTTCCCTCGCACGCAAGATAAAGCGGTTCAAGTCCCAGAAGTCCGCATACGCCTCTCACCTCGGGCGATACCGGTACGGCTGACGAAACGAGCTTAATACCGACGCTGCTTTGAGCAGCTATCTCATAAAGCACGGTACCTACGCCGCCTCTTGTCGCGTCTCGGATGACGTGGATATCGGGAACGGCGTTCAGCGCTCTTTCAACGCTCTTCCAAAGAGGAGCGCAGTCGCTTTTTACGTCGGCGTCTATGCCGTAATCGTCCCTTGAAAGAAGGATACAGCAGCCGTGGCGGCCTATGTCGCCCGTGACGATTATCTTGTCGCCTGTTTTTGCGTTAGCTCCGCTTAAGTCAACTCCGGGAAGAACTTCGCCTACGCCCGTTGTCGTTATAAAGAGCTTGTCGACCTGTCCCTTGCCTGCGACCTTTGTGTCGCCGGCGACGATCACGACGCCGGATTCTTCGGCTGTCTTTGCCATCGACTCGACCGCCTTTTCGAGAAGCGATATCTCAAGCCCCTCCTCGATTATAAACGAGCAGGTGAGGTAGAGCGGTCTTGCGCCCATGCACGAAAGATCGTTCACCGTTCCGCAGACGGACAGTTTTCCGATGTTTCCGCCGTTAAAAAACGGGGGAGAAACGATAAATCCGTCTGTCGACATGGCGATTTTTCCCTCCGGTCTCGGAAGAACGGAAGCGTCGTCGGCGGTAAAAAACGGGTTTGAAAGATTCTTTTTAAAGACTTTGTCGATAAGATATGAGGTCTGGCTTCCTCCCGCGCCGTGCGCAAGAGTTATTCTGTCGTCCATTATTTATTTCCTCCGTAAAGATAAAATGCAGAACATGCGCCCTCTCCCGATACCATGCATGCCCCGACGGGATGCTCGGGCGTACAAGCTCTTCCGAAAAGCGGACAGTCCGACGGAAGTATCTTTCCCTGAAGCACCTGACCGCAGCGGCAGGCGGGGTTCGGTTTTCCGTTTATGACGGGAAGGGAAAATTTAATGCGCGCGTCGTAGTCGGCGTATTTTGAGCGAAGCTTCAAACCGGAATTTTTGATTTCACCTATGCCGCGCCAAACGGCGTCGCATGGCTCCATAAATTCGTCGATAATTTTCATGGCTGCGACGTTGCCCTCGTCGCGGACGACGCGCGGATAACAGTTTTCAAAAAACGGTTTTCCTGTTTCGGTCTTTTTAAGAACGGTCGCGAGAGCCGTTGTGATCTCGGCCGCGGTAAATCCGGTGACGACGCCGCTGACGCCTTCGCTTAACAGCTCTTTAAGTATGCCCGTACCGGTGATAGCGTGGACATGACCTGGATAAAGAAACGCGTCCGCACTGTCCTTCATCGCGCGGTATGCTCCGGGCATGGTCTTATTCGACGTCAGGACGGAATAATTTTTCAAGTTTTTCCTAACAGCCGTTTTGACCGATATACAGTCCGACGGAGCCGTGGTCTCAAAGCCGACGGAGAGGAAGACGACCTCTTCGCTCGGATGCTCCTCGGCGTATTTCGTCGCGTCGAGCGGCGAATAGACCGTCACGACCTTCGCGCCCTTTCCGCGGGCGAGTGCTAAGCTCATGCTGGTACCGGGGACTCTGACAAGATCGCCGAAGGTACATATCACAGCGTTTTTTTCGAGCGCCAGCATGACCGCTTCGTCGATATAGTCGACGGGCGTTACACATACGGGACAGCCCGGCCCCGATATGAGCTTTATATTTTCGGGCAAAAGCTTTCGTATGCCCATACGGAAGATCTCGTGGGTATGCGTGCCGCAGACCTCCATTATCCGAAGATCGCGCGTGTTTGAGCTTTTTATTATTTCGACAGCCCGTTTGACGGTTTCATTCATTTCAGAAGTCCCTCCAGAAGAAGAGAAGATTCGTTTTCGTCGTCATCGGTTATGCGGGCGATCGCCGCGCCGGCGTGTACCATGACATAATCGCCGGGCTCAAGATCCTCGATAAGCTCCGCGGAGACGCTTCTGCGGGCGCCGGAGGCGTCAACGACAGCCGTGCCGTCGCTGACCTCGATAACTTTTGCGGAAAGTCCAACGCACATATTTTATTCCTCCCTGAATTTGATTATTTGTATTTATCGATGTTTTCCATCGCGTAGACCGCCTGACCGAGAGCTATGCCTCCGTCGTTCGGCGGGATAAGACTGTGAAGAAGCGGTTTTATTTTATGTTTGCGAAGCAACCTTACTGTGCTTTCGAGAAGAAGCTTGTTTTGAAATACTCCGCCGCTGAGAGCCGCCGTTTTAATTCCAGTTTCGCTCTCTGCTTTCAGAACGGCGGAAACGATAAGCTTTGACAGCTCCGAATGAAAATAAAAGCTTAAGAACCCGACGTCTTCGCCCGAAAGACGCCTTTTTACGACGTCGCTGAAAAGCGCCGTGGTTTCGAGGACAAATCCGTTTTTGTCCGTTTTAAGACCGAACGAAGCTTTTTCGGCCGCTGTTTTATCGGCTTTTTCGAGATTGTTTTTTTGCCATTCGCGCGCCTTGTATTCGAGCGCGCACGAGGCCTCCCCCTCGAAGGTGGAGACTCGGCATATGCCGAGAGATGCGCTGACGGCGTCAAACAGCCTTCCCGCGCTTGTGGAGGTCACGGTGTTCAGCCTACGCTCCGTCGCTTTCATCTGAGCCTTTAAGTGTATATCGTCGGAAAGCGAAAGAGCTTTGGCAGTATCAAACGCCCGATCGGCTCCTCCTTCGACGTCCGAAAGAATTGAAGCGGCTATCCTCCAGCCCTCGCGTGATGCGACGTCTCCGCCGGTATGGGAAAAAGGCGCTATATGTCCGAGGCGTCTGAATCCGTGAAGGTCGGCAAGAAGTATCTCGCCGCCCCAGATGGTCCCGTCCGTGCCGTAGCCTGTGCCGTCAAACGAAACGCCGATGACGGGCTTCATACAGTCGTTTTCCGCCATGCAGGAGAGGACGTGGGCATAGTGGTGCTGGATCTTTACGAGCGGAAGGGCGAAGCTCTCGGCTATCTCCGTCGAGCGGTATGCCGGATGGAGGTCGCATGCGACGACCTCGGGCTTCATTCCGAGAAAGCCCTCAAATCTTTCGACAGTCTCTTTTAAGACGGCTCCCGAACGCCTGTCGGCAAGGTCGCCGATATATGACGACGGATAGAAAAGGTCGTCGATGCCTATACAAAACGTGTTTTTAAGCTCTCCGCCGACGGCGAGAACTTTGCCGTGCCTTTCGCCCGATAAAAGGAAGGGAAGCGGCGAATATCCGCGTGAGCGGCGTATCATGTAGGGCTTATCCTCAAAAAAGTCCATCACCGAGTCGTCGGCGCGAGTCCTTATTTCGCGGTTATGTGAAAGGATGCAGTCGCAAAACGCGGAAATCTGCTCCTTTGCGTCCTCGTCGCTTCGGCATATCGGAGCGCCCGAGACGTTTCCACTCGTCATTACGAGCATATCGGGCGTTTTTATCCCGTCGTCGTGATCGAATAAAAGCATATGGAGCGGCGTGTACGGAAGCATAACGCCTACAGTCGGATTGCCGGGAGCGATGGTACAGGGAAGTGTGCTTTGCTCTTTTCGCTCAAGAAGGATGATGGGCTTTTGGTGGCCGGTCAAGACGGCTTCTTTTTCAGGCGTCAACAGACATTCGCGCCGAGCGACGTCTATGTTTTTCATCATAACGGCGAAGGGCTTTACGGGTCTTTTTTTAAGCATCCTCAGCCGATCTACGG
>JAILLJ010000043.1 GCA_024693205.1 Clostridiales bacterium | reverse complement strand
ACCGCACAATCGGGGTGTGCGGATTGCGAAGTAAGATTTTTCGTCAGGCTGCACAAAAAGATCGAAGGTTTGCTGTCGCAAATCAAGAGATTTTTGTGCAGCATGACGGAACAAGATTCAAGCAAGGCGTGCGCCGCGATTTGTGCGGTGTTGCCTTAGAATATCACTGTCATAAAAACAGCGCACTATTGAGAATTTTGCCGCGCCATGGCCAAATTGTCAATAGAAATGAAAAAATTCTGCTTTTTGGCGTAATTAAAAGTAAAACCGCGTTGCTCATAAAAAATGACTTACCGACAAGGGAGAGACGAGCAACGGATGCTTGCATCAAACTTCTCTCAGCCGTGAGCGAGCTGCTTTTACCACGTCGGCGGAATGGATGCGAATGACGCAAAACTGTTGTTAAGTACAAGTCAAAAGGCTTCGGGGCTACACCATGTCTTCCGGTTATGTATAATCGTTATTTATGATTTCACTCAAATACTCTGTCGGCACATTTTTTGTAAGCCAAACTCCGTTTTTTGAAAGATAAAACTTAAACCCGGCTTTATACATTTCCGAACTGTGCACTATAAAAATAATAGGGGCGCCGTGTCGCTCTCCGACCTTCGGCGCGGTTTCCTTAAGTTACCGAGAAGCGTTTTGTCTGCCCGATGTCAAATTTGCTCGATAGCCCGAAAACCGCAGTATTACTGGGCTTTCGAGCCTATTTTCCTTCGACCCTTGACATCAAACAGACCGTCTCCACATGCCCCGTCCTCGGGAACATATCGACAGGCGCGATCTTCGTGGGGTAATATCCGTAGCCGCGCATTATATCGCAGTCTCTCGCGAGCGTCGCGGAGTCGCAGGAGATATAGATGAATTTTTCGGGCGACATGTCGGCGACGGTTTTTAAAAGCTCCGGAGCGCAGCCCTTTCTCGGAGGGTCGACTATGACGACGTCGGGCGCTACTCCCTCTTTTTTTAGCGTTTCGGCGGCGGAGGCGGCGTCGGCGCAGATAAAACGCGCGTTCGTTATGCCGTTTAACGCGGCGTTCGCTTCGGCGTCGGCGACGGCGTCCGGGACTATTTCGACGCCGATGATCTCCTTTGCGTTTTTTGCCATCGAAAGGCCTATCGTTCCCGCGCCGCAGTAAAGGTCGACTACCGTTTCGTTCCCGCTGAGGGCGGCATATTCCGCGGCCTTGTTGTAGAGCGTTTCGGCCTGGTCGGTGTTGACCTGATAAAACGACAGCGGCGACAGGCGCACCTTTAAGCCGCAAAGGACGTCGGTTATATATTTTCCGCCGTAGATCGGATAAAGCTTTTCGCCGAGAATGACATTCGTTTTTTCGCGGTTCACGTTTACCGTTACGCTCTTTATTTCGGGGACTTTCCTTAAAAGCTCGGAGACAAGAGAGTCTCCGCCGTTTATCCGCTCGCCGTTTATTATCAGGGAGACGGATATCTCGCCCGTTCTCTCGGCCTTTCGTATATATATGTGGCGCAAAAGACCTTCGCCCGTTTTTTCGTCAAACACCGTTATGTTGTTTTTTATGATCCATTTTTTAACGACCTTCAGGATGACCTTAAAGCTCTCCGGCTGTAAAAGGCATGAGCGGCAGTCGATGACCCTGTGGCTTCGCGGCGCAAAAAAGCCTATTTTAAGCGTTCCGTTTTCAAGCGACACCGGATACTGCGCCTTGTTGCGGTATCCGTCGATTTTTTTTGAGGGGATGATGCTGTCGGGCTGTATTTCGACATGACCTATTCTTTTAAGGTTTTCTCTCACCTGAGCCTCTTTTAGACGGAGCTCCGCGTCGTAGGTGATATGTCTGAAAAGACAGCCTCCGCATTTCGGGAATACGGGGCATGTGTTTTCCTCACGGTCGGGTGAGGGTGCGATTATTTCCTCGATTTTCCCGAAGGCGTAATTGGATTTTACTTTTAATATATGTACGGACAAAACGTCGCCCACGGCGGAGGCGGGCACAAATACCGCCATACCGTCGCAGGCATGTCCGATCCCGCTGCCGGAAAGCGAGCAGGACTCAATATTCAGCTCGATTACATCGTTTTTCTTGAGCGGCACTTTAAGATACCTCCGAAAATCATTGATATCATTATAACCGCTCGGCGCGTCAATGTCAATTTTTATTGAGGGCTTCAAGGGGATCGACGGTTTCTCCGTTTACGGTCATTTCAAAATGGAGATGCGTTCCGTCCGCGGACTCTATCGGGATACGTCCGAGTCTGCCGATTATCTGATATTTCTGAACGCTGTCGCCCTTTTTGAGAGACAGCTCGGACGACAGGCCGCAATATTTTGCCGTGACGCCGTTTCCGTGGTCGATAACCATTACCGTCCCCCACAGCTCGTCCGAAAATATTTCG
>JAILLJ010000042.1 GCA_024693205.1 Clostridiales bacterium | reverse complement strand
GACGGCAAAAGCCCCCGCTAACGCAAATACTCAGGCTCAGTCGACAAATCAGGCGGCGACAACGGTTCCCGCGACAGATAAGGCGGCCGACGACACAACGACAACAAGAAAGACATTAGCATCCCTGTTTACGAAAAAGGCGACGACAACGGCTCCCGCGGCAACGACGACGGCAGCGCCCGCACCGACTACCGCAAAGAACACAAAGTCAACGACCAAAAAAGGCGAGACGACTACTAAGAAAGGCGAGACGACAACAGCCGCGTCAAACAGCGGCGGAAATCAGACGCCCGACAACTTCAAGGTAGTTGAGGGAATGTCCGACAGCTCGATCGTTTCTTATATGTACGATCCCGACGGAAAGTTCTTCTACGTTGAGGACAATCCGTGGCAGAGAAAGTTCGGATTCAACCTGTTCTATGACTGGGCGTCACCGCTCCTTCAGCTCCACTACGATACATGGAGAGCGAAATTCACATATGACAACCTCGAGTGGATGATCCAGGGCTGGAAAGGCCAGTACGGATTTATCTTTATCGGCAGTGAGGTCGGCGTCTACACAAGAGAACCCGGTAAGGGCTACGGAACGCATTATGAGTGCGCCGATGATAACCATCTGCTCTATATGGGCATGTCCTTCTACCAGAACTTCGGCGACGGCAAGGGCTATGTAAAACTCTTCGAGAGACCCTACGGCGCTCACTGGTGGACGACCGGATTCGTAGAGGGCCACGTGACCGATTATAAGTTCAACGACCGTTCATGCTTCTGTATGGAAGCGCGTATCACCACGTATGCTCCCAAGGCAACGGATACTCTGCCGATGCAGACGCTGTTTGCAAACGCGCTCAGAGAGATCGGATTTACCGAGGTCGCTTCCAAGAATCAGCTTATCCCGGGCGGCACGGATGCGTTCTGGCTCAGCGGTGAAACGGATGTTTATCTCATGTGGACACACCTCGATCAGGGCAATTCCTCAACGACCGAAAGGATCAAGATCGGCTGATACGACACGGTTCGTGTAAATTAAACAATAATTACGTCAATTGTGGGGTTTTTTTGTAACATTTCAGATAAAATGGTTTATAAGGTGTTTTAATGCAAAAAATAATGAAAATATTTTAAAAAAACTATTGACAAAGGGATGTTCTCATGATAAAATCCTCATGTAACAAGGGCGTGCGCAAGTGCGTTCAACTACATATTTTTGAAAGGAATGTTTAGCAAATGAAAAAGTTCTTAAGTGTAATCCTCGCAGCACTCATGGTTCTCTCGATGGGAACAGTTGCTTTCGCAGCAGAAGACGGTGCTCTCTCCGATGCTATCAGCAGTGTTGTTGAAAAGGCTCCCGAAGAGGTTGCCGCTGCTAAAGAAGCAGTTGAAGAAGCTCTCTCAGTTCCCGCAGGTGCGGTAGCAGACGCCCCCAAGGCTGACGCAAGCGCAGAATTAGCCAGCGCGGCTGATTTCTGGAGCCAGATCGGTGAGACCCTCAAGAAGGGCGACATCCTCGAGGCTATCAAGCTCTCCTTCGCAGAGGCGAAGCAGAACATCGAAGCTCTTACTCTTAATGATGTACTTGCTCTTCCGTCAAACGTTATGTCCGACATCGTAACATACTTCTTTGCAGCTCTCAAGGCTCTCGGAGTAGATGTTGACGCCGTTTATGCGAAGCTTTCCAAGAGCAAGCTCCTCAACTGGTTCGCGAACTTCTATTACACAGGCAAAGCTGCTGTTGCTCCCGTTCCGACACCGGAAAAGAAGACAACAAAGGCTCCTAGCGTTCCTGCGACAGGTTCCTCAGCTTCCATCGCAGTTTTCGCGACACTTTCACTTGCAGCTGCGGCAGCGTTCGTATGCTATAAGAAGAAAGAGGCATAAGTTAATTCTAAATCAAATGAGCCGTCCGCAAGGGCGGCTTTTTTGTTTTCTCTTTTCCATGTGTAAACCGTATAACAGACAAGCCGCCGTCGATTGCGGACAGTGCCCCAGACAAGTCGGGGTCGGCAGTGCCGACAGACAAGTCGGGGTCGGCAGTGCCGACGGACAAATCGGGCAGATAGCGTGATATATCTTTAACGCTTTTCTGCCCGGTTCTTTTTGTTTGTTAAATTGTAGGGAACGCTCTCGGACTAACCGTGATATGAATTTTGACGAGGAACACGGAGGGTCATGTTCCCGACACATGATTCTTGCCTTGGCTGTGGAGAATGCTTCTTTTTTCATCTTTCACATCTGTTTCGCGTTTTAAATTAAAAAATCGTTTATATGCCCATTTTGATGTTGACATATTCGTGAAAACAAGTATAATAAATATGTATAACTTTAGTATGTGATAAGTGGGTATATGCGCATATCGTGCTACCCGTTTGATCTGACGTGAATTTACTGCTGTCTGGTGATCTGAATGAGCGTTTCAACTGCGATAATCATAATAATCATGTCTGTTGTCGCCGGCGCGTTCGCTTGGGCGATGAGAGGGACTTTACTCGGCGGCGAAAAAGGAGCGATGCTTCCGGGCGCCGTTTTGGGTATGATGTTTGCTTTCGTATGCGGATCCGACGTCGTGTCGGGACTGTGGTTTGTTCCTGCCGCCGTCGGAGCTTGTTCGATGTTCTTGGGCGGCTCACAGACATACGGCGAAACGATCTCGTTGACCTTTTCGACGGATAAACGCGAAAGGATCCACGGCAGGATCGGTCTATGCGTCAAGGGCGCTGTTTGGTTCGGCATTTTTGCCGGTCTTGTATCGCTATCTTTCCCGGCGATGGCGGGGAAATTCTCTGTCGCCGATACTATCGTTTTGACTCTGCTGATCCCTGTTTCACAGCTTATCGGTTTTATCCTTTTGAATTATCTGCCGCGTAAAAAAGAATTTTTAAAGAAATATCTATATTTTTCAAAGGACAGGCGCGAAAGATGGGGCGGACTTCTGTTTGTCTGTTTAGCGGTCATCATCTTTTCCGCCGTTAAAAAAGAAGCATTTGCCGTTATTATGACGGTCTGCGGAATGGCGGCCGGCGGCCTCGGATTTTTTATCGGCAATCTTTTGCAGACGATGGTACCGGATGAAAAAACGGACGCTTCGTCCGACGGTAAGAAACGTAAATTTGCTTTTATCGGCGGATGGAAGCTCATGGAATTTACCTTCGGCGCTGTCGGCTCCGGGCTTACTGCGATCTGTTTTTGCCTCTGTTATAACAGATTTGTCGATAATTACGTCGACGCCATCGTTCTTAATTCAGGCGTAAAAGGGATATTCTCTCCCGAAACGGGGAGGCTCCTCACCTTTATCTGGCTTCTTATCTTATGCGCTTATACGCTTGTCGTGAGCTTCACTTATGATAAGGACAGTCGTTTCGCAAAAGCGGTCAAGGCGTACGATGATCTTTTGATCCTGCCTGTTTTTTCGTATTTTCCGTTTTTCCTTGCCGTATCAGGCATAACTTTAGCCGCTTCGCTTATATCGTCCTTCCTTATCATATGGGTCCTCGCGGAGGAATTCTTATTTGCCACGGACAAAAAGAACGATGTTCCGCGCATAGATATTTTAAAGATCGTTCTTGCGGTTTTTGCGATCGCCGCTCTTTGCTATCGGATCTTTCTTGACAGAACGCTCCCCGCGTTCGTCGTCTTTGCGCTTTATTGCGTATTGTATGAAGCATCCGCGATATTTGTCTTTTTCGGCGAAAAGCAGTTTAAACGTGATGCTCTGAAGGAGCTTGCTCTTTCCGGGTCTTCCGAGCTTTCGGTAAGGATATGTTCTCTTGCGTGTGTTATCATCGCTGTAGCGATCGGCGCTTTCATATTTATTTAATCTACTGGAGGGTGTTTAAATGAAAAGTAGTATATCGCCTGACGAAAAAAACTGCGAATTTTTATTCAGAGCCGTTCTGAAGCTTCAGGATCTCGACGAGTGCAAGGCGTTTTTTGACGATCTTTGCACCGTACAGGAGCTTAACACCATTTCCCAGCGTATAGTCGTCGCAAAAATGCTTAAGGACAAACATGTTTACAGCGATATCGTAAAATCGACGGGCGCCAGCACTGCGACGATAAGCCGTGTGAACCGTTCGCTGAATTACGGCAGCAACGGATACGATAAAATTTTTGAAAGACTGGATAATGAATGAGCGATTACGGTGAATTTGCGAGATTTTATGACTCTTTGACCGATAACGTCGAGTATGACGAGCGATGCGATTATGTTCATAAGCTGCTTCGTAAAAACGGCATAAGCGACGGCATACTCCTCGATCTTGCATGCGGCACGGGCAGCTTTTCCGTGAGGATGGCCGAACGCGGATTTGAAGTCATCGGCGTCGATTCAAGCTGCGGTATGCTCGCAAAGGCGCAGGAAAAGGCGATGGAACACGGAAAAAACATCCTTTTCCTCTGTCAGGACATGTGTCAACTCGATCTCTTCGGCACGGTCAAGGCGACGATATGTATGCTTGACAGCATAAACCACCTGACGAGCGCCGAAGACGTCTTAAATACATTCAAAAAAGTTTCTCTTTTTACGGAGCCGGGCGGGTTGTTTATATTTGACGCCAATACCGTTTATAAACACAGGAAGGTTTTGGCCGACAATACCTTTGTTTACGATACCGACGACGTCTACTGCGTGTGGCAAAACAAGCTGCAAAGAGACGGATTTACAACGGATATTTCTCTTGACTTTTTTTACACGCTCGGGAACGGCCGCTACGGGAGAAGCGGTGAAAGCTTTTCGGAAAAGGCATATCCGCTTAGCGTTCTTGAAGACTTTTTGTCAAAAGCCGGATTTGAAGTTGTCGGCATATATAATGAACTTACCGAAAACAAACCGGACGAAAAAACCGAGAGAGCCGTTTTTACGGCGAAAAAGATTTGATCTCTAAATATATATTTGTGTTTACAGGATAATTTTGCTATTACGGGAGGTAATACGGTTGGCGTCACAGATCAAAACCGAAATCGAAGCAAACGGAAAAAACCTACAGTATTGGAAAGATATATGGCGCTACAGGGCGCTTGCGATAGAGCTTGCAAAAAGGGACATTACCGTAAGATATAAACAGACCATAATCGGCCTCGGCTGGTCGATAATCAATCCGATAATAAACATGCTCATAATGTCTTTTATCTTCGGTACAGTCGCCCATCTTTCGTCCGACGGCGACGCTCCGTATACGGTCATGGTTTACGCGGGTACTATTCCCTGGACGCTTTTTTCAAGAAATATCCTTTTGGCGTCGGGCAGCTTCCTCTCGAGCGTCGGAATAATGAAAAAGGTGTATTTCCCGAGGATAATCCTTCCCGTCAGTACGTCCATATCGACATTGATCGATTCCGCGATCTCATTTTTCGTATATCTTTTGATACTTCTTATCAGCTTTTTCTCAAGCGGATTTGTTCCGTCGATAAGGATACTGCTCGTTCCGCTTTTTTCGATGCTTCCCATAGCTCTCGGATTTTTTATCGGCCTGTTTTTGGCGCCGCTGAATATCAAGCACCGTGACTTGAATCAGGCGATACCGTTTTTGATAACGATCGGACAGTATGTCACTCCGGTCGCGTATTCGTTTACCGTCGCGGTAAACGCCGTTCCCGAAAAGATACGATTTATCTATGAGCTGAATCCCGTCGCGGGAGTCGTCAATGCGTTCAGATGGTGCATTATCTCGACAAATGAGTTCCACTGGCCTTCATTCATTTCCGCGCTCGTCTTTATCGCCGTATTTGTTCCGCTCGGGATCAAACGGTTCCGCAAGGGCGAGAGAACGTTCATTGACCTTGTTTAAGGAGTATCAGTGTGAAAAATCAGAAGGGAGGCGCGATTCGGGCATAAATGTGAGATTTTTCATCTTCTTTTGTGCGAATTCCGGATCGCATGGCGATAAAAATGGAAGATAACAGACCGGTAATATTAAAGGCGACCGGGATAGGAAAAAAATATATAATAAGACATAAGAAAAAATATCCTATTGACGGCACACGGCGAGATAAGATGAAATACAGATTATCTCCCCAAATAAAAGAGGATTTCTGGGCGCTCAAGGATATCAATTTTGAAGTGCGCGAGGGAGAACGCGTTGCGATAATCGGCAGAAACGGCGCGGGAAAATCGACGCTCTTGAAGCTGATCTCGCGTATAACTGAGCCGACCGAGGGACGTATAACATATTACGGCAAGGTAGCCGCTATGCTCGAAGTCGGAACAGGCTTCAATATCGAGCTTACCGGAAGAGAAAACGTATATCTCAACGGAGCCATTTTAGGACTGTCAAGAGAGGAGATCGACGCGCGCTTCGACGATATCGTCGAGTTTTCGGAGGTCGGCCGTTTTATAGATACGCCGGTAAAAAGATATTCAAGCGGAATGCTTGTCCGCCTTGCTTTTTCCGTCGCATCTACGCTCGATCCCGATATCCTTATAATCGACGAGGTCCTCTCCGTCGGAGATATGAGGTTCAGAGAAAAGTGCCTTAAAAGAATGGGCGAGATCGCGAACAAGGGAAAGACCATCCTCTGCGTCAGCCATATTATGAACGTCGTCAGGGGACTTTGCGACAGAGCCATAGTCCTTGAAGACGGAAAAATGATCTACGACGGCGACGTCGAAGAGGCAATAAAAATATATAACGGCATCCACAAGGAGGCCAAGCACGGCCACTACGATTACGATATCTGGAACAGGCCCCAGGGCTATTACTGCGACAGGCTCGTGATAAAGTCTCTCGATCTGCTTGAAACAGAGGACTGTATTTACGCGTGGAACGAGCCGATAAAATTCAAGTTCCATGTCGAAGCGCTCCGGGAAGAGAGCAACGTCAGCCTGCGAGTGACGTTCCGCCGCGACGGCGGAGGGCCGGTGTCAACGGTGTTTTTCGAGCCGTTCATTGATTTTAAAGAGGGTTCGAGCGCCGATATATATGTGACGGTCAACAGCCACAATCTGGCTCCCGGCGACTATAAGGCGGCATTGACGCTCTCAAAGGGCGCGCCTTACGACCTCCACGACAACATCGACAGCATAGATCCGGACGGTTTTCTTTTTACCGTTATGAATGTCGGAAGCGAAAACGAGATTAACGGCATGAGAGACGACTCCGCGCGCCTTTGGAGCGAATCATGGGGACATTCGAGGATCGTTGACGCTTCCGTTGAGGCTGTCATAAAATAAGAAGGACGTTTGAGAATGAGCGATTTTGCGATGTATTTTCATTCCGGCAGCAAAAACAAGGGCTGCGAGGCCATAGTCCGTTCGACGACGGCTATGTTAAAAAGTACATATGAGGGCTGCACCGTTCGTCTCTACAGCTTTAATCCCGAGAGCGATTATAATACGCCGGGACTTGACGGCGTATCGGGGCTGTTTTTCGACGAGGGCGCGGAGCCGCTTTCGTTCATTGATCGCGTTAGGCTGAAGCTCCAATATAAAAAGTCACAGAAGGCAGCCGACGAATACTACTTCGAGCATTTTCTTAAGGACGTATCGTTTTACGACGACAAGCTGTTCCTCTCGATCGGCGGAGACAACTACTTTTACGGCGAGAACGCCCAAATGAGCGCTATCAATACCGTGCTTAAGCGTTACGGCAAAAAGACCGTGCTTTGGGGCTGCTCGCTCGACGAAAAAGTGTTCACCGACTACAATATAAACGATCTCAAAAGATACGACGCCATTTTTGCGAGGGAGTCCGAAACTGTCCGTCAGCTCAAGGAACACGGATTTGAAGATAACGTCTATCAGTTTGCCGACCCCGCCTTTGCGCTCGAAACGGAAAAGCTTCCGCTTCCCGAAGGCTTTATCGAAAACGAGACGATCGGTATAAACGCGAGCCCGCTCGTATTCAACTACGAAACGGAAAACAACAGGGGAACGGGGATAATGGCGTATAAGCGCCTTATCGAAATGATATTAAATGAGACCGACTGCAATATCGCGCTTATCCCGCATGTTTTCCTCGATTCAAACGACGACAGGACGCCGCTCACGTACCTTTATAACACATACAAATATACGGGACGCGTCATTCTGCTCGACAAGGAGCTTGAATCCGTTCAGCTTAAGGGATATATCGCGAGATGCAAGGCGTTCGTCGGAGCGAGGACCCATTCGACTATAGCCGCTTATTCCTCCCTTGTCCCTACGCTTGTCTTGGGATACAGCATAAAATCAAAGGGGATCGCAGAGGATATATTCGGCACCTCGGAGGGACTTGTCATCCCGATAGGCGAGATCTCCGACGAATACGCAATGGCAAATGCGTTCAGGGGGATACTTGACAACTACGATAATTATAAAGCAAAGCTTGAAAGCGTTATGCCGTCATATATCGCGTCGTCCTACGCGGCGGCGGCAAAGCTACGTGAGCTTTAAGGCAACACCGCACAAATGCGGCTGCACGCCTTGCTTGATCTTATTTACGTCATATTTCACAGCTTTTCCTTGCTAACCGAAAGGTTGCCTGCGTCAAATCTGTACGATCTGACGAAAAAAACTACTGCGCGATCCGCACACCCGAATTGTGCGGCGTTGCCTTAATTAACATGCCGTTAAAATCAAGTTAAAATAATACATTTAATATTTTACGGAGGTAGTTGATATGCCAAAATACAAAAGGATCCTTTTAAAGCTCAGCGGCGAAGTCTTAGCGGGACAGCTGAGCGGCGGGATCGACTTTGATACCGTCAATACCGTCTGTGAAGCGGTAAAGGAATGCGTTTCCTTAGGCGTTGAGGTCGGTATAGTCGTGGGCGGCGGAAACTTCTGGAGAGGCCGTTCGAGCGGCGAAATGGACAGGACGCGCGCCGACCATATGGGAATGCTTGCGACGGTCATGAATTCGCTCGCGCTCGCGGACGGACTTGAAAAGCTCAATGTCCCGGTAAGGGTACAGACGGCGATCGCGATGCAGCAGATCGCAGAGCCCTATATAAGAAACAGGGCGGTACGCCATCTTGAAAAGGGCAGAGTCGTTATTTTCGGCTGCGGCACGGGCAACCCGTTCTTTACGACGGATACTGCCGCCGCGCTGAGAGCGGCGGAGATAGACGCCGATATAATGCTCAAGGCGTCAAACGTCGACGGGATCTACGACAAGGATCCCCACAAGTTCGCCGACGCGAAAAAATACGACACGCTTACATATACCGATATCCTTTCAAAGGATCTGAAGGTAATGGACGGAACGGCGGCTTCGCTCTGCCGCGACAATAAGCTGCCGATACTTGTATTCAATCTTGAAGATCCCGCCAATGTTGTTGCGGCGGTTAAAGGCGAAAATATAGGAACGATCGTTAAGGAGGATTAATCATGGATGAAGTAATCAAAACAGCAGAAGAAAAAATGGGCAAAACAGTTTCTGTTCTTAAAAGCGAATTCGCGTCCATAAGGGCGGGAAGAGCAAACGCGGCGGTTTTAGATAAGATAAGAGTGGATTATTACGGCGTTCCCACTCCTATAAACCAGATGGCGGCGATATCCGTCGCAGAGGCGAGGATCCTCAATATCCAGCCTTGGGATATGTCGACGATCCATTCGATCGAAAAGGCCATCCAGCAGTCCGATCTCGGAATAAATCCTCAGGACGACGGACGCGTTATCCGTCTTATCTTCCCTCAGCTTACGGAGGATAAGCGTAAAGAGCTCGTAAAAGAGATCCGTAAAATGGCCGAGGAGTCAAAGGTAGCCGTCCGCTCGATCCGCAGAGACGCGATGGAAAAGATCAAAAAGATGGAAAAGGCCTCCGAAATAACCGAGGACGACCTCAAGGACGGAGAAGAGGAGCTTCAGGATATTACGGATAAATATATCAAGCAGGTCGATTCCGTTGCAAGCGACAAAGAAAAGGAATTGATGGAGATATAATGCCTGAATTTAAAAATCTTCCCGCTCATGTCGGGATAATAATGGACGGCAACGGCCGCTGGGCAAAAAGCCGCGGGCTTTCGAGAAGCGAGGGACATAAACAGGGCGCCGAGGTGTTCCGTAAAATATGCACCTACGCGTCCGATATCGGGATAAGATATCTGACCTTTTACGCTTTTTCTACCGAGAACTGGAAGCGTCCGGCGGACGAGGTAAACGCGCTTATGAATATCTTTCGGAGCTTCCTCAAGGAGGCTGACGAGAGGCGCGCCGAAAACGAAGAAAAGGGTCTTCGCTTCCGGTTTATCGGAGATATGTCAAAATTGCCGCGCGACATAACAAAGCTCGTCAATACGCTCGAATCGTGTTCTGCCGATAAGACAAAGACAGTCGTAAATCTCGCCGTGAATTACGGCGGGAGGAGCGAGCTCGTCCGCGCGGCGAAGGAGCTTGCGAAAGAGGCGGCTTCGGGCAGGCTTTCGCCCGACGACATTGACGAAAAGGCGATCGCCGACAGGCTATATACGGCGGGACAGCCCGATCCCGACCTTATCATCCGTCCGAGCGGCGAATACAGGCTTTCCAATTTTATGACATGGCAGTCGGCTTATTCCGAATTTTGGTATTCGGATATCATGTGGCCCGACTTTACGACAGACGATCTTGATAAGGCGCTCTCGGATTTCGCCGAGCGCAAAAGACGTTTCGGAGGAGTATGACCGAAGGTCGATTCTAAAAAGAAAGGTGTCCGGCGGTTTTTCCGCCCGGTGTTTATTATGAAGGCAAAGGTTATTTCCGGCGTCTCATGGGCACTTGTGGGAATAGCGGCGCTTATTTTTCAATTTGAATTCCCGTCAGTGTGTATACTTTTAACTTTTTTCACGGTGGTAGCGAATTATGAGATCCTTTCCGCCGTGGGAGTAAAAAACAAGGCCTTGATAATTTTCAGCAGCGTGCCGGCGCTGCTTATCCCGCCCGCTACGCAGTTTGATGTTTTTGACAAGATAAGCATCCCGCTTTATATGGCGGTACTGCTTTATGTATTCATCCTTTTCGCGGTGATGCTGGCGGGGTATCCCGATACGCGTTTTGAGCATGTGGCGATGGCTTTGGTCTCGTCGCTCGTTATCCCTGCGTCTCTTTCGACGATGCTCAAAATCGAAAATCTTTATAAAACGATAGGCGATCCCTATACAAAGTCCATCTGCTCATATCTGCTCCTTACGGGACTTCTGTGCGCGTGGATAACCGACACGATGGCTTATTTCTTCGGAAGCAGGTTCGGAAAACATAAGATGGCTCCGAAGATAAGTCCAAAAAAGACGTGGGAAGGCGCCGTCGGCGGAGTTTTCGGAACGGTGGCAGTAAACATCCTTATATGGCTCGTTTATTACCTGCTCTCGAAGAAGGGGCTTATAAATCCGTTCATTATCCCGCTTTGGGCTGTTCTTATTTTCACGTTCGTTCTTTCTGTCATGTCGGAGCTTGGCGATCTTTCCGCCTCGGTGATAAAGAGAAATTACGGCGTCAAGGATTTCGGATTTATAATGGGCAAGGGCAACGGCGGAGTCATGGACAGGTTTGACAGCGCGTCGTTTACTCTTCCGGCGTTATATT
The DNA here is from genome assembly GCA_024693205.1 of Clostridiales bacterium. Classification (GTDB taxonomy): domain Bacteria; phylum Bacillota; class Clostridia; order Oscillospirales; family Acutalibacteraceae; genus UBA1425. The sequence goes on along the minus strand of JAILLJ010000042.1, from coordinate 42,077 downwards.
TTATGATATGTGTCTATGAAGTTATAAGGAAGTGAATACTTCATCTTGAAGCTGACTGTTCTCGGTTCGACAGGCTCGATAGGAACACAGGCTCTGGAGGTAGCAACCCTTCGGGGCTTTGAAATATCGGCTCTTACGGCCAATAAAAATGTTGATATAATAGAAGATCAGATACGAAAATTCAGGCCCGGCTATGCCGCCATGTCCGACGAGGGAGCGGCTGCCGAGCTTAAAATACGCGTCTCCGATTTGCCGGTTAAGGTGTTGTCGGGCGTCGAGGGAGTATGCGAGTGCGCTGCGCTCGATACCGACACGGTGCTGAACGGCGTCGTCGGCATGGCGGGACTTGAGCCGACGCTGTCTGCGATATATGCAGGAAATAAGATAGCTCTCGCAAACAAGGAGACGCTCGTCGCAGGCGGACGGCTCGTGACGGAGAGCGCAAGGGAAAGAAATATCCCTATACTTCCCGTCGACAGCGAACACTCCGCGATATTCCAGTCGATGCAGGGCATGGCGCGAAAGTCGGAGGTAAAAAAGATAATCTTAACGGCGTCCGGCGGACCGTTTTTCGGTAAAACGAAGGAAGAGCTTAAAAATGTTACGCTGAAACAGGCGCTTTCTCACCCAAACTGGTCGATGGGAGCCAAGATAACGATAGATTCCGCGACGATGATGAACAAGGGGCTCGAGCTTATCGAGGCGGTGTGGCTGTTTGACGTAGAGCCTTCCGACGTCGATATCGTCGTTCACCGTCAGAGCGTCGTTCACTCCCTTGTGGAATACTGCGACAATTCCGTCATAGCTCAGCTCGGAGTTCCGGATATGAGGATACCAATTCAGTACGCGCTGACATATCCCGAAAGATATCCTTCTCCGGTAAAGGAATTAAAGCTTTCGGATTGGGGAACGCTTACATTTGAGGAGCCTGACTACGACGCGTTTCCCTGCATAAACATATGTAAGAGGGCGATAATGAAGGGCGGTCTTTATCCGGCGGCGGTAAATTCCGCCAACGAAGCGGCAAATCTCCTTTTCAGACAGGGGACGATCGGTTTTACGGATATTCCCGAATTGGTCGAAAGGGCGTCTGAATACGTCCCTGAAACGAAGGATTATACGCTTGAAGACGTCATTGAGACGGACATTTTGATGAGGGAATACGTAAACGCCGAGGCGGCGAAGCTTCGGTAGAGATCGGCGAAAGATAAGCGAAAGGCGGAGATCAGATGGAATTTCTCTCTTTGTCAACCTTTTTAACTACGGCGGCAACTGTCTGGAGCAAGGTGTGGCCGATACTTTTTGCAATACTCCTGTTCGGCTTTATCATTTTTTCACACGAGCTCGGACACTTCCTTTTTGCCAAGCTGTTCAAGGTCAAGGTAAATGAATTTGCGATAGGCATGGGCCCCGCCTTTTTTAAAAAGCAGAGGGGCGAAACGCTCTACGCGTTGAGAGCCTTTCCGATAGGCGGATATGTCGCCATGGAGGGCGAGGACGAGGACAGCGATGACGAAAGGGCGTTCGGAAACGCCAAGACGTGGAAAAAAATCATAATCGTCGCGGCAGGCGCCGTGTTCAACCTTATAATAGGATTTTTGATCGTCGCCGTAATGCTGACGCAGGAGGACCTCATCGGAACTCAAAGGATATACGGCTTTCAGGAAAACGCCGTCAGCGTGAACTACGGTCTCGAAAAGGATGACTTAATAAGAAAAATAAACGGCAGACACGTTTTTTCACAGTACGACGTCTCCTTCCTCATGTCGCGCGACAAGGACGGAGTCATGGATTTTGTCGTTGAGAGAGACGGTAAAAAGGTAGCTCTCGACGGAATAAAATTCGATACAAAGAAAAGCGAGGACGGCAAACAGACGATCATATTCGACTTTATCGTCGTCGGCGTAAAGCCTACGGTCTTATCGGTCGCCAAATATTCGGTCTTACAGTCAATCTCGATAGCGCGAATGGTCTGGATAAGTCTCTTTGACCTTATCACGGGACGCTACGGCTTCTCCGACCTTTCGGGGCCGATTGGTACGGTGACGTTTATAGCCGAAGCCGCCAAGATGACGACTAAGGTCGACCTGACGCCGATACTCACGATGATGTCGCTTATCACCATAAATATCGGTATATTCAATCTTCTTCCGATACCCGCGCTCGACGGCGGCAGACTGCTCTTCCTCTTTATAGAGCTTATCCGCCGCAAAAAGATGAATCAGAAATACGAGAAGTGGGTCCACGCGGTGGGGCTTATACTGCTTCTCGCGCTTATGGCGGCAGTTTCGTTCTCCGATATCCTGAAGCTTGTGAGAGGTGAGCTCGTTTGATAAAAAGAAGAGAGAGCCGCAAAGTCAGAGTAGGAGATCTCACGATAGGTGGCGACGCTCCGATAGTCGTTCAGTCGATGCTGAACAGACCCGCGTATGATATCGAAGGCAGCGTAAAACAGGCTGTCGAGCTACAGAAAGCGGGCTGTCAGCTTATCAGGACGGCTGTGCCGGATATGAACGCGATAAAGCTCGTTGAGGCGCTCAAAAACGCCGTTTCCGTTCCCATAGTAGCCGATATCCATTTCGACTATAAGCTCGCAATAGAGGCCGCAAATGCGGGCGTAGATAAGATAAGGATAAATCCCGGCAACATCGGCTCCGACGATAAAGTCAAGGCTGTCGCCGATATTTGCCGCCTTAAAAACATACCGATACGCATAGGCGTCAATTCCGGCTCGGTCGAAAAGGATCTTCTTTCAAAATACGGCGGCGCGACGCCCGAGGCCATGGCGGAAAGCGCGATGCGCCATGTCGGACTTCTCGAAAAGTTTGACTTTAACGATATAGTCATCTCGATAAAATCCTCCGACGTTTTGAGGATGATCGAAGCGTATGAGACGGTTGCGGGCATGTGCGACTATCCGCTTCATTTAGGCGTTACCGAGGCGGGTACATACCGCATGGGGATAGTCAAGTCGAGCATAGGCATAGGTTCGCTCCTTTCAAAGGGGATAGGCGATACGATAAGGGTGTCTCTTACCGACGACCCGATAAAGGAGGTCTATGCCGCTTTCGATATTTTAAAGGCGCTTGATCTAAAGACGGACTGCCCGCGGATAGTGTCGTGCCCGACATGCGGCAGGACAAAAATCGACCTTATATCACTCGCGAATGAAGTCGAAAGACGTCTCGACGGCTGCAAAAAGCCGATAACGGTAGCAGTCATGGGATGCGTCGTAAACGGCCCGGGAGAGGCTTCGGCCGCCGATATCGGCATAGCGGGCGGCGACGGATGCGCGATGATATTCAAAAAGGGCAGGATCGTCCGCAAGGTGGACGAAAAGGATATCGTCGACGAGCTGATGGCTGAAATAGACGCAATGTAAAGATCAAATAAATGAAAGGATGTCATTATGGTTATCTTCAAAAAACTTATCGCATTTTTCACTTTTCTTACGCTTCTCATCTCGGGCAGCGTGACGTTCGGGGTAAATCCTTCGACGACAAAGGATACGGGCGACACGATCCTGTTCTTTTCCGACTATCAGGGCGGAGAGAGAGAAACGGTGCTTCCTGCGATCCTCGAAAAGGTTCCCGAGGAGCCGGGACTTGTGGTTTGCGGAGGCGACTACCAGACGCTCATGGGAATAGCGATGGTTTCCTCGTTCGGGATCTATTCCATCAAGGAAACGGTACAACAAAGATGGAACAATTCCTCGATCCCCTTTATCTTCGTTCAGGGCAACCACGACTTCGGATTTGCAAAGGGACTTTCAAAAAAGGGACTGTATGAGTTCGACGAGTACTATATCTACAATATCCCGATGAACAACTTCCCCTGGAGCCAGGGTTTAGTTCCCACGACTAAAAAGACAGTACAAAAGACAGCCGAGGAGCTTGACGGCGTACTTGCCGGACTTGTCAAAAACGAGGACAAAAAGCCGGTGTTCATCGTGACACATGTTCCGCTTCACGCGACGGACAGAAAATCGGGCAAGGACAACTGCTACGCTGTATATCTGTTTGACGTCATCAACAAATACGGCAAGGATCTCGACATCGTATTTATGTTCGGCCACAACCACAGCGGCGATTATGACGACTATATCGGCGGATCGGTCGTGCTTCTTCAAAAGGGCGAGAAGCTGTCCGTCGCCGGAAAAGATGCTGAAGAGACGCTGAGCTTTACATATTCCGATTTCGGATATGTGGGTTATTCCAAAAACACGCTGTCCGACACGTCGACAAATGTCCTGACGGCCTCGCTCGTAACGATAGACGACGACAGCATCGACCTTCAGAGATATTCGGCTGACGGCGCATATTACGACGCGCCGATAGAAATAGCTTTAGATCATTAAGGCAACACCGCACAAATGCGACAGCCGCTTTTGCTGACAAAAAATAAGCTTCTCTTCCGAACTTGTACTCGAAAGAGAAGCTTTTTTATTGTTAGCTGAATTTTACGGCGATCTGATTATTTACCCTTATTCTTGATTATATCGTTGAGGAATACATAAAAATCGTCGTCCTCAATGGGATCCTTCGGAGCATCACCGGCGGGCTCGCTTGGAGCGCCTGCCGCGGCCTTTGACTTAACGGGGGGCTTTACGGCGGGCTTCTTCGGCTGAGGCGGAGTCTCCTGCTTCGGCTTTTTTGTTCCGAACGACGGCACCTCTACGGGAGCGTCGGGATCTTCGATAGCCTCGGTAGCCTGCTGTACCTGTGACATGAAGTTGCTGACAGCCGCGGATGCTGTTTCGGTCCTGTCTGTCGCAAAACCTGTGGCGACGACTGTGATTATCATTTCGTCGTTAAGCTCCGGATCGAACGCAACGCCCCATGTGATGTTGGCGTCGGGATGCGCCTGAGCCGTAATGATCTCTGCGGCATGCTCGACGTCCTCAAGATCGATATCCTCGGAGGAGGTTATGCTGATAATAACGCCCTTCGCGCCGGAAATGGAAGTCTCGAGAAGGGGACTTGAAACAGCGGCGTTCGCTGCGACGTCCGCCTTGTCTTTTCCGGAAGCGCGGCCAACGCCCATATGGGCATAGCCGGCGTCCTTCATGACGCTCGTAACGTCGGCAAAGTCAAGATTGATAAATCCGGGAACCTTGATAAGCTCGGATATGCTTCTGACACCCTGAAGAAGGACCTCGTCCGCCATTGCGAAAGCCTGAGCAAGGCTCATCTTCTGGTCGGTTATATAACGAAGTCTGTCGTTGGGGATAACGATAAGGCTGTCGACATGCTCTGCGAGGCGGGAGATACCTGCCTGCGCCTGATTCATGCGCATTTTTCCCTCGAATTTAAAGGGCTTCGTGACGACGCCGACAGTGAGGATGCCCATATCCTTAGCTGTCTGGGCGATCACGGGAGCGGCTCCCGTGCCCGTTCCGCCGCCCATACCGGCGGTTATGAATACCATATCGGTTCCCTTGAGCGCGTCGGAGATGATGTCTTTACTTTCCTCAGCCGCCTTTGCGCCTACCTCGGGACGTCCGCCGGCGCCCTGGCCGCGCGTGACCTTTTCACCGATCTGGATCTTATGTGTTGCCTGAGAATGTGTGAGAATTTGCTTGTCCGTATTTACCGCGATAAATTCCGCGCCGAGTACTCCGGCGGATATCATCCTGTTTACGGCATTTCCGCCGCCGCCGCCTACGCCGATAACCTTTATCTGCGTGGTGGTCTCAAAATCATTGTCAATTTCAAACGCCATTAGTTGTTCCTCCCAATCCGTTTATCCACATAACTGTTTTCAATATAAGACATTAAAATAATATCATCTTTTTAATGAAAAGACAAGAGATTTTTTAATATTTAATAAAAAATTCATCGTAAAAGAATAAAAAAGGTGTTATTTATGCCGCCTCGTTTTGATTTCCTCCGGAATTTTCGGCCTCGGTGACCGCTTCGTCGCCGTCGTCGGACGCTTCGTCCTCTTTTTCGCCCGTATCCTTGACGTATGCTACGCCGACAGTACGAAGGTCGATAGTGCCGGTCTTTGTCTTTGAGCCGTCGTCCTCATATCTTAAAGTCTTTATGGCGGTCAGGAGCTTCTTTTCGAGCATCGTGTCTGTGCCGAGATAAAGCGTCAGCCTGTTTTGATACATCAGCTTTATTGATTGCGGAACGCGAATATCTACGAGCGTTATATCCTTTATCTTTGTTTTTTCTATCTCGTCGAGTATCTCCTTATAGAGCTTTAGCGTCAGGTCGTCGTTTTTGAATTTTATCATCGAGCCGACGTCGATGTCGAATTTATCGGTACAGCGAAGTATCAATACGGCTTTCGGCACGGCGTTTGTGAATTCAAGCATCTTTCCGTTTTTGTCGATAAGGAGATATCCGCTCTTGCAGTCTATCGCCGCGGCGGTTATCGTCGGAGTTACCGTAACGTCTATCGAGGAGGGGAAATGTCTCTTGACGACGGCTTTGCCGATATAGGGAAGTCTTTTTTCGAGCCTTTGGCGAATCACCTCGATATCGCTCATAAACAGATTGTGTTCGCCGTATCTGATCCCGCAGCCCTTTTGGATCTCTTCTTCGGAATATACGGTATCATCGGTCATCGTTACGTTGATGGTTTTGATCTTGAAAAATACCGTGAGCGAAAGGATAAGTAAAAGAAGGATGAAAAGAACGACCGGCACGGCTATCTTCATTATTCTTATGAGCTTTGCCGTTCTTCTTCTCTTTTGGACGTATGCCGAGTAGCGCCTTCTCTCCTCGGGCGTCATGGGACGTCTCGCGCCCTGAGGAGCGGGACTTCGCGATACCTGTCCTCTATCGGGAGCGCGACCGCTTTGAGGAGGAGCGGCTTCACGGCTCGTCCGCCTCTGGGCTGCGTATTCATTGGGATATCCGCCCTGAGCGTTTCTGCGCTGTCTGTCCCGGGATCCGCCGTTATTTCCGGACGGCGTACGCCTTGCACGGGGATCCTGCGCCGTCTTCTTTTTCGGAGCCTGACCGAGTACGGTCAGAATGAGCCTCGCTGTTTTTTGGCTCAATGTCGGTTTACTCGCGGGTCTTTTCGGCGGCGGGCCGGCATGTCCGTTTCTGTTCGGACTTTCATTCATCTTTTTCATCCCCCGTTATATGGCAAGTCTTTTTATATCCGCACCGAGAGCGGAAAGCATTATTTCTTTTTCGCAGCCGCAAATGAATACCGTAATATTTTAACAGCTGCGTCTGTATCCGTCAAGTGCGGATGATTAAGAACGCGTCAGGCTATTTCGTCGATAACAGCCATGATCTTTTCGGAGGCGTTCAAAACAGCTAACTTTTTGGCGTTTTCTCCGAGCTCTTTAAGTCTTTCCGGCTCTTTCAGAAGAGCGTTTACTTCGTTTATCAGCTTTTCTCCGGAGAAGTCCTTTTCCTCTATCATTATCGCGGCGCCGTTTGAGACGAGCGCCATGGCGTTGTGGTACTGGTGATTTTCTGCGACGTTGGGGGAGGGGATAAGTATCGAGGCTTTGCCCGCCGCCTCTATTTCGCTGAGGCTCGACGCGCCGGAGCGGCTTATCACGAGATCCGCGGCGGCAAGACACCTGTACATGTCGTCGATATATTCTCTTATGATTATATTTTTTTCGGTCGAGAGGTCGACGCCCATTTCTTCGAGCTTCCCCGGGACCCATTTCCCGTATTGACCCGTTGCGTGGAGGAAGGTGCAGTCGTTGTCCTTGTGTTTGGCGGCGATAAGCGCCGTCACTCCCTCGTTTATCGTCCTTGCGCCGAGGCTTCCGCCCATCGAGAGGATAAGCGGCTTGTCGGGGTCGATCCCGAGCTCGGCTCTCGAAATGTCTCTGTCAGCCGAGATTATCTCGCCGCGGACGGGAAGACCGGTGATAACACAGGGATTTTTCGGATCGAGGTATTTTTCGGCGTCGGGGACGGTCAGCATTACTCTGTCGGCTCTTTTGGCGAGCGTCTTGTTGGTAACGCCGGGATATGCGTTTTGTTCATGGATGGCCGTAGGGATCCCGAGCTTTGACGCCATTCTGAGGACGGGGCCGCTGACATATCCGCCGAAGCCCACCGCGACGTCGGGCTTAAAATCCTCCAATATCTTTTTTGCCTGGGACGATGATCTTAAAAGCTTGCTTACCGTACCGATATTGCGTTTTATATTTTCAAGCGACAAAGAACGCTGAAAGCCGCTGATGTCGATCGTTTTAAAATCGAATCCTGCGGCGGGAACAAGACGTGATTCCATTTTTTCTGCCGTGCCGACAAATAATATCTGCGCGGAGGGGTAGCGTTCTCTGATAAGTCCGGCGACGGCCAAGGCGGGGTTTATATGGCCGCCCGTGCCGCCCGTTGCGAACAAGATCTTTTTATTGTCAAGCATTTTATCATGTCCTTTCAGTTGTTTTAAGGACGCTATTTTTTTGTTATTTTTGAATATCTCGAGACCGACAAGACCGCGCCCATTTCGAGAAGAAGCAAGATAAGCGACGTGCCGCCGGAGCTGAAAAACGGAAGTCCGATACCGGTGTTCGGTACGGTGTCCGTAACGACGGCGACGTGAAGGAGCGTTTGAAGCCCGACCTGCGCCATTATGCCCATAACGAGCATAGCGCTGAATCTGCTGCCGGTATTCATGGCTATAACGAAGCCTCTCCAGATAAGAAGCGCAAAGAGGATAAGTATCACTACCGCGCCGATAAAGCCCAGCTCCTCGCAAACTACCGAGAAGATAAAGTCGTTGTTTGATTCGGGAAGGAAAAGGTGCTTTTGCTTTGAATTTCCGAGACCGAGTCCGAAAAGTCCGCCCGAACCTATGGCGTAAAGCGACTGGTTTATCTGCCATCGCACCCCTCTGGCGCTTGCGTTTTTGTCGTGCCAGGCCGAAAGCCTCACTCCCGCCTTGGGTATTATTTTTGTGATGACCTCTATCGTTTTATCGGGTTCAAGCAGAAAAATAATCAGCCCGACGCCGACGGCGGTCAGGCCGACGATGACCCATGACCTTCTCATCCCGCCGAGATACATCATTATAACGCCGATCAGAAAAACGAGGATCGCTCCTGAAATGTGGTTTTCCTTTAAGATCAGCACCGACATTATGCATATAACTATGATATACGGGAGCATCATTTTCCAGTCGCGGTCGATCGCCTTATGGTGATTTGACATTTCCGCGGCGCAAAAAAGGATAAGGGCGAATTTCGCGATCTCGGACGGCTGAAATCTTATTCCGAAAATTTCGATCCAGCGTTTAAAGGATTCGTTGCTTGCGCCGGATATATTGACTTTGGCGGGCTTGACAAGTGAATAAACAAGGAGGATGAATGACAGAGCTAAAACGGCGTAGTCGAAAAATTTTATTGTTTTATAGTTTATCCTCGATACGACGAGCATGCCGACTATGCCGACACATGCGTACATCAGCTGATTTTTGATGACCTCATAAGCGTTGTTGTAGTCAAAACGCGAGACTACATAGCTTGCGGAGAAGACCATGATAAGACCGATCGTGAGCAGCAGCATGACAAGACAAAAGAACGGCATATCCATGTTGCCGACTGCGAGCAGGTCATTACTGTTGAGCCTTCTCTTTATCAGTTTATTGAGCTTAAACATAAGATCCTCCTAAAGGGTCAATGAGCCGCGTCTCCGAAATACATTACGAGGATCCCCGCAATACATCCGATGATGTTGACGAGAGTAAAAACACAGACGATCTTTTTTTCATTCCAGCCCGACATCTCAAAATGATGATGTATGGGCGCCATTTTAAAAATACGTTTGCCGTGCGTCAGCTTGAAATACGTTATCTGAATGACGTCGGACATGCCTTCTATAACGTAAATTATACCGACGAGAAGGAGTATCAGCGGGCAGTTAAGGGCAAATGACACAGCGACGAGCATACCTCCGAGGAACATCGAGCCGGTGTCGCCCATTAATACCTTTGCGGGGTTGTGGTTCCATATAAGAAATCCCGCGCAGCCTCCTGCAAGCGCCGCTGAGACCGTTCCGACGCCGAAAAAGCCCTTCATGACAGCTATGACCGTCAAGGAAACTGCGGCGGTCACGGTCACGCTCGAACAAAGTCCGTCTATACCGTCGGTGAAGTTGACGGCGTTTATGGCGGCGTATATCACGCAAAAGCCGAATATCCAGAACGTCCAGTGAAGCTCTATGTTCCCGTAAAAGGGGATGAAGGTATAGGGCTTATGGTTCATGCTGAGGAAGAGGCTTGTAAGATACGCCGCGCAGACAAGCACCTGAGCGACTGTCTTTTGCATTATCGAAAGGCCTAAGTTGCGTTTTTTAACGACCTTTATATAGTCGTCCGCAAAGCCTATTATTCCGAACGAGACTGCCATTATTATACCGCTGTATATTTTTGAGCGGATCTCGGAGGGTACGAGGTAGGAGCCGACGACGAGATTGCCGCCCGCCAGCTTATCGGAGATAAACGTAACCGCGACGGCGGCGATGACGGCGATAATGAACATAAGCCCGCCCATCGTCGGAGTTCCCTGCTTTTTCTTATGCCAGCTCGGGCCGATATCAAGTATGGTCTGGCCGAATTTCAATTTATGGAGCCATGGGATGAACGCGTAGCCGAGAGCCCATGTGGCGGCAAAGGATATCGCGGCGGATAAAATAAGAGCAGCATAGTTATTCAAGACTTATCCAACTCCTTATAAACATTGTTTATTACGTCTTCAAGCTTCATGCCGCGGCTCGCCTTGAAAAGCACGGCGTCGCCGTCTCTTAAGATCGGTATAAGGCGCTCCGAGAGCTTTTCCTTGTCGTCGAAGCTTTCGACCTCTTTGACGCCCGCCGTCAGAGCTTCGGCGGCGGTCTCCACCGATCTTTCGCCGTATGTCAAAAGGATATCGACGTTATTTTCGGCGGCAAGACGTCCGGACAGCCTGTGGCTTTCGGACGAAACGCTTCCGAGCTCGAGCATATCGCCGAGAACGGCGATACGTCTTTTGCAGCTGAGATTTGACAGCGTCGTAAGAGCGGCTTTTACGGAGTCGGGACTTGCGTTGTAGCAGTCCTCGATAAAGCTTATCCCGCCGATACTGCGCATTCTCTGACGCATACCGCTCGGAGTATATGAGGAGAGTGCTCTTGCCGCGTCCTCGGGGGATACGGAGACGAGAGATCCCGCCGCGAAAGCGGCAAGAGCGTTGTAGATGTTGTGTTTACCGACAGCGGGAAGCTCGATCTTTTGCTTCATTCCGTCGAAGCTTACCGTAAAGGAGGTCTTAAAGCCCTCCGATACTATGTCCGACGCCTTGAAACGGCATTTGCCGCTGTCTATACCGAAATAGACGACGGGTCGGTCGGAAATTTCAGCTCCCGACAAATACTCGTCGTCGCCGTTTAAAATAAGCGGAGCGTCCTTTTTCATCCCGTCGGTCATCTCAAGCTTAGCCTTGAGGATGTTTTCTCTTGTGCCGAGGTTTTCGAGATGGGAAACGCCTATGTTTCCTATTATGCCCATGGTAGGAGCCGCGGCGGCGGTAAGACGCGATATCTCTCCGAGATGATTCATGCCCATTTCAATTACGGCCGCCTGATAGCTTTTATCGAGCCTGAAAAGCGTTTTCGGAAGCCCTATCTCGTTGTTGAGATTGCCTTCCGTCTTGAGAGTTTTATATTTTGAGGAAAGGACGGCGTGCGTCATTTCCTTTGTCGTCGTTTTGCCGACGCTTCCGGTGACTCCGACGACGTTTATCGGAAAGAGCCTTCTGTAATATCCGGAAAGATCGAGGAGCGCTTTGGCGACGCTTTTGACTTTTATTTGATTTTTTACGCCCGTGTCCCTCTCGCAAAGAACGGCATACGCGCCGTTTTCGACCGCCGTTTCGGCGAAGTCGTGGCCGTCGAAGCGTTCGCCGGGGATGCAGACGAAAAGACAGTTTTCCGTGAGCGCCCTCGTGTCTGTACAGACGTCGGAAACGAAGCCGTCAAATCCGGCAATGCCGCCGACAGCTTCGGTTATTTCTTTTATACTGAGCTTTTCCATGCCGCACTCCTTGAAATCGGTAAAAGCTTTTATACCGGTTCTTTTAATAATCCGGCTACCTTTTCGCGTTCGTCGTAGTGTATTTTCTCGGTGCCGAGTATCTGATAAGTCTCATGTCCCTTGCCGGCGAGAAGAACGATATCGCCGGTACGCGCTTTTTTGAGAGCCTTTTTGATGGCGTCCGTCCTGTCGCAAATTCGGTAAACAGGGATCTTCGGCTTATCTATACCGGTCATTATATCGTCGATTATCTTTTCGGGATCCTCGGTACGGGGATTGTCGGAGGTGACTATGACCATGTCGGAATTTCCTACGGCGATCCTGCCCATTATCGGGCGCTTGCTCTTGTCTCTGTCTCCGCCGCAGCCGAAAACCGTGATGACCTTTCCCTCGGCGATCTCGTTCACCGTTTCGAGGATATTCTGAAGCCCGTCGGGCGTATGCGCATAGTCAATTATCACCGTGAAGTCGGTGTCGGTCGGGACTACTTCTATCCTGCCGGGAACGCCCTTTGTTTTGGCGGACGCGGCGACCGTCTCGGAAAACGGGAAGCCGAGCTCGGTAAGGCAGACTATTGCGCCCATCGAATTATATACGGAAAAGGTGCCGGGTATACCGAATTTTACTCTTCCGATCATCCCTTCGGCGACAAGCTCATATTCCGTTCCGCTGCTTTTTACCTGGATATTTTTTGCGGTATAATCCGCCTCGTCCTTTTTAGCGGAAAATGTTTTAACGGGGCAGGATATGTCCTTTATTATCTCGCGCATATATCCGTCGTCGTAGTTCACGACGGCGAGATCGGCGTTTTCAAAAAGCATATGCTTGGCGGCAACATAGTTTTCAAATGTCTCGTGGTAGTCGAGGTGATCCTCGGTAAGATTTGTGAATATCGCGGCGGTGAAGCGGATGCCCTCGAGCCTTTTTTGGGCGAGCGCCTGAGAGGACGCCTCCATAACGCAGTATTCACAGCCCTCTTCTACCATTATCGAAAAGAGGGAGTAAAGCTCCATCGGGTCGGGAGTCGTAAGAGAGGAGGGGAATTCTTTTTCGCCCGCCATATTTTTAACCGTTCCGATAAGTCCCGTCTTTTTGCCGAAGGAGGAAAGCATCTCCCTTAAAATAAAGCAGGTCGTAGTCTTTCCGTTAGTTCCGGTGACGCCTATTATTTTAAGCTTTTCGGCGGGGTCGCCGTACCAGGCCGAGCACATGAGCGCGTATGCCGCGCGGGTGTCGCTTGTCAGCACCTGACAGTCGAGTCCCGTATCGCGGCACGCGATAACTGCCGACGCTCCGTTTTTGACCGCTTCGGCGGCGACGGTGTGGCCGTCAAACCTTTTTCCCTCGATACATACGAAAGCACAGCCCGGCACGACCTTGGCGGAATTGTCGGTTATGGATGTTATCTCGACGTCGGGCGACGCGCCCATCGTGAGAATATTTACTTTTTTCAAAAGCGCTGACAGTTTCATTAAACGTGTCCTCCGTCGACCGTTAAAAGTCGGTTACTCCCATATTTGATTTAAAGTACACCGTGACGACGGTGCCGTAATTTATCTCCTTGCCGGGTTCGATGCTTTGTTTATAAGCGGTGAGCTCGCTTTCAAGAAGAGAATTGCCCGAAATCTTTATGTTTATTCCGGCGGCGTTTGCGGTGTTCGTCGCCTGTAATATCGTCATACCGGTAAGATCCGGCATAGTAAGCGTTTCTTCTTCGGCTCCCTGAGATGTATAAAGGATTATGACGCCGCCCGTCGGGACATCCTGATCGCCGGACGGTATCTGTTTCAGCACCTCGTCTCCGTCGCCTCTGACGATGACCGTAAAGCCCTCCTCGGAAAGTCTCGATCTTCCCTCGGACGGAGACAGGCCTACGACGTTCGAGGCGGTCGTCTGCATCTTTTCAAGCTCCTCGGACGTATATTGCGGCTCAACGTTAAGATATTCCATGACGTTTGAGAGTGTCTCTCCCGCTACGGGAGCGGCAACCGCGCCGCCGCCGTGGGCGCCCTTGGGATTATCTATTACAATTATCATAGATACCTCCGGATCATTTGCGGGCGCGAAGCATGCGAACGAAGCCCAGAAGGTCGACGATATGCCGGATTCGGTCGTCTGCGTCACCTTTTCGGACGTTCCCGTTTTTCCCGCGACGCGGTATCCGGGGACATATGCGTTTTTACCCGTGCCGGTGCTGACGACGTTTTCCATCATATCGCGCATCGTCTCCGACGTCTGTTTCGAGATGACCTGTCTCTTAACGGTGGGCTTTGTCTCGCTTATCACGTTGCCGTCCTCGTCGAGCATCTTTGCTACGACATAGGGCTTTACGAGATATCCGCCGTTGCCGACGGCGTTCACAGCTGTCAGCATCTGGATGGGAGTTATATTGAAGGTCTGTCCGAATGACGCACTGGCTACGTTTGAGAGCGTCATTTTGCTTGTCGCAAAAAAGACGGAATTGGATTCCGCCGGAAGGTCGATCCCCGTTCTTTCGAGGAAGCCGAACGACTCAAAATACTTGTTGAAACCGTCCACTCCGAGACGGATACCGCGCGTGATAAAGAAGGGGTTACAGGAATTTTTGAGCGCGTCCTTGATCGTCTGGATGCCGTGGCCGGAATGTCTGTGGCAGTTATAGAGCGAGCCGGCGACTGTCGCGCTTCCGACGCAGTCGTACGTTTCGTCGAGGGGAACAAGATCTTCCTCAAGAAGCGCGGACGCCGTTATCACCTTGAAAACGGAGCCGGGCTCGTATGTGCTGCTTATCGCTATGTTTTTCCATTGGCCGTACATCACGGCTTCGTCGGGGTCGGAACCGTTTTCTTCAGCGGCTTTTCCGAGCATTTCGGCAGCTCTCTCGTCAACGACGGCGTAAGGGGACGACAGGTCATAATAGCCCTGGCCTCTTGTCGCCATTCCGAGTATCGCGCCCGTATGGCTGTCCATGATTATACCGACTATGGTGTCGCATCCCGTGTCGGTATATGCCTGTGAAAGAGCCGATTCAAGATAGCTTTGGATATATTCGTCGATCGTCAGCACGAGGCTGTTGCCCTGTGTGGCGTCGTGGACGCTCTTGTATTCTATAGGCATCTGTCTGCCCTTGCCGCCGCCGTTTTTTGCCGTCACGATATGTCCCGGTACGCCGGAAAGGTCCGTGTCGTACTTTGACTCAAGCCCTGCCATTCCCGTATTGTCATAGCCCGTAAATCCGAGAACCGCGGAGGCGAAATACGGGTTTGAGTAATATCGTTTTACGTCGGGGTCGATGCTGATATAGCTTGAATACGTTGTCGTAGTTTTGGCGCCGTTATCGCTGACCTTTGTATATTCCTTTTTCATGAACTCGCGGACCTTGTCTGCCGTTTCGTTGTCCACGTTATGTTTTATTTCCTCGTATCCGAGGTTCGTGCTCATGCATTTTTTAAGGAGCTTTTCCTTATCCATGCCGAGTATCGAGGAAAGCTTGTTGACGATTATATTCCTGAGCTTCTCGTCGTCGCCGATGAGCGACGGGACGATGGATATTTTTTTTGCATATGTGCTTTGGGCGAGGGGATTCATATTCGCGTCGTAGATCACTCCGCGCTTTGCGGCGACGAGCTTGTCGTCAAGCTGGATGCTCGCGGCCTGTTCGCGGTAATATTCGCCCTTGACTATCTGTATTTTGAAAAGCGCTCCGATGCAGATACCGACGCCGATAACACATATCAGAAACGTTACCGCCGCAGACCTGTCGAACATCCGCTGTCTTGATGTTTTGACCGCCATAAAAATGTCCTTTCGCTGAAAAAAGTGTCCGTATCACACCGTCTGTCCGTAAAATATATGTATCTTATATGCCGTTTAATGACCCTTTAAATGAAAATTACAGGCTGATCGTTCGTCATTTGGTCACGGCGAAGGATCAGCCCGCAAAATACGGGATAACGGCAAAGCGGTAACTTAACGGTTACTTGTTTTCCGTCGTCTTTCCGTTTGCCAGAACGACCTCGTCGTTTCCGTTAAGAACGAAATATTTTGTCTGATAGCGCTGCCTTTTTGTCATACCGAGCTTATCTCTGGCGTACTCCTCAACGCTGTCGACCGAGATAAGCGATTTGAACCGCGCGTCGAGGCTGACCTTTTTGGCTTCCGCTCTCTGGAGAGCCTCGGTATACTGCGCCTCTTTGATGGTAAGGTCGACGAGCTTTGCCTTTTCAAAAAGGACCGATCCGAAGAGAGTGAACAGGACGACCGCCACAACGATCACCTTGAGTATCTGTTTTGCGTGTAAGGTGAGTTCGCGTTTTATCTGTTCATCGGTTTTTGGCTTCGGTCTTACGACGTGTGGAACGCTTCGCGGTGACTCCGGCGGATCAACGGGACGTCTTTTTCGCGCCGGCTCTGCGCCGAAATAATCATACGCTGTGTTGGTGTTGTATGCAGCCATTTTCCGCACTCCCTTACAATTTTTCTATCGCCCGGAGCTTTGCGCTCCGGCATCTCGGATTTTCGTTTAGTTCTTCTTCTCCCGCCGTTATCACCTTGAACGGCAGCTTGCCTCTCGGCTTTTTCCCGCAGACGCAAACCGGGAAATCGGGAGGACATGTACAGCCCGAACAAAAATCGGCAAAGCATTTTTTGACTGTCCTGTCCTCAAGCGAATGGAAGGTTATGACAGCGAGCCGTCCGCCCGGTTTAAGCAGATCGAACATGTCGCAGACGGCCTTGTCAAGTGACCGAAGCTCTCCGTTTACTTCGATCCTGAGCGCCTGAAACGTCTTTCTCGCCGGATGCCCGTCGCGCCTTGCATACGCGGGGACAGAGGCGGAAATTATTTCGGCGAGGCGGAGAGTGGTCGTGATCGGTTCCTTTTCCCTCTCTTTGACGATATTGCGGGAAATGGACGGGGCAAATTTTTCTTCGCCGTAGGCGTAAATTATACGTTGGAGCTCGCTTTGCGGGAGGGTATTTACGAGATCCGCCGCTGAAAGTCCTTCCTTGCTCATTCGCATATCAAGCGGAGCGTCGGTGTGAAATGAAAAACCGCGTTCCGCGTTATCGATCTGAAAGGAGCTCACACCCAGGTCGGCAAGGATGCCGTCCGCTCCGCTTGATGTGAATGATGAAAGGATGTTTTTGATATTGAAAAAGTTGTCGTGGACTATCCTGACGTTTTTCGCGTCCTTGAAACGCTCGGTGAGATTAAGTACGGCGTCGGGATCGCGGTCGATATCAATAAGAAGTCCGTTTCCGAGGCGCTTCAGTATTTCAAAGGAGTGGCCGCCTCCTCCCGCGGTACAGTCGACATAAAGACCGTTTTCCTTTACGCACAGAGCGTCGACGGTCTCACGGAGAAGTACGGGCGTATGTTTGAATTCCATAGAAAAAAATACTCCGTATCGTTAAAAGGCGAGGTTGATCTTGGGAAGCTCTCCGTTTTCGGCGATCCCCTTCATCATGTTGTTCCACTCATCCTCGTCCCATATCTCGACACGCCTGCCGGCGCCGAGGATAAATACGTTGTGGCTGAGACCGGCGAAATCCATAAAATTCTGTTTTATGGTGATCCTGCCTTGTTTGTCGACGTCGACGGTATCGGAAAAGGCGTGGACGAATCTCTGCATCGCGGTAAGCTCATGGCTCGTTTCGCCGCTGTTGAGCTTTTCCATCAGCACGTCCCAATCCTCGAGGGTATAGGCGAAAAGGCACTTGTCTCCGTTTTGGGCCATAAAGAGGATAAACGTTTCGCCGAGGATATCTCTCAGCTTTGACGGGATGAGAAGACGGTTCTTCTGGTCAAGGGTATGGTGGTACTGACCTTTGAGCTCTGCCATCACGTTTACCTCCTTATCTTCGATAGTAAAATGCCCGGAAATCATGCCGGCGGATCCGGGAAGTCCGCCTAAAGGTGTGGATAACCTTCCTATTCGACCCTATTGTTACCACTTTCCTCCTTATTATAAAGTATAATATTCGTGAAATCAAGCCCCTATAAAAAATTATTTTAAAAAAATATGCAAAAAAAATACGGGCGGTACAACATCTTGTACCGCCCGGTAAAGTAAAATGCGTCAGCCCCGAATGGAGATGATTTTATTGGAGATGGTTTTATTTCTGATATTTTTTCTCGTATTCGGATATGCCGCCTTTTTGATCGTAGATCTCAGCCGTTTTTTTGCAGATCTTGAAGGAGAGATCGATACAGTCGGGATCGATATTATCCCAGGAATCCTCGCGCGTATGGTAGTATTTTTTGGGATCGTGGTTCACTCCGCAGAAGCCTGCCGAGCGGATGCCGCAGCGTGAGAACGCCTCTGCGTCGACCGCGCCGGGATAAAGTCCGGCTCTCGGCATCTCGACGCCCATTTCCTTGCCCGCGTCGTGGAGAAGATCGCCGACAGCCTCGCAGTCATGTACGGTTCCCGTACAGCCTGTCGTATAGACCATAAGCTGTTCGATCTCTTTCATCGTGTCGAGCGAGATGAAGACCGTTTCGACGTCGAGCATCTCTTTTTTATGGCGCTTCGCAAACGCCGCCGCGCCGCGGAGTCCCGCTTCCTCGGAGCCTGAGATAAGGCATCCGACCTCGGTGTTTTCAAAGCGGAAGTCGTTATCGGCCATGTCCTTCAAGACAGCCATGGAGATATAACATGCGGTGAGGTTATCATTTGCGCCGTCGACGATAACGCTCCAGTTGATAAAGAAGATTATCGCGAATGCGATCGGGATA
This sequence comes from Clostridiales bacterium, assembly GCA_024693205.1. Lineage (GTDB taxonomy): Bacteria > Bacillota > Clostridia > Oscillospirales > Acutalibacteraceae > UBA1425. Next base: position 23,359 of record JAILLJ010000042.1, on the reverse strand, counting down.
AAGATAAGCTCGATTATCGCGAACACCTTCCATACTCCGTGGAAGCTGACGTCCGCTCCGCAGAAGGAGGCGATAAGGGATGAAAGATTAAATATAATGGATATGAACATGCCGCCTATCGAGCCGACGATAACGGGCAAAAGCACGGCAAGTCCGCCGTGAAGGGAATATGTCCATTCATACGCGGCGTCGGCGTGGCCGCCGAAGATGATCCTGCGCTTTACTTCGCCCGAGGGCTTTCTTGTGGCGTAGACGTTTCTTGAGACCCTTTTCGGGAAAAGAAAATCGACAAATTCGCGGTACATCATGAACTCGTATAAGAACATGAACATGCTGAACATTAAAATAACGATAGATACCGAGCGGAGAACGATCGGCGCCGTTCCTGTCTTAAAGAGAGCGATCCAATAAAAAGCTATGGCGATAAGAACGAATATCGCCGCGACGGGGATAAAGCCCATAAACGCGTGGGGGTGAAGCTCAAAATCCTCGGAGATAACCTCGTCGGAGTATTTTTCCAGCTCTTTTTTAAAGAAGTCCTGGGCGTCTCTCTCGGACTGTGTTCCGGGCGCTCTCCTCTTGAAATTCTGACAGACATATTTTATTCCGTCCGTCATGTAATCGAGCAGCTTGTCATGTTGTACCGTTTTACTCATCTTCATTCCTCATTTCAGCCAAATTAAGTTTGTATCGTTTATGATATTATCGATCCCGTAGAGTACGAGCAGTTTATCGACGCCGTATTCTTCAATAAGGCCCGACACGCTTTCGGTGCGGTAATATCTTAAATCGACCATCAAAACGCGATGGAAGCTGTCGGCGAGCAGCGTCGCCAAGGTATTTGCGTATGAGTCCTTTATAATAAGCAGCGTTCCGTCTTTTACGCTGTCGTTCGTTATTTCGGTAAGGCTGTGATTTCCGTCGAGATAGACGGGGTACATGTCGTATTTTTCGAGTCCGTCCTTGAAAAACAAGCTGTCGGACGTCGTTGTCTTTTCGCTTCCGATATCGGTTATTTTTACCGTTATATCGCTTTCGGGATATGTCCACAGCTCCATCCTGTCGGGCTTTTTGAACCAAAGAGCGGACTTTGAATATGTCGTTCCGTGAAAACCGTCGATATATTCCTTAACGAACATGTCTTCGCTCAAAGCGTCATAGCCGGCGTGCCCGGCAAATTCGCGGTAGGCGGCGTAGGCTCCGGCGCTCGTCCAATGGTGATCGGTACGATAGAAGATCTGATTTGTTTCGGACGACCTTGAGAGAGCGTCGGTTATATCGACAAATGCGTATTTGCCGAGGACGGAGTCGCTTATATAGTCGAGTATCTCCTTGTCGCGGTATGTCTCATGGACGGCGGGAAGCTTATCTTCGAGCATATATCCCGCCGACGGGACTATCATAATATAGTTGTCGGTTTTTACATTGTCGGAGAAGTTGTTTAAAAGCGAGAGGTTGATATCGAGGCTGTCTTTGTTAAACACGACGGGTGTATTGAAAAGATATCCGTCTTTTCCGCTTATTATCCCGTCGGCGCCGTTTTTGCCGATAAGCCTGTCGAAATATGAGCCTATGCCGACAAAGGCGTTTCTGAGCGGTATTTGATCCTGGATATATTTTTCGACGTCGCTCTCGAAGCTCCCGTCGAGCGCCGATCCGAGCGAAAGCTCGGGACGCTGTGACAATACGCGCTTTTCGGCGCCCGAAAAATCCTTATCGGGCAAAAAAATCAAAAAAAGCGGTACGACCGCCAAAAATATACAGAAGGCGATCGCTGCCGCAATATTGTTTTTTACCGAATTACGATCATCCATAAAAATCGTATGCTCAGAACAACCCTTTTATGAGCGAATCGGCTGTTTTGTTGTCGGCGGAAACACAGACGACAACAACGTCTTCGCCGGTATATATCACGGCGTTTTCAAGCTTCGGGACCTCTTTCGGGGCGTAGCTCGAATAATTGTCGATCTGAAGCTCGATACGATTTTGAGCCGCGTCCTTGAGCTTCGCGACATCGTGATTTTCATCTGTCTTGAATACGGCTATCTCCTCGGGAGTAGCCATGGTGCTGACGAAGTAGGCGCAGTCGCCCGTATAACCGGTAAGCCTGTAGACCGACATGGCGGAGCTCTCCGGAGCAGCTGTCAATGTGTCGTCGAATTTAACGCCGGCAAAGATCCTGTCGGCGATATCTCTTGCGGTCAGCGGGGCGTCGGAAGCCGTTGCGTCGGCGCTGTCCGCTCCGCCTTTTCCGCAGCCGAAGAAGAGGAAAAGGAACATGGCGGCGAGAAGGAGACAAGCTGTTTTTTTCATTTTTCACACCTCATAATATTATTTAACGTGATCTATCATGTAATTGACCCACATACGGCAGTATTTTATTCCGAAATGGATGCCGTCGGCGGCGATGTCCTCGGGCAGAGCGCCGTTTTCGTCGGCGAGCGCCTCATAGACGTTAAGGAAATATACGCCTTTCCTGCTGTCGGCAAGCTCTTTAAGCTTTTGGTTGAAAAGCCTCACGTTTTCGTTGGTCACTCCGTTTGTGTTTTTCTTTGAGACCGAGTCTGCAACGGGGAAGATCGAGACGATATAAAGGTCGGCGGAGGGGACCTTTTCGTGAGCCTTGTCAAGGATCTTTCCGTAATATTTTACAAATGTATCCGGATAAGGCCATCCGAGCTCATTTTCTCCGAAAACAAAGAATATCTTGTCGTAATGCTTGCCGTTTAAATTGGCAAGAACATTTTCGGCGGACGTTTTGGGATAGAGCGCCTGTTCGACGGAAAGTCCGATCTTTGTAAAGAAATCGGCGTTGGGGATAAGCCCGTATGACATCAGCGCCTGCGCCTGGGAGTTACCGATAAACGCGGAGTTGTCGAAGCACGACGTATCCTTCAGCGGGTCGTCCGGAGAATATTTTTGATTCTTCGGAGCTTTTGTGATCGTTAAATTGGGGATCGTTATTTTCGGGATCTTTATTTTGAACGGATTTTCGTACGTCTTTTCCGTCGTAGGCTCGGAAGAGGTTTCCGTCGCTGTTTTGGTCGTGGTTTCGGACGGAGCTTCGCTCGTCACGGCGTCTTTTTTTTCGGTAGTCGTCGTTCGTTTACGGAGCTTTGTCGTAGTCGTTATCTCGATATAGACGACGGGGTCGGTGACGCTTTCGTCGTTATAAACTATCTCGGCTTCGGAGAGGCTTTCTTCGATAAGGCTGATGCTTTCGTTTTCGAGGGATTCCAGCGCTTCGCGCGAGGATGATGCCTTTACGGAATAGGATCTTTCGGCGTGCGGCATTATGATGAACAGGGGCGTCATAACTACCGCGACGAACACGAGGCTCACTATGAAGTTTTTTAAAACGTACATTTTTTTCATCCGAAAGAAGCACTCCAACAAATATTCTGGCAAAAGTAAATTTTACTACTTTACTCCCGTAAAGTCAACACATTTCGACACATTGTAATTATTTGTAATCTGATGTTTTTATCGGGAAATATTTCTTCCGCACATTTTAATATTGAAGAATTTTGACTATTTTTCTGTTGTTTTTAGCGTTTATTTGTGATACAATATTTTGAATAGCGATTTTTAATGTTGAGAGAATGATGGGAGGCGACGTTTGTGGAGGATCTTTTCGATGTGATTTCGTCCGCGTCGAGATATGTGCTTCCCGCCGTCGGCGTTTTGATACTTGTCTTTTGCTCGTATTCTCTTTTGAAATATAAATTCTCATCTCCCGGCGAAGCGGGACTTGTCGAAACAAAGACGGGTGAAGTGATACCGCTTACCCATTGGGAAAACGCCGTCGGGCGAAGCACGGCATGCGACGTCGTGGCGCAGGACATGTCCGTTTCGAGGTTCCACGGAGTGATAGCGAGGCGGCGCAAGGGCTGGACGGTGATCGACACATATTCCAAAACCGGCATTTTCGTGAACGGCAGGCGGATAGAGTCAAAAACGATCCTCGAAAACGGAGACACTCTTTCCTTCGGGAAGATAAAATATAAATTCCAAATCTATGTTTAAACAAGGTGAAGATCATGCTCAAGGATGCGAAAAGAATAGTTTTCAAGGTGGGTACGTCGACGCTCACGTATAAAACGGGTAAGGCGAATATCCGCGCTATAAAGGCCATCGCCGAGGTGTTGTCGGATATCCAGAATTCCGGGATCCAGGTCGTATTGGTGACCTCGGCGGCGATAAGCATCGGAGCTGTCAAGCTCGGACTGAGCGAACGTCCGAAGGACACTCCCGGAAGACAGGCGGCGGCGACGGTAGGTCAATGCGAGCTTATGTTCCTTTATGATAAATTTTTCGGAGAATACGGCAACATAACGGGACAGCTCCTTCTGACAAAAAGGGATATCGACGACGACGAGTGCCGCCAAAACCTCACAAACGCGTTTGAAAGGCTTTTCAAATACAACGCCATCCCGATAATAAACGAAAACGACAGCGTAGCGGTCGACGAGGTCGTATACGGCGACAACGACAATCTTTCGGCGCATGTCGCAAAGCTTGTCCGAGCCGACGCGCTCATTATACTGTCCGACATCGACGGTATGTTCACCGCTAATCCCGAGGAGGACGACAACGCCGTGCTGATCCCCGTCGTTGAAAATATCGACGGCGAGATCGAAAACGCCGCGGGCAAAAGCACTTCGCATTGCGGCACGGGCGGTATGGCGACAAAGATAACCGCCGCGAAGCTTGCGACGGAAGCGGGCATAGATACGGTCGTTATGAACGGATCGACGCCCGAGGATATATATAAGCTTCTTGAGGGACGCCACGTCGGAACGGTGTTCAAGGCAAAATAAGGGAGGAATTATTATGACATATTTGGAAACGCTCGGTTTTAACGCCGTTACGGCAGAAAAAAAGCTTGCCTCGGCGGGAACTGATCTTAAAAACAGGGCTTTGAAAAATATTGCCGATGCGCTTCGCAAAAGCTGCGATATGATCATTGCCGCAAACGGCGAGGACGTTAAAAGAGGAAGAGAAAACGGGATGTCCGAGTCGCTTATCGACAGGCTGTCTCTGACAAAGGCGCGTATAGAGTCGATGGCAAAGGGCGCCGAGGACGTCGCGGCGGCCGCCGATCCCGTAGGCAAGGTGCTTTGGGGAGAAAAGCGTCCCAACGGGCTCGACATACAAAAGGTCAGCGTTCCGATAGGAGTTATCGCCGTTATTTTCGAGGCAAGACCAAACGTCACCTCGGACGCGGCTGCCCTCTGTCTTAAAGCGGGCAACGCGGTCATATTGAGGGGCGGTAAGGAAGCGCTCAGTTCAAACAAGGCCATATCCGACGTCATGCGCGGAGCGATCGCCGAAGCGGGACTTCCCGAGGACTGTATACAGTTCGTCACGGACACATCTCACGAGGGCGTGAATGAGCTGATGAAAATGAACGAATATATCGACCTTCTTATACCGCGAGGCGGCGCGAGACTGATAAACGCCGTCGTAAAGGGAGCGTCGGTGCCGGTGATCCAGACGGGCGTCGGAAACTGCCACGTTTATGTCGATAAATTCGCCGACGTCGACATGGCGGCAAATATAGTTTTTAACGCAAAGACCTCGCGTCCGTCGGTCTGTAACGCATGTGAAAGTCTTATTATACATAAAGATATTGCTGAGAAGGCGCTGCCGCTCATTAAGGCGCGTCTCGACGAAAAAAACGTCGAGATACGCGGCGACGAAGCAGTATGCGCTGTCTTAAAGGACGCCGTACCCGCATCGGATGACGACTGGGGAAGGGAATATCTCGATTATATAATCTCCGTGAAGACGGTCGGCGATATCGACGAAGCTATAGCTCATATAGCGAAATACGGCACGGGACACAGCGAGGCGATAGTTACCGACAATTACGCGTCCGCCAAAAAATTCACGTCGGAGGTCGACGCCGCGGCTGTCTATGTGAACGCGTCGACGAGATTTACCGACGGCGGCGAATTCGGATTCGGAGCGGAGATCGGCATATCCACCCAAAAGCTTCACGCAAGAGGCCCTGTCGGACTTGACAAGCTGACGAGCGAAAAATTTATCGTCTTAGGCTCGGGACAGGTTAGATAACTTTGAGTTTTATAGGAAAGGATATTTCTTATGAGTAAAAGAAGACCTAAGAAAAAAGGCCATTTCGGCGCGTTCCTTTTGGGGCTTATCATTGTCGGCTTTGCCGTTTTCGGAGCATACAAGGCCGTTACGATCGGTATGGAAAAGGCGTCGACCATGGTGGGCGACAGCAAGAAGATAGCCGAATACGAAAAATTCCTCGAGCCGTTCGTCGTCGTCGATCCGGAGCCGTTCGACGATATAAACAGCGCGAACAGCATCGATCTTCTTGACGCGGCCATAGGCTCGCTTATCCAGAACAGCGACAACAACTATCCGCTCTATGAGGGCGAGGTGACGGGACTTCTCGTGCCGCAGGACGAGGTCGAAAAGTATTTTATAAAGCTTTTCGGCAAGGAGGTAAAGCTTGTCCATATGGCGGTCGAAAACTCGTTCTATAACGTTTTATATAATTCGCAGAAAAAAGCGTATGTCATCCCGATAACGAGCGTCGACCCGACATACACTCCGAAAATATACGACATTAAAAAGACAGGTTCGTCAATAGTTCTTACCGTCGGTTATATAGGCGGGACGGAATGGGCTCAGCTTATAAAAAAGGATAAGAACGACAAGGGAGTATACGAGGCTCCCGAGCCGGGAAAATTCATGAAGATTACTCTCCGCGAGGACGGCGACAATTACCACATAGGCGCGCTGCAGACGACCGTGTCCGAGGATACCGCGCGCACTCAGACGACGGCTGTTCCGACGACAGATACCGCGACGACTGCGGCCGTTACCGAGACACAGGAACGTCAGACCGGCATGGCGGTACAGACGACGTCGGCTCTGAGGGCGGCGACGACGAGCGCCGGAACGGCGGACGAGAGCAGCACCGGCGAGGACGGTACGGAAATTTCGGCGGTCGGATAAAATTATATTCTGAATTCTTTTTAGGGCATTGATTTTTGTGACGGTATAATTTATAATACAAAGCTGTAAACCGTGATGATTTATTGGGAGGAGAAAAGATATGAAAAATACGCTTTTAAAGGTCCTTGCGCTTGTGCTTGCCGTTTCGACGGTTATCTCTTTTGCCGCGTGCGGCGGAAAAGGTGAAAACGAGAATGTGAGCGAGACGGTACAGGATATTACGGAGTCTGCCGCGTCGGCGGATGAGGCTGAGGCAATACCCGAAACGACGGAAGCGGCGACAGAAGCCGAGACGACGGAGCCCGAAACGACCGTGGCCGAAACGACAGAGGCGCCGACCGAAAAAGAAACGGAGACCGAGACGACCGAGGCGGCGGAAAAGATACCCTCAACAAAGGCCGAGATCGTAAAATACTATAACGAAGCCATAAACGCCGTAAAGCCCGATTCAAAACAGATCGTCGAAAATTATGAGCGCGTTTCCCAGGTCAGCGAACTTGAGCTCGGAAAAGCGGCGTCCCTTGCGGGAATGGCAAACAAGCTCATCTCAAACAACATGGGAGAGGTCGCGGCATCCGCGGGCAGAGTCATGTCGTCAAGAGAAGATAAAAACAGATATTTCCCCGTCGAAAAGACGGATTGGAGCAGCAAGCTTACCGCAAACGACGTAAAAAGCGCAACATGCACCGAAGAGAACGACGTTTATACGATAACGATATACACAGAGGACGACGCTCCGAGCGAAAATACGGGAATGGGCATCGGTCATAACGGAAAGGCGTTTTCCGTTGTCAATACCAAGGCGATCACCGACAACGCAGGACCCGCCAAGGCGCTCATCAAAAACGTCAAGACCGGCAACAGCGGCTGTAAGGCGGTCATAAAGGTCGACAAAGCGACGGGACATGTGACGCACGCCAACTTCTATATGCCCTGGGGACTCTATCTTACGGCTCTCGGCGTAGATATTTCGATGGTTTTCGCGACAGAGACCGATTTTGACGTCAAGTGGTAATTATTTCAAATTGAAAGGAAGTATATATTGATGGAAAGACCTGTTTTAATGGAAACATCCGCAAGACACGTTCACGTTACGAGAGAAGTTCTCGATACGCTTTTCGGCGAGGGATATGAGCTTACAAAGAAAAAGGATCTCTCCCAGCCCGGACAGTTTGCCTGTGAAGAGAGAGTTCAGGTCATCGGACCTAAAAAGAGCTTTCCCGCTGTTTCGATCTTAGGACCGATAAGACCGGAAACTCAGATCGAGCTTTCCGCGTCGGACGCGCGCACGATAGGCGTTGACGCTCCCGTCCGCGAGAGCGGAGACGTAGCAGGCAGCGCTCCATGCAAGCTCGTCGGGCCGAAGGGTGAGGTTGAGCTGTCATGCGGCGTCATCATCGCAAAGCGCCACATCCACGCGACTCCGGAGGACGCCGAGAAATACGGCATACACGACAAACAGATCGTCAGCGTTAAAGTCAAGTCTCCCGAGCGTTCGCTCATTTTCGGCGACGTCGTCGTAAGAGTCAGCCCGAAGTACGCGCTCGCGATGCATATCGACACGGACGAGGCCAATGCCGCGCTCATGACGCCCAACACATACGGCGAGATTATTGTTGACTGAAAGAGTGGGCGGATAACTGATAAAAAGATTATAAAAACATCGAGCAGACAACGTGGATGATTTTACGCTGTCTGCTCGTTTTTATACGGCAAGGCTTTGAATAACCGGGCTGTTTTCGGCAATACTTCTTTTGAGGTGATAATAATGCAGTTCACACAAAAGGAAACAGGTCTTTTAAAGGAACTCAAGGAACAGGAAAAGGTTTGCGCCGAAAAATACTCGAAGCATTCCGCGGCGGCGATCGACGCTCAGCTTAAAACGCTTTTTAACCGTTTTGCCGAGGTCGAGCGCGGACATCTTGATACGCTGACCAAGATAGAGGGCGGCACAGTCCCTCAGCCGGGCGGACAAAAACAGCCGACAGCGACGTTCAGCGCATTTTACGGAGCGGCGGAAAACTCCGACAAGAGCGCAGACTGCTTTCTTTGCTCCGATCTTCTGGCGTCCGAAAAGCACGCGTCGTCGCTGTACGATTCATGCATATTTGAATTCAGGGATGAAAACGTCAGGAACGCGCTGAACCATATCCAAAAGGAAGAGCAGGAGCACGGCAAACAGATCTACGACTATATGTCCGTAAACAATATGTACGGATAAAAAACCGAAAGTATATAAAAAAGCCCTCGATATGCGTTATGCATATAAAGGGCATTTTTTAATGAGGGCGAGCCGAATGTCTGCCCGCGTTTTAATGCGCGGCTTATTTCGGCGCTTCTTCGGATATTTTCTTTACATCATTATAGAATTTTGCTTTATCCTCGGACGCTCTGAACATCATAATGAGACTTTGTTCGCTTTGGCTGAGCATGTTGAAGCCCTTGAACGTTTCGACGTCGAAAGGCATCGGGTCTTCCGTTTCGGTATTGAAAACCATTTCGTCGCTGCCGAAGCATTTAAAGGGTATGATCTCCTCGACCTTTACACGGTAAAGCCTTGAAAGGGACGCTATTACGCGTATGCTCGGTACGACCCTGCCGGATTCGTAATATGTATATGTCGAGCGCGTCACGCCGAGAAATTCGGCGACATTTTGCTGTGAATAGGGCGTTGATTTGCGGAGCTTTCTCAGATTATTAGCAAGCTGTTGGAAGCGATCTTCCATTTATATCATCTCCTGTTTATTATATAATAAGGATAGTGTGCCGTTTTGTCAAGTATTTAGGAAATATTGTCTTAAAATCGTCAAAAATATTTGAAACTTTGACAATAACATGATATTATATGTTTAACTACGGATAAAAGAAGGATCAGAGATGGTTGACAAAAGCATTTTTGCCGAAACAAAATATTTTATAATCGACATGGACGGGACGTTTTACCTCGGAAACAAGCTTATCGACGGCTCCGATAAATTTATCGAAAAGCTGAGGGAAACGGGAAGGGATTTCCGATTTTTTACAAACAACTCCTCAAACAGCGAAAAGGTCTGCTGTGATAAGCTTATTAAAATGGGCTTTGACGCAACGGAGGATATGATAATCGTTTCGTCACAGGTCACGGCGACATACCTCAACAAGACATATCCCGGAAAAAGCGTATACCTTCTCGGCAACAAAAATCTTTACGACTGCTTTGAAAGAAACGGGATAAAGCTTACCGACACGTCGCCCGATATCGTCGTTCTCGGCTTCGATACCGATCTTACATACGAAAGGATATACAAGGCCGCCAATTTCATTGCGGAGGGCGCCTTATATATAGCTACCCACCCCGATAAAAACTGTCCGATGTTAAACGGATTTATGCCGGACACCGGCTCGATGATAGAGCTTTTTGCCGCCTCGACGGGAAAACGACCGCTCGTGACGGGAAAGCCGATGACCGAAACGGTCGACTATATCACCGACGCCCTTTCATGCAGAAGAAGCGAGATCGCCTTTGTCGGCGACAGGCTCGAAACGGATATCGCGATCGGAGAAAACCACGGTATCCCGTGCGCGCTCGTTTACAGCGGAGTCACGACGCCCGAAATGTACGCCGCTTCCGATATTAAAGCGAGCGTAGCCGTAAAAGATCTCGCGGAATTAAGGGAATATCTTTAAGAAAAGGGATAATAATTATGTTTGTTGATATCGCCGAAATAAAAATAAAGGCAGGAGACGGCGGCGACGGAGCAGTCGCGTTTCACCGTGAAAAATTTGTCGCGTCGGGAGGCCCCGACGGCGGCGACGGAGGGCGCGGCGGAAACGTGGTTTTTGTCGCCGACGACAGTCTTGCCACTCTTTCGGATTTCAGGTATAAGCGGAAGTATAAGGCGCCGAACGGCGAAAAGGGCATGTCCGGAAACAAAAACGGCAAAAAGGGAGCCGACCTTATAATCAAGGTCCCGCGCGGTACGATAATACGCGAGGTCGAGAGCGGAGCCGTGATGGCCGACGTATCGTCCGACGAGCCGTTTATCGCCGCAAAGGGCGGCAGAGGCGGCTGGGGCAACAGGCATTTCGCGACGCCGACGCGCCAGACGCCGAGGTTTGCGAAGAACGGAACGCCCGGCGAGGAATGGGAGGTCAGACTCGAACTTAAGCTCCTCGCGGACGTCGGACTTTTGGGATATCCTAACGTCGGCAAGTCGACGCTCATCTCCGTCGTTTCCGAGGCGAAGCCCATAATCGCCGACTACCACTTCACAACAATAGTGCCCGTGCTGGGCGTCGTGAGGCTCGGCGAGGGAAGCTCGTTCGTCATGGCGGACATTCCCGGAATAATCGAGGGCGCGAGCGAGGGCGTCGGCTTGGGACATGAATTTTTAAGGCATGTCGAGAGATGCCGTATGCTCGTCCATATCCTCGACGCGTCGGGGATAGAGGGGAGAGACCCCATTGAGGATTTTGAAACGCTCAATACCGAGCTTAAAAAATTCAACGCGGAGCTTTCCGAAAAGCCGCAGATAGTCGTCGCCAATAAAATAGATATGGCGACGGACGAACAGGTGGCGAGGCTGAGAAAATATATCGAGGACAAAGGGCTTGAGTTTTATACGATGTGCGCGCCGATCTCGGAGGGCACGCGCGAGGTCATAAACGCCGTGGCCGAAAAGCTTTCAAAGCTCCCGCCGATAAAAAGATACGACTCCGAGGACATACCGCGCGAGATATTTGAAAAAAAGAAGGATTCCGGCTTTACTGTTACGGAACACGACGGAGTTTATTTCGTCGAAGCGCCGTGGCTGTTTAAGATACTTTGCAGGACAGACCTTGACGACTACGAATCGCTCCAGTATTTTCAAAGAGTGCTCCAGTCAAGCGGGATAATAGACGCTCTCAGGGAGCGCGGAATACATGAAGGGGATACGGTATCCGTCTATGATCTTGAATTTGAATTCGTCGACTGACGCTGATAAAAGCTTCGAGCCGGGACTGCTCAGCCCTCCTGCGCTCGCGTTTATCGGCGACACCGTCTTCGATCTTTTTGTCCGCGAGATGCTTGTGCGCGAGGCCAACCGCCCGTCAAAAAAGCTTCATAACCTCGCCGCCCAAAGAGTTTGCGCAAAGGCGCAGGCCGAGGCGATAAAGGACGTCTGGGACGCGGGACTGCTGACGGACGAGGAGATATCCGTCTTAAAGCGCGGCAGGAACGCTCATACATCCCATACGCCGAAGTATGCGACAGAGAGGGACTATCACCTCGCGACGGGTCTGGAAACGCTTTTCGGTTATCTCTATTTAAAAAACGAGACGGAACGTCTCAAAGAACTGTTCGGTCTGATATGCGATGCTTTCGACAAAAGGAACGGCGAAACAGATGGATAAAACTAAGCTCAAAAAGCCGACCGGCTCTCAGGTAAAGGAATTTATTATCGACAATATCCTTTGGATAGCCGGCGGGATAATATATTCCGTCGGGATAAATATGTTTGCCGTCTCAAACAAGATAGCTCTCAGCGGCATGACCGGTCTTTCCGTCGTCATAAATTATCTGACGGGCTTTCCGGTCGGCGCCGCTAACTTTTGTCTCAACGTACCTCTTCTCATCTTGGCGCTGATATTCGTAGGGAAGGTGTTCGTGTTCAAGACCGTCTGGGTCGTGGCGCTGATGTCGCTCGCTCTCGACTCGCTCGCGGGACTTCTGCCCGCCTATACCGGCGACAGGATGCTTGCCGCCTTGTTTTGCGGCATCCTTCAGGGCGTGGGGCTTGCGCTTATACTGATGCGCGGAGCGACGTCGGGAGGAACTGATATCATAGGCCGTCTCGTCAGGGTCAAATGGCCTCATTTTTCGATGGGCAGAGTGATCCTCGTCTCAAACCTCGTTACGGTCGTGATCTCCGCCGCGGCGTACAGAAAAGAGGTCGCGGCGATCGAAAGCGCGATGTACGCCGTCGTTGTACTGCTTCTCAGCACGAGCGTTCTCGATTATATACTTTACGGTATAAATAAGGGAAAAATGCTCATGATAGTTACCGACAAGGCGGATGAGATGAGCGAAGCGATAACAAGTCAGACTCCGCGCGGAGTGACCGTGCTTCCCGTCAAGGGCGGGTATACGGGCGAGTCGAAAAACATGCTTATAGTCGCCGTCCGTGACAGCGAGGTCGCAAGGATAAATAAGATAATAAAACAAGTCGACGACAAGACGTTTACCATTATAACCGAGGCGGGCGAGATCCTCGGAAAGGGCTTTAAATTCAGAGAGTGACCGACGTATAACAGAATGTTAAATTAAGATAAAGGGAGAGTAAATATGGTCAATGTTGCAATGATAAGCGGTTGGCACGTTCATGCCAAGGGTTACGCGAGGGAGATCAACGAAAACGAAAACGCGAGAGTTACTGCCGTATGGGACGAGGACGAAAAGCGCGGGAAGGAATGGGCAGAGGAGCTCGGATGTAAATTTATTAAAAACTACGACGACGTTCTGAAGGATCCCGAGATCGACGCCGTGGCGATAGTGTCGCCGACCGACATGCACGCAAAGCTCATCCTTAAGGCGGCGAAGGCGGGCAAGCATATCTTTACCGAAAAGGTGCTGACGCTCAAAAACGAGGACGCCGAAAAGGCGGCGAAGGCGATAAAGGACGGAAAGATACATTTCACCATCTCATTTCCCCACAAGTGCGGCGACACGCTCAACTTCGTTAAAAAGCTTGTCGACGACGGAAAGCTCGGCAGGATAACATACGCGAGGCTCCGCAACTGCCATTCCGGAAGTATCGACAACTGGCTCCCGCCTCATTTTTACGATCCGAAGCAGTGCGGCGGCGGCGCCATGATGGATCTCGGCGCCCATTCGATGTATCTTCTGAATTGGTTCCTCGGAAAGCCGCTTAATATCCAGTCTGTATTTACAAACATCACGGACAGACCCGTCGAGGACAACGCGGTGTGTCTTATAGAATTCCAAAACGGAGCGATAGGAGTTTCGGAGACGGGCTTTGTCTCGCGCTGTGACAGGTACGAATTCGATATAAGCGGCACGGAGGGCGCGGCGAGAGTGACGGACGGTACGGTCGAGTATTGCAGTATCTCCGACACCGACAGGAAGTGGGTAACTGCCGAGCTTCCGCATTATTACGTCCCGTCGCCGATAAATTACTGGATAGACAGTATAGTAAACGACAGCGACAACACCCTTTTCGGGATCGACGAAGCGGTGGAGCTTACCAAGATGATGACAGCCGCCTATAAGTCGTTTAGGGGCGGTATCAAGGCGGACGTGTGATACGAACGACAAACAGATAAAAACAAAAAAAGCTTTTCTTCCGTGAACTTCGGAGGAAAAGCTTCTTTTCTTATTATGTATATTTACTCCGCGCAGATCTTTCTGATCGGCTTTACGCTCATGAGAATTACCGCGGCGATAACGCTGAGTATAAGCTCGGGTATCATAAACGAGGCGTTGTAGATGATCGAATAAATTGCCGAAAGTCCCCAGCCGGAATATTTTTCAAGTATCGTCTGTCCGAAAGCGGGGAAGTTTTCCTGCGTGAAATACCATTCCGCCCACTGTCCGAAAAGGATAAGTCCGGAAAAGAAGTGAGCCGCGAGCCTTAAAAGGGAGGCGACGACACAGCCGAGAGGGAATGATACGATCGGGTTTTTGATCGTTTTTCTGAAAATGCCCGCCGTGCCGAGAACGGTGAACGCAACGAGGTAATCGAGCGCGATCACTCCGATGGCTCCCCAGACCGACTGGCCTGCGAGCGCGGATGAGACAGTCACGCCGAGTATCGCTCTGATGATCCCGAAAACAAAGCCGCTCAGAAGCCCCCAGCCGACGCCGTACATGTAGCCGAGGAGCATTACGGGAACCATGCCGAAGAGCGTTATCGAGCCGCCGTACGGCAGCTGAAGTATCTTGATAAGCGAAAGGATAACGGCGAGCGCTATCAGAAGTCCGCTCAAGGCAAGTCGTTGTGTCTTGTTTTCTCTTGAAATCGTTTTCATAAAAATCTCTCCTTTAAAAAAAATAACAGCACCGGCAGAAAACCGATGCTGATTTCAGCAATGATCTTCCTACGTCGGCATTATCCGCATCAGGTCAAAGGGTATGTTCTCAGCCTTTTAAGGCACCCCTGTCGTTATTAAGTTTTTTATTATGTTATCTCACATGTTTATTTGCAGAGCACGTCTGTTTTGATACGACGCCTTTCACATGCTTTGAGGTCCCGTGTCGTTTTTTTCTTTCGGGCTTTTCGCGTTTTGTCTTTTCTGTAATTCGCCGAACATACATAGGACGGCAAATACCGACGTGATATATTCCTTGCTCGAAAGCTGCAGATGGACGGTCGAGTGATTAAGCATCACCGCAAACCACGCGAAGGGGAGCAGAGCTATAAAGAGATATTCCGGTACTAAACGGATATCCCGCTTCAAAAGACGCGGATCACGGCGGCATTTCATCACATAGCGAACGATCCAAAGGACGAGAACAACGAACAAAATCAGACTCATCGGCGTCGAAAAAAACTTCTTAAAGGTTTGGATCACGCAGTTGTTCCAGTAAAGCACTTCTCCCTCGTTAAAATTGGATGTGCGAAACGAGATCGTTTGAAGCGCGTCGGACATGATCTCTTTGCCGTAAAGCATCGTGCCCAATAGCCACTTGCTTCCCCACATGCCGGCATAGCCGACGCCCCAGAAAGCAAACGTATGACAAAGCTCCCACAGCTTGTGCTTTTCGCCGGAGGCTCTTTTCAGGCAGATATACACCGCGGCGGGAATGCCGAACGTCGCGACCGGATAGGTCAAAAAATCGAAATACGCCGTAGCGATCCCGATACAGAGAAATGCGTACAAATACTTTTTATCGTTTTCCGATCTCTCAGGGAGCCAAAGGATCACAAGACACCCGAGCATGAGCAGATAATAACAGCTTGAAAACTGAAGGCTCTTTAACAGCAGGATCGGCGATATCGCCGCATACATAAGAAGGAACGATACAGCCGGGCAGTAAAGCCTTTTACGCAAAAGCGAAACGATCACGATGAGCGTCAAAAGCCCCTGTACTGCGCCGTTCAGGATACGGATCGCGGAATAGTCCATCACCAAAAGCAGCGGCTTCAAAAAAACGAGATACCCATGCCAGTAGCGCGCATAGGTCTTCTTTTCCGCGAACGCTTCCCCGCCGATATAATGATCGACAAGGCTGTCATAAGACGATTGGCCGTTTTGTGCCGTTGTCGTGCCGCGGTAAACCATCACGGCTTTTTTCAGGGCACTTGCCTCAGTATCATCCGCGGCATTAAGCAGCATGACCGAATCCGTAAAATTATCGAGCTTACGGTTCGAGGAGACGGTCGGATATACGTCCTCCCGCGCCAGAACGGCGGCAGACGATCGCACGTTACGATCAATGCGCTCCGTGGGAATCTGAAAAACAGCCGTCAGTAAGCCAAGTCCGAGCGTTATGCCTATGAGCAGAATGCATGCGGACTTTGCTGCTGATTTCCAAAAGCGCCGCATTCCCTGACTACTGAAGAACTGCTTTATCGCGCGCGAAAACGTTGGCGTCAGATCGGCAAAGAACAACCGGATCAGATTACATGTAAATGGCAGTGACAACAAAGCGAATACGACGCATAAGGCGGCAGACGCGATTTTTGGGGAAATATGTAAAAACGGGATGAGCGCAAAGATCCTGTTCAGCAGATGGGAGGTTAAAAAAGCGGAAACGAACGCGTCAAAGAAGTCCCTTGCGATCCATCCGTTTACTAAGAGGCCGAGCACGACATACGGGACGCGGAAAGAGCCTCGAAGCTGTTCGACGCCGTAATCGGTGTTTCGGAGCAGCAAAACCAACAATATAAGGCCGAACAGACCGATCGGCAGCATCCACCGCACGCACACCAAAATCCACGGCATCATAAACACGACGGCGGAAAGGAGCAGAGCGATCTTTTCTTTCGTCATAATTTTGCGCATGAAGCCCACTACCTCTCTTGACGGCCCGGATCCGAGATCATAACTGTTTTTAATAACCGCTGTTTCTTGCCTTTCCCTCGGGCGTATCTCTGTAATACTGCGTTTTGGGATCGGGATGCGGAGTCGTATTCCAAAGCTCCTTTGCGACGGGCGCCCACTCCGCGGCAAACCTGTCACAGCGGGAACAGAGCGTTTCTACGTCCTCCGGAGCCAAAAGATCGGTCGATCTCGCTCCCGTCTCCGAGATCATTTTGCGGAGCCTGTCCGGATTTTCGAGAAGGGGACAAGGCCTTAAGTGGTTGTCGTTAAACGGCTGATTGCGGTAATAAGCCATAAAGAGCGGTTTTTTGAGCGCGTCTAAAAGTGTATCGCTCCTTATATTTGAATCGGAATAGTGAACGAATACGCAAGGCTCGATATCGCCGTTTGAGTTTATGTGGAAATAATTTCTTCCGCCCGCGATACAGCCGCCGACATATTCGCCGTCGTCCTGGAAATCCATGACGAACATGGGCTTGCCGGTCTTACCGTTACGCGTTTTGCGTACCCATTTATACATATATTTTCTCTGTTCGGGCGAGGGGATGAGCGACACGACGGCGTCGCTGCCTATCGGCATATAGTTGAAATAAAGACCGAATTTCGCGCCGCCTTCTATCATTTTATCCATGAATTCGTCGCTTGTTACCTCGGGGACATTAGCGGAGGTATAACAGACGGAAATGCCGAAAAAGCTCTTGTGAGCCTTTAACAGCTCCATGACCTCTATCGTAGTTTTATAGCTTCCCTCTCCGCGACGGCTGTCGTTTGTCTCCTCGGTGCCTTCGATGCTTAAGGCAAGCGAAAGGTTTCCGAGAGAGTTCATCTCTTCAATGAATTTTTCGTCGACGAGCGTTGCGTTGGTGTATGCCAAAAACATACAGTCGGGATGCGCCGCGCAGAGCTTCAAAATATCGTTTTTACGGATGAGCGGCTCGCCGCCCGTCAGCATATAGAGATGGGTGCCGAGCTTTACGCCCTGGTTTACTATGTCGTCCATCTCGTCGTAGGTGAGATTGTATTTATGGCCGTATTCCGCCGACCAGCAGCCCTTGCAGTTTTTGTTGCAGGCGCTTGTCGGATCGAGAAGGATGATGTAAGGGATATTACAGCCGTACTTGACGCGGTTCGCTCTCACGGCCTTTGTGCCGGTATATGTGCCGAGCCCGAATGAGAGAAGCAGCTTTTTAAGCAAGTCGTGGGACACGGTGTCGAGCATGCTGCGCGCAAAATGCGACCACACGTTTTCGGGATCGCTCACGGCGTTCCTGAAAGCGTCAAAGTTCTTTTGAGGGAACACTCCGCCGGTCAGACGCTGGGCGCGGTCGATAAGGCGGATCAGGTTTTTTTCGGGATCTTTGTCGATATAACGAAGCACTCTGTCGATGGCGACAGACGCCAAAGCGCGCTGAGCCTTTTCTTTAGCGTTCATTTCACGATCCCTCCGATCCGTTAATATTTCCGAAATTTAAAACAGAACATATTATAACATATAGTTTTTAAAAAGTCTACTAAAAAATACTTGTTATTTTATTATTACCGTGAAATTATTACCGTGAAGAGGCAAAATTAAACATTTTCGGGGCGGTGCCGTCCTAACATTTATTCTTTAAAATTGACTTTTAAATTTTTTGATATATAATGTATATTGTAAGGTCCATAACGGGGATGAAAGCATAAGCAGACGGAATTTGTGAGGAGAGTTTAAATGAGAGCATACGACATCATAAAAACGAAGCGCGACGGAGGAGTTCTCACGGACGCGGAGATATCCTATTTCATAAACGGCTATACAAAGGGAGATATCCCGGATTACCAGGCGGCGGCATGGCTGATGGCCGTTTACGAAAGGGGAATGACGAGCGCGGAGACCGCGGCTCTTACGAGAGCCATGGCAAATTCCGGCGACAGCATCGACCTGTCGGGTATCCGCGGGCCGAAGGCGGACAAGCATTCGACGGGCGGCGTCGGAGATAAAACGACTCTGATAACAGCGCCGATCGTCGCCGCGTGCGGCGTAAAGGTCGCGAAGATGTCCGGCCGCGGGCTCGGCCATACGGGCGGGACGACGGATAAGCTGCTTTCGATCCCCGGTATGCGCGTCGATTTTGACAGAGACGAGTTCGTTTCGATCGTAAACCGCTACGGGATATGCGTGACCGGCAGTACCGCCGATCTTGCTCCCGCCGATAAAAAGCTCTACGCTCTGCGCGACGTCACGGCGACCGTCGACAGCATCCCGCTTATCGCCGCAAGCATAATGAGCAAGAAGATAGCATCCGGCTCAAAAAATCTTGTCCTTGACGTCAAGGTAGGAAGCGGCGCGTTCATGAAAAACGAAAAGGCGGCGGGACGTCTCGCAAACGAAATGGTAAACATCGGAACGAGCGCCGGCCTTAAAGTTACGGCGCTTCTGACAAATATGAACAGTCCCTTAGGCTATGCCATAGGAAATTCGCTCGAAGTTATCGAAGCGGTAAATACGTTAAAGGGAACGGGCCCTGAGGATCTCACTGAGCTTTGTCTTACTCTCGCGGCTCACATGCTTCATCTCGCGGGAAAGGGAGATATCGGGGAATGTGAGGAAGCGGCGAGAAACGCGCTTTACAGCGGGCTTGCGTATGAACGCTTCTGCTGGATGGTAAACGCCCAGGGCGGCGACGTCGGAGTGATAATGGACACCTCGCTTTTCAAAAAGGCGAAATATTACCGAACATTGACGGCGCAGGTCAGCGGTTACGTCAGCGGGATAAACGCCGAGCTCTGCGGGAGAGCGGCTGTTTTGCTCGGCGCGGGAAGATCAAAAAAGGAAGACGATATCGACATGGCGGCGGGCGTGATGATAGAGACGAAGCCCGGCGCGTTCATAAAATCGGGCGACGTCGTAGCGACGATGTACTCGGAGCATGAGGAGCTTTTCGACGGAGCAAATTCGGAGCTTGCAAGCGCTTTTTCAATATCGCCGGACGAGGTCGCGCCTTCAAGGCTCATCATCCGCGAGATATCAAACGCTGATTGATAAATGGTCACCTCTGAAAATTCTCGTCAATACACAAAGTATTGACTCCGCTGTTTGTTTCATCTGATCAGGAAGAAACAAGAAGTGATGCGAGCGCTCCAAGCGAAGCGTCACGACTATGTTTCTGACCGACAAAATCTCTCCGCAATCCGAATGCGTCGAATTTTCAGAGGTTCCCAAATAAGAAAAAAGAGCCTGTTATTTTTAAATTATTATCCGAAGTTTTTTAAAAATAATGTTGAAAACAGGCGGAAAATAAGTTATAATTACGGAAAGGTCGAGGAAGACGTTTTTTAATTCCTCGCTGACATTTTAAATGGGAGTGATGCTGCTTGCAGCTCTTGGAGGATCGCATCATTCGCGACGGAAAAGTCTTTCCCGGAAACATCCTTAAGGTCGACAGCTTTCTCAATCACCAGATCGACGTGTCGCTCCTTGAAGATATAGGAAAAGAGTTCCGCAGGTTATTTGAAAATGACGGAGTCAATAAAATACTTACCGTTGAGTCGTCGGGGATAGGTATCGCCTGCCTCACCGCTCAGCAGTTCGGCGTGCCCGTCGTTTTCGCAAAAAAGAGCCAAACCAAAAATATCGCCGCCGACGTCTTCACCGCGAAGGTACATTCATATACGCACGGCAGATATTACGACATAATAGTGTCAAAGGAATTTTTAAAGCCCGAAGACAGGGTCTTGATTATAGACGATTTTCTCGCCAACGGACAGGCTCTTTTAGGGCTTTTAAAAATTGTTAAGACGGCGGGAGCCGTGCCGGTGGGCGCGGGGATCGTCATCGAAAAGGGCTTCCAGGAGGGCGGAAAACTTATAAGGGAAACGGGCCTGAGGGTCGAATCGCTCGTCATCATCGACTCGATGGACGAAAAGGGAAACGTGGTTTTTCGCTGACTTCGTCGGAGGTTCCGATTTTTAATGTAAATATTCGGCGTTTAAAAACGAATATTTTCCGTTTTGAGACGTCGTCTGAATTTTTATTAACGGAGGAAAAACAATGAAAAAGCTCATCGCACTCTTAATGGCAGCAGTTCTCGTTCTTTCCTTTGCGGCTTGCGGCGGAAAGACGGCAGACAACAAAACGACGGCAGATCAGTCGACGACGGTTGATAAGGATCTTAAGATAGGTATCATCCTTGTCGGCGACGAAAACGAAGGCTATACCGAAGCTCATATAAAGGGCATCAAGGAAGCCGCGGCAAATGTCGGAATACCCGACGATCAGATCATCTGGAAATACAGGATCGCCGAGGACGAAACATGCTATGATACGGCGATGGATCTTGCCGATATGGGATGCAAGTACATCTTCTCCAACAGCTACAGCCACCAGTCATACATGGTACAGGCCGCCGAAGAAAATCCGGACATAATCTTCTGCCCGGCGACAGGCGATACGGCCGCTGTCTGCGGACTTGACAACGTAAAGAACTATTTCACAAACGTATATGAGTCGCGTTACGTTTCGGGCGTCGTTGCCGGAATGAAAGTAGCGGAGCTCCTTAAGGATAACAAGATACCCGCATCGGGAATAGATAAAGACGGCAACGTCAAGATAGGTTATGTCGGCGCTTATCCGTACGCGGAAGTTGTTTCCGGCTATACGGCGTTCTTCCTCGGCATAAGGTCGATCGTTGAGAACGTCGCCATGGAAGTTACATATACGAACTCCTGGTTCAACATCACCGCCGAGGCCGAGGCCGCCAATCGCCTTATGGCTGACGGCTGCGTCATCATCGGCCAGCACGCCGACTCGACGGGCGCTCCCTCCGCTGTTGAAGCGGCTCTCAAGAAGGGACAGGTCGCTTACTCCGTAGGTTATAACGTAGACATGCTCTCGGTCGCTCCCACGGCTGCTCTTACGTCGGCAACGAACGTCTGGTCGGTATATTACTCCTACGCGTTCAAGTGCGCGATAAGCGGCGAAGATATCGCTACCGATTGGTGCAAGGGTTACTCCGACGACGCCGTAGCGATAACCGATCTCGGCGCCTCCTGCGCTCCCGGAACAAAAGAGAAGGTCGACGAGACTATTGATAAGATCAAGTCCGGCGAGCTTCACGTATTCAGCACCGATACCTTTACGGTTGAAGGCAATACGCTGACGGAGCATGATTTCGACTTCTCGACGATGAACGCCGATTTCACAGAGGTCCTCTATAAGGGCGAGACGATCAACGTCATCAGCGACGGATATTTCCATGAGTCCGAATACCGCTCGGCTCCCTATTTCGATCTTCGCATCGACGGGATCACGGAGCTTTCGGCGGAAAACAAATAACAGTTGAGTTTTATCGCAAAGGGAAGCTGCGTTCCAGCTTCCCTTTGTACTTATAGAAACCTTTTTGTGGAGGCGATATTATTGCAGCAGGTCCCGGCAGTACGAATGGAAAACATAACCAAGACGTTCAAAAACATCAAGGCTAACGACTCGGTCACGCTCGAAATATATCACGGCGAGATCCTTTCGCTTCTCGGCGAGAACGGAAGCGGAAAGACGACGCTGATGAATATGCTTTCCGGCATCTATTATCCCGAAAGCGGCAAAATATATATCGACGGAAAAGAGGAGGCGATACGCTCTCCCAAGGACGCGTACAGGTTCGGCATAGGCATGGTGCATCAGCATTTCAAGCTTGTCGACGTATTCACCGCCGCCGAAAATATAATGCTCGGTATCGAGGACGAGGGAAAGCGCTTCAACAAAAAGGCTGTAACGGATAAAATAAAGGATATCTGCGACAGATACGGCTTTGACGTCGACCCCAACCAAAAGGTATACGACATGAACGTGTCGCAGAAGCAGACGCTCGAAATAGTAAAGACTATCTATCGCGGCGCAAATCTTTTGATACTTGACGAACCGACCGCTGTGCTTACCCCGCAGGAAACGGAAAAGCTTTTTTCGGTCATAAGAAACATGAAAGAGGACGGCAAGGCCGTCGTTATAATAACACATAAGCTCCACGAGGTGTTGGGCATCTCCGACAGGGTGGCGATACTCCGAAAGGGCAGATATATCGACGCTGTGAAAACGTCGGAGGCCGACGAGCTGTCGCTTACCGAAATGATGGTAGGAAAAAAGGTATCGCTCGACATAGACCGCTCCGATCCGGTGTCTCCCGAAAAGCGTATCGTCGTCAAAGATCTTTCGTGCCGTAATTCCGACGGAGTAGACGTTCTTAAAAACGTTTCGTTTACCGCCTACAGCGGAGAGATCCTCGGAATAGCGGGCATTTCCGGCTGCGGTCAGAAGGAGCTTCTCGAATCCATCGCAGGACTTCAGGTCGTAAAAGACGGCAGCAGTATAGTA
>JAILLJ010000035.1 GCA_024693205.1 Clostridiales bacterium | reverse complement strand
CTTGCCGCAACAATTGGCGTGACGGAAGCTGTGATATCGCGATACATCTCTGGAGAAAGAGAACCAAAGCCGGATGTTGTTGCGAATATCGCTACAGCTCTCCACACAACATCTGATTATCTTCTCGGAATTGAAAACGACGCGTTTGACCATCCACGAATTTGCAGATTGATTGCTCGGAATGCGTCTGCAATGTCAGAAAAGGAGAAGAAAGAGTTGATCGATGCTCTTTTTGGGGAGGAATGATTAGTGAGTATATCTTTGTCACATAAGCGATATGAAGAAATAAAACGAATTATCGTCGATTTGTTCGTAGAGTATGAAGTCTCTTGTGTACCGGTCAGCGGCTTTGAACTTGCAACCAAGATGGGAATAAAAGTGATACCATATTCCGCCATTCATTATTCCAAAAGATATCTGCTTTTGAAAAAGAGCGAGGATGGATTTTGCGTAGAAAAAACTCCGGGAGAATGGTTCATTTTTTACAACGATGGAAAAGGCTACGGACGCATCAACTATACAATCATGCATGAAATTGGACACATCGTTTTAGATCACAGCGAGGACAGCGAGCTTGCCGAAAAAGAAGTGCAATTCTTTGCGAAGTATGCTCTTGTTCCGCCTGCTCTTGTTCATAAGTTCAAACTGAATGATCCGTGCAGCATAGCGGAAGTTTTTGACGTCAGCTTTGAAGAGGCGGGTTATAATAGCAACGATTTTTCCCGACTCAAAACAGCCTTATAAGAAAGGAGGCAAGAAATAATGAACATCGAAGACTTTAGAGATGCTATCAAACGCAGAGAATATGTCGAAAAAATCAGTTTGGGTGAATGGGCAGATGGTATCGAGGAATGCTGCAAAAAAGAAATTGAGATTTTGATGACAGATATTGAGTCAACGATCGCTTTTCTGAAAAATGATTGTACATCAGATGAGTTTGTATGGATCAGCGAAATAATCGATGACCTTGCGGCAAAAACCCAAAGCAAGGAATTGATTGAATGTTATAAATCACTGATGGACAAGTTTCCTGAAGAGTGCAAAACTTACAGCATTAAAGAGAGCATTGAATATGCAGAAGCTGAATTGATTGGAGGTTCCGAAGATGGGCAAAATTGAACCTTTGATCGACGAAGGTTTGTGAGTCTCTTTAGTGGAAACCGCATTCTTTGACGGTGACTTGGAAATGCCACATATTGACGCTCCGGACAAAATCGTCATCCCGAAGGGCATGGTTCCGTTTTCGCAAAGGGAACAGGACACTGCCCATGAGAATTTCGTGTGCTTCTATGAAAACGACATCAAGTTTCGTGAACTATTGACGCACACGGAAAAATTTGTGGACGATTTAAAACGCTTTCCCGGAATCATAACGCCTGATTGCTCCTTATATATCGACGCACCGCTGGTTGTGCAATTGATCAATATTTACTTGAACAGAACCATTGGGTATTATCTGAAACAGCAGGGTTTGCATGTGATTCCGAATATACGTTGGGGCGATGAAAGAACATATACAACTGAGATTTTCAGAGACAAAGCGGCTTTTCTCGGGGTTGATAAGCACAGCATTGTATCCATCGGAACCTACGGACAGATAAAAAGCGCAGAATCAAAGCGGGTTTTCAGAGATGGGTTAATCGCTATGCTTGACGAGCTTGAACCTGAAACAGTTTTGGTGTATGGTGCAATGCCAAAATCTATTTTTGGCGGATTGGAAGCCAGAACGAGGTTTATTCAATATCCGGACTGGACTTCGTCAAAGAAGAATTAAGGTGAAAAGACATTTCAAACGTTTTGCTTCCGGTTTTGAAACGTTTTGTTTTCAGTCCGAGTTTGAAATCGCCCAAAATCGTTGATAAATAAAGGAAAGCATGTACTTGTCCGACCACGAGGGGTTCGGATTGGGTACATGCTTTCAGGTGTTTTAAAGTACCTTGGACAGGAAATCCTTTGTCCGCTGATTTTGGGGATTTGAGAAAAATGTCTCCGGCTCCGCTTCTTCCATTATTATGCCCTCGTCCATAAACAGTACCTTGGACGCGACCTCCTTCGCGAAGCCCATTTCGTGCGTAACGACGACCATCGTCATGCCGCTGTCGGCAAGCTCCTTCATGACCTCCAAAACCTCGCCGACCATCTCGGGATCGAGAGCGCTTGTCGGCTCGTCAAAGAGCATGACCTTCGGGCTCATGGCGAGCGCGCGCACTATCGCGATACGCTGTTTTTGTCCGCCGGAAAGCTGAGCCGGATAGCTGTCGGCCTTGTCGCGGAGATTGACCCTGTCAAGAAGGCTGAGAGCGGTTTCACACGCCTCGTCCTTTGACATTATTCCGAGCTTTACGGGCGCCAAGGTGATATTTTTCATAACGGTCATGTTGTTAAAGAGGTTGAACTGCTGAAACACCATGCCCATATGACGCCGAACTTCGTTTACATTCGTTTTTTTATCGGTGATGAGCTTGTCCTCAAACCATATCTCTCCGGCAGAAGGTATCTCAAGAAGATTGAGACATCTTAAAAAGGTGGATTTTCCCGAGCCGGACGGCCCGATGACTACTATTTTTTCGCCCTTGTCGACTTCGTAATCAATGCCCTTCAGGACGTGATTGGTACCGAACCTTTTTTGAAGTCCCTTGACCCTTATCACTCTTTCAACGGGCTGTAAATTATCTTGAATCACTCTTGCGAAGCCTCCTTTCGAGATAGCCTAATCCGATCGTCAAAAGCTTAATGATAATAAAGTATATCACAGCCGCGCCGATAAGCGGCATAAAGGCCTCGTATGTACGTGTGCTTATCTTATTGGCGATACGCGTAAGATCGGTCATACCGACGTATCCGACTATCGCCGTCTCTTTCATAAGGACGATAAATTCGTTTCCGAGCGGCGGAAGCGCGTTTTTGATGGCCTGAGGGATGATGATATTAAGCATCGTTGTCCGCGATGAAAGACCGAGAGAGCGTCCCGCTTCCTCCTGTCCCTTATCGACGGCGAGGATGCCGGCGCGGACGATCTCGGAGACGTAGGCTCCGCTGTTTATTCCGAACGACAGAACGGCGACGAGCGTCGGATTTTTGCTCGAAGCCATGACGACGAAGTACATTATCATAAGCTGGAGCACCGAGGGCGTTCCTCTTATGATATCGGTATAAACCTGAGCAATGTATGAAAGAACGGTAGGTTTTCCGTTACGCGTTTTTGACAGCTTCATAAACGCGACCGCCGTACCTATAAGAAGTCCCAGAAGACCGGCGAAAACGGTTATTTTCAGCGTAACGCCGAGACCCTCGAAGTAAAGCTTATATCTGTCGCTGACTATAAAGGCGTTTCTGAATTTTTGGTAAAAATCGGATTGCAAAAATCCGAGCGCGTAGAAATTCATCGGTTCACCTTGTTGAAACGGCTGGACCGCGTCAATCCCTTTCAAAATATTTATGCTTTCCGGCGTTATAAGACGCCGGAAAGCACATTGAATGCCTTGATGTGTTATCAGTTGTTGATGTACTGCTCGACGAGCGCGTCGAACTCACCGCTCGCTTTGATCTCGGCGAGAGCGTTGTCAACAGCCGTCTTGAGCGCGGCGTCGCCCTTCGGGAGAGCTATTCCGTATTCTTCGGGATCGAAAACGACTGTCTCGGCGATCTTTAATTCATCGGGATACTGTCCGACGAAAACGGACGCGGGATTTCTGTCGATGATGACTGCGTCGACTCTTCCGTTGCGAAGGTCGTTTACGGCGTCGATAGCCTTATCGTATGTCTTTACGTTTGCGTTTTCAATGTCGTCTTCGGCAAGGAATTCGCCTGTCGTTCCGAGCTGGGTGCCGATAGTCTTTCCTTTAAGGTCGTCAGCCGTCGTAATATCGCTGTTGTCCTTCTTAACGATGACGTACTGCATGGCTTCGTAATAGGAGGTCGAGAAATCGACCGTCTGGAGTCTCTCTTCGGTTATCGTCATTCCGGCGATAGCCGCGTCGATCTTGTTGCCTATCGAGGTAACGAGCGAGCTGAATTCAAGATCCTCAATAACGACCTCCACGCCGATCTTTTCGCCGATAAGCTTGATGAGAGCGATATCGAATCCGTCGGGCTTGCCGTCGTCGCCCGCGTACTCAAACGGCGGGAACGCCGCGTTTGTGCCTACCGTAAGGATACCGTCGGCGATCGCCGGAGATGTTTCGGCTATCGCTGCCGTCGTATCGTTTGCCGCGGAGGGATCGGCCGTCGCCGTTCCGCCGCAGGAGGCGAAGCTCATAACTACCATTATTGCCGCAAGGATAAGAGCCAGTGTTTTGAACGCTTTTTTCATTTAATAAAACCTTCCTTTTAATATTGGTCACTTCTAAAAATTCTCGTACATTTCATCTTGCGGGATATTTTTCCGTAATATTTTACAAAAAAATCTCTTCGCAATCTGAATGTGTCGAATACTTTAGAGGTTCCCTATTTTAATGCCTTTAAAAAATATAATATTACCTTATAAAATTCAATAGAGCTGAACGTAAAAACGAACAGCTCATAATGAATAAATTTTAATTGATTATTTTACCATGCCGGCGATCTCATCGGCAAAGTTTTCTTCTTTCTTCTGGATGCCTTCGCCCTTGGCGTAACGGATAAAGCCCGTGCATTTTACAGCCGCGCCGAGATCCTTGGCGACCTTGTCGATATATCCGCCGACAGTGCCCTCAAACAGATCGGAACGTACGAAATCCTGATCGAGGAGGCAGACCTCGGAGAAATACTTCTTGATCTTGCCTTCGACTATCTTGCCTTTTACCGCGTCGGGCTTTGAAGCCATTTTGGGATCCTCGTTCATCTGAGCAAGGTTGATGGCTTTTTCATGCTCGATAACGTCCGCGGGAACGGAAGCCTCGTCGAGATAGGAGGGGCTCATAGCCGCTACCTGCATGGCGACGTTTTTGCCCATGGCGATGAAGTCCGCGTTATCCGCCGCGTCTGTGTCGAACGTTACGAGAACGCCGACGGAGCCGCCGCCGTGGATATATGATACAGCCGTTCCTTCGACTGTTGCGAATCTGCGAAGATCAAGATGCTCGCGAACCTTGAGGAAGAGCTCCTGGATGGAGTCCTCGACGCTCGCCGTGCCGCCCGCTATCGTCGCCGCCTTGAGAGCGTCAAGGTCGGCGGGCTTAGCTATAACGGCTGTCTCTGCTATCTTATTGGCGAGAGCCTTGAATTCGGGGTTTCCGCCGACGAAGTCTGTCTCGCAGTTGAGCTCTATAAGAGCGCTGACGTTTCCGTCGCTGAATGTTCCGATAACGCCTTCTGCCGCGACGCGACCGGCCTTCTTGGCTGCGGAAGCAAGTCCCTTTTCACGAAGGATGTCGATCGCCTTTTCCATATCGCCGTCGGCCTCGGTAAGAGCCTTTTTGCAGTCCATCATGCCGACGTTAGTTCTCTCTCTTAAAGCCTGTACGTCTTTTGCTGTAAATGATGCCATTATATATTCCTCCAATCGGTAATCAGTTGAAATTTATATTTATCAGCCCGCTGCTTCTTCCGTATCCTCGTCGGAATCGCCCGCGTCGTTCTGCTCGCCCTGTCTGCCTTCGATAACGGCGTCCGCCATTGCGCCGACGATGAGCTTGACCGCACGGATAGCGTCGTCATTGCCGGGGATAACGTAATCGATCTCGTCGGGATCGCAGTTGGTGTCGACGATAGCTACTATCGGGATACTGAGCTTTTTAGCCTCGGCGACAGCTATTCTTTCCTTGCGGGGGTCGACTATGAACATAGCCGCCGGCTGACGTCTCATCTCAGTTATACCGCCCATGAATTTTTCGAGTTTTTCGATCTCGAGCCTGAGCTTTATGACTTCCTTTTTGGGAAGAAGCTCGAACGTTCCGTCAGCTTCCATGTTCTTAAGCTGAGCAAGTCTTCTGATCCTGTGCTGGATGGTGTTGAAGTTTGTGAGCATTCCGCCGAGCCAACGCGCGTTGACAAAGGGCATACCGCAGCGGACAGCCTCTTCCTTGACGGAATCCTGAGCCTGCTTCTTTGTGCCGACGAAAAGGACCTCGTCGCCGTTAGCCGCTATATCGCGGATAAACATATAGGCCTCTTCGAGCTTTTTGACCGTCTTCTGAAGGTCGATAATGTAGATGCCGTTTCTTTCCGTGAAGATGTAGGGAGCCATTTTGGGGTTCCATCTTCTTGTCTGGTGTCCGAAGTGGACGCCTGCCTCGAGTAATTGCTTCATTGATACTACTGCCATTGATTTTTCCTCCTTTAGTTTAACCGCCGGGAAAGCTTGCCGCTTTGAAAAAATCGGTCAGCGACAGCCGCGCAACAGCGCCCGTATCAAGGCGCCGCACCTCACGGAATAGCCGTCCCGTGTGATTTGCCAAATGATTATACCACGTTGTTTTTGTCTTTGCAACAAAAAATTTAAATTTTTTTATTTTATTTTTTTTATTATCGTATATGCTTGACTTTAAACGGCAGTTATATATAATTAAGATATGGGGATTAGACCCCTTTTCTATTTAAAACGGAGATGTGTCAATGAAAAATACTTTGAAATTCAAGAATGACGGGACCTTGACCGTTATGCAGATAACGGACACGCACTGTATTTTTAAGCCTACCTCCGATACGGTACGGCTTATCAAGGGCGCTCTTGACAAGGTAAAGCCCGATCTTGCGGTGCTCACCGGCGACCAGATAAAGGGCTACGGAACGGCATATTGGTTCGGCGATACTCTCAAAAGGGTCGAAATGGGTATCGACAACACCTGCTCTATCCTTGAGGAGAGAAATATACCTTTCGCCGCTACTTTCGGCAACCACGATCCCCAGGCGCGCATCCCTCTCGATAAACAGATGGAGATCTATAAAAGATACAAGAGCTTTGTCGAGACCGACGACGATCTCGTCTACGGCGCGGGCACATACGCTCTGCCGATCATGTCGTCCGACGGCAAGGAGCCGGCGTTCAACATCTATATCGTCGACTCCGGCAGCTACGCGCCCGAAGGAGGGTATGCCTCCGTCGAAAAGGAAAAGATCGAGTGGTATAAAAAAACGCGTGACAAGTTCCTCGAAAAATACGGTCACTATATACCGTCGTTCATGTTCCAGCATATCCCGGTCCACGAGATGTACGACATTCTCGAAAAGGTCGACAAAAAAACTCCCGGCGCCGTCAGGGCGTTCAGGACGCATAAAAACGAGTATTATATCCTGCCTAAAGAGATAGCCGATAAGGGCGGAGTCCTTCTTGAGCCGCCTTCGATATCCGATACGAACACGGGTCAGTTCGACGCTGTCTCGGAAAAGGGCGACGTAATAGGATTTTTCTTCGGCCATGACCATAAAAACACCTTTATAACGAAACACAGGGGCGTCGATATCGGATACAGTCCGAGCTGCGGCTTCAAGGAATACGGAAACGACGTCGAAAGAGGCGTCAGGGTATATGTCCTTAATGAAAAGGAGCCGGAGAAATACAGCACCTACGTTCTGACGTACCGCGAGCTGTTCGGCAAGAAAACGCTCAATCCCCTGAGGACAAAGTTTTATAACCTCGTTCCCACCTCCGTCGCGGCGGGCGTATCGCTGTGTTCAAAGCTGCTTGTCGGTTTAGCCGTCATTATTACGGCGATAGTTTTGCTCTGTAAGTATTTATGATAAAAAATTAATAAGGAGACGTCAAAATGCCAGAAAACAAACAAAAATTTACCGAAAAACATGCCGAGCTCTGGAAGTTCATCAAGTTCTCGTTCGCGGGCGCAGGATCGTCGATAGTCGAGATAATCGTACAGCTCCTCTGTACAAGCGTTATCTTTAAGTCGCTTCTGACCGTGACGCTTAACGTACCGGCTCTCAATTTCATCGGAATAGAGTCAAAGGGATATCTTTTCTCTTATCTTATCTCGATTACAGTAGGCTATACTATAGCGTTTATCCTTAACCGCAAGGTGACGTTCCACGCCGATTCAAATCCGGCGGTCAGCATAACGCTCTATATAATCATGGTCATCTTCACGATCTTTGCGGGCGCATGGCTCGGTTCAGTTCTGAGCGGCTGGGGCATGGGACTTGTCGACAAGGGCTGGAATCAGACGATAGTCGATTTCATCTGCAAGCTCATCCAAATGGCTATTCCCACACTTTGGACATATCCGCTCAACAGATTCGTCATCCACAGAAAGAGAAAGCCCAAGGGCGAAAACGCAGAAACAGAAAACACAACGGAAGCGTAAAGATTAAGGATTTAGAAATAAATGACTCCCGTAAATCTATCAGAATTTTTTAAAAACTATATAAACAACAGTGAATTGCTCGCTGCCGTAAACGGCGGCGAGCTTACTGATATTTCGGCTGATACAGATGAGCGCGCGATGGACATATCGGTTCATTTCCGCGAATTTGTACCGCTCAACGTTCTGTCTGCCTTTTGCCGCGAGGTCAAGCGGTTTTTCGGCATATTAAAGCTGAATTTCAGCTATGACTTTGAGCCGTCATGCTTTACGAGCGAAGCGTACCCCTCGATAGTTCGGGAGCTGAAAGCGGCGATACCCGCTTCAAACGGCTTTTTTGACGGCGCCGAGATGAAGGCGGAGGACGGCGTTTTCAGAGTATATCTTTCGCACGGCGGAGCGGAGATACTCAAAAACGCGGGCGCCGAGGAGAAGCTTTCCTCAATAATAAAAAACAGATTCGGTTTAAGCTTTACGACTGAAATAAACGATTCTTACGTGATAGCCGCGGACAGCCCCGAATATATAGAGATGCAGGGCGAAGTGAAAAAGGTCGCCCCGCCTGCCGCGCCCGAAAAAAAGCCGCGTAAAAAGACGAGCCGCTCATTTGAGGGGCTTCCCATCTCTATAGAAAACGAAAAGCCGCTTTACGGAAACGCCATCAAGGTCCGTCCCGAGCCTATCAAGACGGTCACTCCGGAATCCGGAGTCGTCGTCGTTTGGGGCGACGTGTTCGGCCTCGACATTAACGACGGCATAAAGGGCGGAAAATTCGTAAAGATAAAATTCTTTTTGACCGATTATACCGGCTCCTGTTCCGCCGAGCTGTTTTTAAAAGGCGAGGATCATCCGGACGAGCTGATAAGCAATCTCAAAAACGGCATGACGGTCCTCGTTCGCGGAGAAATGGCGTTCAACGATTTCTCAAAGGAATACGGCCTTAAAATAAAGGCCGTTTCAAAAATAGACAAGATAGAGGAGACCGACAACGCCGAAAAAAAGAGGGTGGAGCTTCACCTTCATACGAACATGTCTGCGATGGACGGCGTGTCGAGCGCTGAAAAGCTTATAAAGCGCGCGATAAAATGGGGACATAAGGCGATAGCGATAACGGATCACGGCGTCGTCCAGGCATTCCCCGAGGCGGTAAATGCCGCCCAAAAAGACATCAAGGTCATATTCGGCATGGAGGGCTATTTTGTCGACGACATGATGCCCGTCGTGAACGGTGACGCGGATATCCTTCTTTCGGGAGACTTCACCGTATTCGATATCGAAACAACGGGACTTTCAAAGCAATATGACAGGATAACCGAAATAGGCGCTCTCCATGTAAGGGACG
>JAILLJ010000013.1 GCA_024693205.1 Clostridiales bacterium | reverse complement strand
GACAATTTTATGTTTAACGATGAAGAAAAGAACGATTTTGAAAATAAGGAACCTTTGTCGAAGCAGTTCTTTTATAGGTGGTTTGGTGCAGATGAGTTTATTAACAATAAACTTCGTTGGTGCTTATATTTAGGCAAGGCGAGTCCTTCCGAATTAAACAAAATGCCTTATACAAAAGCAATTGTACAAAAGGTTAAAGAATACCGTTCTATGAGCGATAGGGCACAAACAAAAAAATATGCAGACTATCCGACACGCTTCTATTTAGAAGTTATACCAGCCTCAAATTATATAGTTGTACCTGTTGTTTCTTCTGAAAAGAGACGGTATATTCCAATAGGATACCTTACTCCGGCAGTCTTGTGTAGTAATCAGCTTAATATGATTCCAAATGCAAGCCTCTTTCATTTTGGCGTATTAACTTCAAATGTTCACAATGCTTGGATGAGAACAGTTTGCGGAAGATTAAAGAGTGATTATCGATACAGCAAAGATATCGTCTACAACAACTTCCCGTGGCCGACGCCGACAGACGAGCAAAAAGCAAGAGTTGAGCAAACGGCGCAGGCAATACTTGACGCAAGGGCATTATATCCGGACAGCAGTCTTGCCGATTTGTATGACGAGTTGACGATGCCGGCGGAGCTTCGCAAGGCGCATCAGGATAACGACAGAGCCGTCATGGCGGCTTACGGTTTTAATACAAAAATGACCGAATCCGAATGTGTCGCCGAGCTTATGAAAATGTATCAGGAGCTGACAAAAGAATAAAAGTGTCGTAACAGCCTTGCAATTTTTTGCAGTATTCCTTGCTCTATTGAGAACTTGACTGATTTTTTCATGAAGTTCTCAATAGAGCAGTTGACTTTTTGTTCATGTCGGCGTATTATTACCCATACCGTTTAAATAAGGAGGTCATCACGTATGGAAAAATTCATACCTTACGAAAAGCTCTCAAAGAAAAAGAAACGGGAGCTGGATCAAAAAAGCAGGAAGACCTGGAACGGAATAAACCCGGTTACCCGAAAGCCCGCTGATCCGAAAGCGTATAACAGACAAAAGGCACGGAAAAGGATAGATCATCCCGATACCGTGTCTTTTTTGTATATTGAAACTACCATTTAAATGTGATAGGATATCCATATGCTTTAACATTGGAGATGATATTCTTGAAACGACTTCTTTGTTGTTTTTTTGCGGGACTGTTTTTGCTCGCGTCTCTGCCTATAGTCGCTTCTGCGGCTGATGCGGACGTCGTATTGTTTTCTTCTGCCGCGCCGTGTACGATCATCATATCGGAAACAGCGGACACGCAGGACGTCAATGCCGCAGAGACGCTTCAGCGTTATCTTTCTGAGATCAGCG
This sequence comes from Clostridiales bacterium, assembly GCA_024693205.1. Classification (GTDB taxonomy): domain Bacteria; phylum Bacillota; class Clostridia; order Oscillospirales; family Acutalibacteraceae; genus UBA1425. Next base: position 1,681 of record JAILLJ010000013.1, on the reverse strand, counting down.
GTCAAGAAATCCCCATAGCGTCGGACAGCGCCGCCGCTTCCGGCCCGGAGATCGCCGTCGGAAAGACGAACCGCGATAGTTCATCTTCGTCCCTTCCGAACGGCGGATATCATATCGGCTTTAGCGGCGATACGCTGTGCATCACGGGAGAAGGGACAAAAGGAACGCTGAACGGCGTTTACGCTTTTTTGCGCGATCATTGCGGCTGCCGCTGGTACGCGGGCGATGAGATCGCTTTGCCGAAGCGCGATATTCTGACTGTTCCTGCCGATATCGACGTAACATATAAACCGTTTTTCGAGTATGCGGCGACCGACTGGCTCGGAAGCCCCGGTGACGATACATTCTCTAAGGCAAACGGCCTGACGGGGAACGGATGCTATATCAGCCAATTTTGCCACACGCTGTCAAGATATTTCTGCGCGCGGGACGAGTACTTTTCCGAACATCCGGAATATTTCGCGCTCCACGACGGGAAGCGTTCGCCGAATCAGCTTTGTCTGACAAATCCCGACACCATCCGCATCGTTACGGACGAGGTCTTCAAATACCTCGGTTATTATCATGATCCGAACGCCGATCTCCAGATCATCTCTTTGACGCAGGATGACAACGGCGATTACTGCGAATGTCCGTCCTGCAAGGCGCTTGACGACGCGAACGGCTCGCATGCCGGCTCGAACATAAGCTTTGCCAATACGGTAGCCGACGCCGTTAAAGCGGCGGGCTACGACAACGTGGCGATAGATACGTTTGCATACCAGTATACGCGCAAAACGCCGACGCAGGTCGTTCCGCGCGAAAATGTTATCGTCCGTCTGTGCGACATCGAATGCTGTTTCTGTCACACATTGGACGACGCAAAATGCAAGGAAAATGTGTCGTTCATGCAGGATCTTCGCGATTGGGCAAAGATCTGCAAACGCGTCTATATCTGGGATTATACGACCGATTATTTTGAAACGCCGTGCATCTACCCGGACTTCGGCGTTCTGCAGAGAAACATACAAATATTTTATGAAAACAACGTCAAGGGCGTTTTTGAGGAAGGCAACGGAGCGGATTTTATAAACGTAGAGTTTGCGGCGCTGCGCAGTTACCTGCTTTCACGCCTGATGCAGGACCCGTATCTCGACTTCGACGCTGAAATGCGCGGATTTCTCGATGCCTATTACGGCGAAGCGGGAAAGCCGATCTATAACTTCCTTCAGCGAGTGACGGAGAAGGCCGGCGCGCTGAAGACGTCTCATTTGGGAGTATTTCCGTATTGCAAAGAAATTTTACGGGCGTTCACGACAAAGGACGTCGCGTATTGTGACGAACAGTGGGCCGATGCGCTGGATAAGGTGGCTGATACGCGGTATTTCGAGCGCACGGAGCGTTCCTCTGTATGTTGGCGGTATTGGAAATGCAGCAACGCAAAAGGGGAGTTTTCGCCCCTGCGTTCCACGTTGTATACACGCATGAGGGAGAAGGAGACGCTGTATAACGACCTTGTCCGCATGGGAGTAACACGCATCAGCGACGCCCGCCGCAACAGGGATCTGACGAGCTGCCGCTCGATAATACTTCTAAGAAAACCCGGCAAATGGTGCGCGCTGTACGAAAACGCCTTCTGGGACTTTCTTTCCCCGTTCGTCGATAAACTGTACAGTCATATGAGCCGTATATTCAGGTGAAA
>JAILLJ010000102.1 GCA_024693205.1 Clostridiales bacterium | reverse complement strand
GTCGTTGTGCAGACTCATATAGCGCAAATGCGTGCCCAGGTTTTAACTTCTCGTGCAAATGTCACCTTTATAGTGCAAAGTTTCACGGAAAATGGTTGCATTGTATCCATATAAACAATCCTTGCCACACAAAAGAGGCTGTGACGTTTTTGTCACAGCCTTTTAATTTTATTATTTTTGATCTGTTATTATTTAGTTTCCGCTGTCGTTGGTTCGGTCCATACGAAATCTTTATACTCTTTCGTCTCATGGAACGTAAGCTTGACTGTCGCGTCGCCCCACGAATCGAGCGTTCCGTTGAACACAACGTCCGACGTCACTATCACGTTCTTTTCATACCCTATATTTGTTATCTCGTCCGTAGCCTTTAAAACGGTCATGACTATCTGACAGTCTGTATAAAGCGTACTGTAGTCGCTGACGTTGATAAGGTTTGTATATCCCTGGAATTCCTTGAGCACCTTTGTTTTGTCGATGTCGAGGTCAAACGCCTTTGAGATCGAGGAACCCGGCGCGGGATTTTCCTCGTCCTTTAAAACGACGGTCAGGACGTAATATTTATCGGGCTCGTTCTCGCTGTCCTCGCATTTTGCGGAAAGGATATCAGCCTCGCTGAGCTGAGACGAGAACGGAGTGCCGGCTACCGGTAAAAAGTTGTTGAGCGCGTCGCCGTATTCGGCGGTATCGCTCTTTTTGTCAAGCTCCTTGATATATTTTTTGGCGATGGTCAAAAGGTCGCCGACCTCCTTGACGTCGCCCTTTGAGTTGACGGCGGATATGTCGCTGATATTTCTCCTGCACTCCATCGAAACGCCCGGACGCGCCGACTTGACGCCGTTTATCAGCCTGTTGAAATATGCAAGGGCATCACTCGTATTGCTCGGAGCGGGAGTCACGGGGATTATCTCCCCTGTCGTTGTCTCTTCGTCGCCGGACGACTGACCGCATGACGCGAGCGCAAAAAGAACGGCTGCCGTAAGAAGTACCGAAATGACCCTTAGCAGTTTTGAATTCATAAGAAATGCCCCTTTCAAAATACCTACGATAATATTATCATACGGGAGATTTTATGTCAACATCATACGGCTATAATTTTTATTGTATTTGAATTATCGCTTTATCCGATACATATTTTTTCCCGATATTTGCGCGGAATATTGATAAAATCGGAATTGTATGTTATCATGTCGACGGTGACTTTATAAACCGCAATTCAGGGAGGTAAATATATGTCATATTTAAGAGACAGGACCGAAGAACTGACGAGCTTTCAGCAGTCGGCGCACTACTCCGGAAAAGACGATATCAACACTGACGTCGTCATGGTCTACGGCATAAGCGACTCGACATGCGAAAGGATCGCCGAATATAAAAAGCACGGCTATATCATCCACGTCATGGTCGGTATCGCCTGGGGCGGATATCGGGATTATCTTTTCGGCCAATGGGACGGAAAGGATCACTGGGACGAGGCGCAGGAGGACAGGTTCGGGACCAAGATCCTCCACGGGCCGGATATGCCTTACATGGTGCCGACGATAACCTTCGCCGACTATATCACCGAGGGATTAAAGAAAGCCGTCGACTTCGGAGCCGAGGCGATACACGTCGAGGAGCCGGAATTTTGGGACAGAGGCGGCTATTCCGAAGCGTTCAAGAGAGAATATAAGCTCTTTTACAGGGAGGACTGGCGCCCGCCATATGAAAGCGAGGACGCAAGATACCGCGCGGCAAAACTTAAATCATACCTCTACAGAAGGACGATAGACAGAGTAAGCTCCTATTTAAAGGAATACGCTTTGACAAAATACGGGCGCGTACTTCGGTTTTATGTTCCGACACACAGCCTGCTCAACTACACCCAGTGGAAAATAGTCAGTCCCGAGGGTATGCTCTCGGAATGCCCGTCGCTTGACGGTTATATCGCACAGATATGGACAGGTACGTCGCGCGAGCCGACGCCCTTTGACGGCGTCATCAAGGAGCGCACCTTTGAAACGGCGTATCTCGAATACGGTATAATGCAGGAGCTTATCAAGGGCACCGGCAGAAAAATGTGGTTCCTCCACGACCCCATCGAGGACAACAAAATTTATACATGGGAAAACTATAAATACAACTACCTGAAGACGGTCGTGGCGTCTCTCCTTCATCCGAAGGTAAACAGCTATGAGGTCTGCCCCTGGCCGGTCAGAGTCTTTTACGAGAAGTATCCCAGAAATTCGCCCGACGCGAAACCCATTCCCGCCGATTACGCTACCCTGCTCTGCTCCGTCTTCCAGACGCTCGGCGACATGCCGCTCACCGAGTCCGACAATAAGATCAAAACGGGCGTGCTTCTCAGCGACACGGCGCTGTTCCAAAGGGACTACTCCGACAGCGTGATAAAACCCCCGGAGGCGCCGTCGGCTGACGCAACGGTCATTTCTGACTCGGACGAACTCAAAAACGACTTTAAAAACAAGCTCTTCAAGGGCGAAAAAGACGAACGCCTTATCCGCGAATATATACGCAGCAGTACATTCCCGTCGTTTTACGGCCTTTGCCTGCCGATGCTTAAATACGGTATGCCCGTTCGTCCCGTCTCGCTCGACAATATAAGGCGTTATAACGGCTACCTTGACGACTATGACGTTCTTCTTCTGAGCTATGAATTCATGAAGCCGGAATATCCCGATATCAACAACGCCCTCGCTTCATGGGTCAAGGCCGGCGGTAAGCTCATCTATGTCGGCGACGGGAGCGATCCATACCATAAGATCAGAAGCTGGTGGAATTCCTCAAAGGTCAAGTATCCCTCGGCGGCGGAGCATCTCTTTGAAATGCTCGGCATAAGCGAGCCGAAGGACAGAGAGGTCTACAGCGTCGGAAACGGATTTGCGGCGGTTTGGTACATTAACCCAGCCGAAATAACCTACTCGAAGGAAAAAGCCGACGAGATGCGCGAGCTTTTCGGGAACGTCGTCAAACAGGACGGCGGAGAGTGGAATTATAAAAACTCCATCTCGATCAAACGCGGTCCGTATATCCCCGCCGCTGTTCTTGACGAAAGCATATCCGACGAGCCTCTCACCCTTCGCGGACTTTTCGCCGACATGTTCGATATAAAATACAAGATCATAACCGAAAAGACGCTGTCGATCGACGAGAACGCGCTTCTCTTTGATATCGAGGCGATCAAGGACGAAAGTCTCCGCGTGATAGGCACATCGGCGAGGATCATTTCGCTTTCCGCTTCGGACAACGCCGTTTCGCTGACCGTCAAAGGGACGGAAGAAGTCAATACATATACCCGCCTGAGAGTGCCCTTTGAAATCAAGACAGCCGAGGGAAAACTCGAAAGCGGGAAGACCGTCGACATCGGCGTCGAATACGATGCAAAAAGCCGCACAGTCCTTTTGTCATATGACGGTATAGCGGAAAATTTGGATATAATTTTGAAATAAACAACAAAACAAAATATC
>JAILLJ010000106.1 GCA_024693205.1 Clostridiales bacterium | reverse complement strand
GCCCCGTGTTAAGATGCCTACGCTGTCTCCCGATGAGCGGCGCAGTAACTTTAACGAAATAGTCAAGGGCTACAGCGACGAGGACGCCCAAAGGGAGGGCTCGCGCTGTCTCGAATGCGGCTGCCGCGACGTGTTTGAATGTAAGCTTCTCAAGATATCGAACGAATACGATATCGAGCCGCTTCGCTTCAAGGGCGAAAAGACGAACCGCTTTGACGGGAACAAAAACGAATTTATCGAGCGCGATCCGGATAAATGTATTCTCTGCGGACTTTGCGTGAGAGCGTGCGCCGAGGTCATGGACGTCACCGCGCTCGGGCTCGTCGGAAGAGGCTTTTCGTCATATGTTTCTCCGGAATTCGGTCTGCCTCTCGACAAGACGAAGTGCAACAACTGCGGACTTTGCGTAAAGCTTTGTCCCACGGGCGCTCTGACGGAGAGGAGCCTTCTTAAAAAGCAGGTCCCGCTCGACGAAAAGAAAGAAAAGAGAGTGTGCGATCTCTGCGATAAGCGCTGCAGTGTCGAAGTCGCGACGGTCGGCAAAAAAATTATAAGAGTCGTTCCCGCCGACGAGGGGAGCAGAAATTGTTACCTCGGGAGAAACGAGCTTATAAAGAGATTTGTCGAAAAAAACGCCTGACGTGCAGTTCATAAAAAGTTAAAAAACCATTCATCGAAAATTATTGACTAACGGTCATTTTTGCAGTATACTACAGAATGACCGCTGGTCATTTTTATATTTTGGTTTGGGAGGTGTCCGATATGTCCGCCGTTGAAGAAAAAAAACAGCAGAAGCGGCTGTCGATACTCGACGCGGCGTTCAACCTTTTTTCCGATAAAAGCGTTCATACGACGGCCATCGACGAGGTGGTAAAAAGAGCGGGCGTGGCTAAAGGCACGTTTTACCTCTATTTCAAGGATAAATACGATCTGCTCGACGCCATAATAGTCAGGAAGACGACGGCGATAGTCCGCGCGGCGTTCGACAAACTTGAGGAGGAGCGTAAAGATCGCGAAATGACGCTCAAAAGTCAAACGGTATTTTTTATTGACCGGATCATCGACGCCTTAAAGGAAAACAAGGGACTTGTGGCGCTGATAGACAAGAACATGGCGGCGTGTTTCAGGGCGTTTGCAAAAATAGACGATGAAGATATTGTAAGATCGGTAAAAGAGCTTCTTGAAACATATATTAGTAAGGGATATTCGACGGACGAAGCGAAAAAGATGCTGTATATCACGATGGACATGGTCGGTTCAGCCTGCTGTGACGCTATACTTAACGAAAATCCCTATTCTATCGAAGAAATACGCCCCACTATCCATATAATGGTGGAAAAACTGTTCAGCTGAGGTGATGTTATATGATCGAAAAATTTGCGCGGATAATAACCAAGCATCCCAAAACGGTCGTTTTGATAGCGGTGCTGCTGCTTGTTCCGAGCGCGTTCGGATATTTTGCGACGCCGATAAACTACGATATACTTTCCTATCTTCCGGAGGATATCAATTCCGTTCAGGGAACAAAAATGCTCGACACCGTATTCAAACAGGCGTCAAGCGCGATACTGATAATTAACGACATGCCGCCGAAGGACGTTTTAAAGGTCAAGGATCGCATGGAACAAATAGATTCCGTAACAAACGTCACATGGTACGACAATTTAGCGGACATCAGCATCCCCGTCGACGCCTTGCCGGACGTTCTTAAAAGTATCTTTTATTCAAAGGACGGAAAAAGCACTCTGCTCCTTATAAATTTCGAGAACGACAGCGCGAACGAAAAGACGATGAACGCGATAAAGGAGATCCGCTCGGTGATGGGCAAGCAGTGTATGCTGAGCGGTATGTCGGCGATAATGGCGGACACGAAGGCGCTCGCCGACAGGGAGGCTCCGTTGTATATAGCCTTTGCGATAGCTCTTGCGCTGATAGTCATGTCGTTTACGATGGAGTCGTGGGTACTGCCGTTTGTCCTTTTGACAGCGCTCGGCTTCGCCGTTGTCTACAATATGGGCACAAACTTTGTTTTCGGCTCGATATCATATATAACGCAGTGCATAGCGGCTATCCTCCAGCTCGGCGTTACGATGGACTATTCGGTTTTCCTTATCGACCGCTTCGACGAGGAAAAGAGAAAGACGGACGACAGACAGCTTGCCATGGAGAGAGCCGTCACTTCGACGTTCACCGCGCTTTTAGGAAGCTCGCTCACAACTGTTTTCGGCTTCCTCGCGCTCTGCTTTATGAGTCTCACATTGGGATTCGATATCGGTATAGTTATGGCGAAGGGCGTTCTTTTCGGAATAATCACAGTTACTACCTTCCTGCCGTCGCTCGTGCTTCTTCTTTATAAATACATCTACAAATTCAAGCATAAAAAGATGGTGCCGAAATTCGACGGGATAAATAAGTTTATGTTAAAGCACCGCAAGGCGGTCGCGATAATATTTTTGATCCTTATCGTTCCCGCGATAATAGCGCAGAGCAACGTCAAGCAGTATTACAACGTGTCGACGTCTCTGCCGGAGGATCTTGATTCGGTAGTCGCCTTAAATAAACTCAAAAACGATTTCGGCATGGTGACGACGCATTTCCTTATAGTCGACGCCGATACTCCGTCGGGCAAGCTTTCACGCATGGTCGGAGAGATAGACGACCTCGACGGGATCACGAACGTTATCGCCGTCAACACATTCATCGGAGCGGGCATCTCCGACAGCATCCTGCCGGACAAAATAAAGGCTATCTGTCAAAAGGACGGAAAGAGCCTTATGATGATAAATTCCGAATACGTCGCCGCCTCCGATGAGTCGAACGAGCAGGTCGAACAGATGAGAGCGATAATAAACAAATACGCTCCTGATTCGTATTTTACGGGCGAGGGCGTTCTGACAAGCGACCTTATCGGTATCGCGAGCCACGACTTTGAGGTCACGAGCTTTATTTCGATAGCGGCGATATTCATTCTTATCGCCATAGCGTTCAAGTCCGTTTCGATACCTGTCATCCTTGTGAGCTTCATAGAGTTTGCGATATTCGTCAATAAATCGTTCCCGTTCTTCGAGGGCATATCGGTCTCATTCATAGCGCCGATAGTCATAGGCTGCGTACAGCTCGGAGCAACGGTCGATTACGCGATACTTTTGGCGACGAGGTTCAGGGAGGAGCTGCGTAAGACGGACGACAAACAGACTGCGCTTCTGACCGCGGCAAACGCATCGTGCGTCTCCGTTTTCCAAAGCGCGCTCGTGTTTTTCAGCGCTACCTTCGGAGTTTACGCGATATGCGATATCGCGATCATAAAGGAGATATGTTCGATGCTGGCGCGCGGTTCGGTCATAAGCGCCATCGTCATACTGTTCGTGATGTCGCCGATGCTCTATATCCTCGAAGGCCTTATCAACAAGACGACATGGGGCTGGAGAGAGGATAAGACGCTTTTTAAAAAGAAAAATAATAAAGAAATCAACGAATAAAAAGGAGAGTGCGAAAAATGCTGAAAAAAATATTGTGCATACTGCTTTCGGCTGTCTTGGTCATGCTTTCCCTTTCGGGATGCGGAAAAAAGGCGGAGGATGCTTCGGCGGAGACGTTAGACGAGGAGACGTTCGTACAGCCTACGTTTACAGAGGAGGCTGAAAGCTATAAAAAATCCGAGACCGTCTATGTGAACATCGACAGCAAGGGAAAGGTCCTCGGAACAAGCGTTACCGACTGGCTCCATACCGATAAGCCAGAGGTCGTCGTAAACGACGTCAGCGATCTCGAAAACATCACCAATATAAAGAGCGATATCGAGCCGGTGTTTGACGGAAAAGCCGTAAAATGGAACATGGATACGACCGACCTTTATTACAGCGGCACGACCGACAAGGAGCTTCCCGTGGATATAGCCGTAAGATATTATCTCGACGGAAAGGCGATCGAGCCGAAGGATATCGCGGGAAAAAGCGGAAAAGTCAGAATAGACATCTCGATGACGAATAAATGTGAAAAAGAAGTGACCGTCGGCGGCAAAAAGGCGACGGTATATCTTCCCGTTTTGGCGGCGGGAATAGTGATCTTACCTGAATCCGAGTTTTCCGGCGTCACCGTCACGAACGGAAAGTCGATAGGCGACGGCACAAAGGAGATAGTCGCCGCCATAGGGCTGCCCGGTATATATGAAAGCCTTTCGATATCAAAGGACGATCTTAAGGAGCTGAGCTCATTCGACCTCTCGGGAAAATGCTCGATAACGGCGGAGGCGGAGAACTTTGAGCTTACGAATATGTATTTTGCCGTTCTTCCGCTCTGTTCGCTCGATCTGGGACTTGTCGTTCCCGACAACATGAAGGATCTCACAAATACGCTTCAAAGGCTCAAGAAGGTACTTAACACCGTTGAAATGCTCGATGTGGACGACATACTTTCGATGCTCGTGAGCGACAGCGGAAAGGTAACGGAGCTGACGGAAATGGTTTCGAGCGCCGTCGAATTGTATTCGTCTAACGAAGCGCTAATAAAGGTGCTCAGCAAATACATGACCGAGGAAAATCTCGAAAAGATCAAAAAGCTCGTTGAGGATATGGACGATTCGTCCGTGAACGAAGCTTTGGAGCTGCTTTCAAACCCCGTTATCAAGACGTTCGTAAAGGATCTCCCGGTCCTTACGGAGGATCTCGGCGAAGTGATGCCGATAATCGACAGTCTTAACAAGGATCTTCAGGATGAGGACGTCAAAAAGGCGGTAGAAGCGCTGCCGGAGACGCTGCAGGAGCTTAAAAAGCTTCAGGAACAGCTCGAAAAAAACAAGGCGCTTATCGACGCTCTCGGAACGTTGGTATCGTCCGACAACCTTGATACGATATCCGAGCTTGCCAATGAGCTGAGCGGGTTTGACTTTAAGGAATTCGCCTCAAAATATTCCTCCGCGATCGAGGGCGTCGACGACGATCTTCTTGAAAGAGCAAAGGCATGGCTCACCTTCGGAAACGAATACAATATTTTCACGAGCGCGTCGGACAACGCGGTGGTAAGTCTTGCGTTCATCTATCAGGCAAAAAGCATAGTTAAGGCGGAGGAGACGACGACCGCGATCGCACAGAGCGAGCCGGCAGAGCCGTGGTATAAAAAGATATTCGGAAAAAAGTAAAACAAAAAACATAAAAAATACACGGAGCTGCGAAAAACAGCTCCGTATATTTTATAGATCTCAAAAAATGACGGACGATAAACCGTCTTATTATTTTTTTGACTTTGATTTTGATTTTGTTTTGCCGCCCGAGCTCTGAACTCCCGACGCAGTCGAAAGGCCGAGCGAGGACTTCTTATTCAGGTAGTAGATAAATACGATGATAAAGGAAACGACCTGATAGATGAGGAGCGGGAGAAATCTGAAATCAAGCTGATTGTTGAGAAGCGTTCCCTCGGCCGTTGAAACCTGAAGGCGGAAACAATCGCAGTAATATCCGAATGCAAGATGATCGAATATCGGGAGCCAGAGAGCGCCTGTCGCGAATCTGCAAAGACCGAGCTTGTATGCCGTGATAAATTCATACAAAATGAAGAAAACGAAGAGGAAAATAAAATTGGATTTTGACGTGCTCGTTATGGACTTAAGAAGCGGAATAAGGAACCAGAGCGTATAAAGTCCGGATTGAAGCAGATTTGTTTTGGTATAGCTTAAGCCGTAGTTGCCGAAATGGATTAAAAGCCCTCTGAATGAGATCTCGTAAAAGACAGCGTGAAGCACGGCGACTGCGAGCGCGAAAAGAAGCCACATAAGGAAAACAGAAGTTCCGGCGGCGTCTCTTGACCTCGCGGCCGTATCGAAGAAAACGGCGGGAGAAACGCTGCATCCGAGCGATTTATAGTAGAAATAAATAAATCCGTTTATGAGAACAAAGGGGATCACGTTTATAAGTACCGCAAGCACGAAGCCCTTTGTGATCTTATGTCTTGTTACTATAAGGCCGATCTTTTCAATGGGCTTCAGCTTAACTCTCAGATAAGCAAAGACAAAGATGATACCGAATACGCAGACGATGATGCTGTGTGTATCTCCGAGAATGCCTACGAGAAGGAATTCTTCTATTATCCTTACGATGAGAAGGATTGCAAAGCAGTTAAAAAGATGAAACAGGGCACGTTGAGCGGTTTTGTTCATAATTAACATACCTCCGATTTTAATTGTAAAATATTATATAATTTTCATACAACACTGTCAAGCGAAAAAAAGCATATTCTCAGACTTTTCAACATAAGGCAATAATTTGTCCCTTATAAATGCATAAAATATGAATTTGAACACTTGTAATTATAATCAAATACATGTATAATAAACGTAGTATACTGCGGAATTTGTTATTTCGCACGGATGGGTGAAAAAGATGCTTGGAAAATATGTCAGAGTGAGGATAACAAAACCCGTCCGCTCAAGGAATGAACAGTACGGATACGAATATGAACTTAACTACGGTTTGATCGAGAGCGGTCGGCAGTTCGGAAAAAATGTCTGCGGAGCCTATGTAATGGGCGTCGACAGACCTGTGCGAAATTTTGACGGAAGAGTAATAGCCGTTATAAAAAGAAAAGATTCAAGCGACGTTTATCTCGTGGTGGCGCCGAAGAGCACGCGCTTCATCGAAAGTCAGATCAGGGACGCCGTGGCTTTTTCACAGCCTGACGACGATTATACTCTCGACTGTCTTTATGAAAGATCATGCGGAGCCGTCGTCTACAGGATAATAAACGGCGAGGTCAGATATCTTTTAATAAAAAACAAGCGCAGCGCGCATTGGGGCTTCCCGAAGGGACATATGGAGCGAAGCGAAACGCCGGAACAGACGGCGAAGCGCGAGGTGCTCGAGGAGACGGGAGTACATATCGAGATAATCCCCGACTTTTCGCTTAAATCGGAATACACCATTCAGGGCAAGGTCGAAAAGAGCGTTATAATATTTATGGCAAAGACAAGCGACGTCCAGACAAAGATCCAGAAGGAAGAGATCGACGACTATATCTGGCAGTGCTACGACAAGGCCGTTGAGATGCTTAAATTCGACAACGACCGCGCAATACTGAAAAGCGGAAATCAGTTTCTTATTGATAAAGGGATCATCTGATCCGAGACAACATGGAAAGGAAAAGATAAGGTTACAGGTAATTACCGGTTTATCGAAGTGTTATAATGGCGGAAGCAGTATCAACTTTTTTAATAGAAAGAAGCATCCCGAAAGAGCTTGTTATTTTTCTGATCTCGATGATGCCGTTTCTGGAGCTTCGCGGAGGGCTCGTTGCGGCGGCGCTGCTTGATATAAAATTTATCGAAGCGTTTGTGATATGCTTTGTCGGAAATATTATACCGGTCCCGTTCATTCTTCTTTTTATAAGAAAAATATTTCACATCCTTAAAAAGACAAAGACGCTGAGCGGCCCGATAACAAGACTTGAGGAGCGCTCGATGAAAAAGGGCGCAAAGGTCAAGCGCTGGCGCGATTGGGGACTGCTGTTTTTTGTGGCGATACCTTTCCCGGGGACGGGCGGCTGGACGGGAGCGCTTATCGCGGCGCTTCTCGATATAAGGATAAAAAGGTCGCTCCCGATAATAGCCGTCGGGATCCTTATAGCGGGGATAATAATGTCCGTGATAACATATTTCGTGCCTCACATTTTCGGTTTTTAAATACGATAAAATTTTTAGCTCATCATAAAAACCTCTCTTCCCGAAAAGGGGAAGAGAGGCTGATTTTTTTCTGCTGTTGTTTATGTATGATTTTATCTTGACTTTCTTATCTTTAACAGCTCCGCCTTAGTCAGAAGCTCCGAGTTGTCCGCGGTCATGGGGACGATCGTTTTATGCTTGTCGTCATTCACCATGAACTGCGGATATTTTTCGTCCT
>JAILLJ010000020.1 GCA_024693205.1 Clostridiales bacterium | reverse complement strand
ATAAACAACCTTCGTCGGGAAACCGGCTAATGTACCCTGAAAATCATCACCGCCCGTTCCGTCGAACGTCATGCTCTTACCCGGTCCCTGGAAGGTGTGGCTCGATTCGGTACCTGTACCGTTATTGGATTTATAGTACACCTTAAATTCCGCGTCATGACAGCCGCAGCTGTCCGACACGATAGTGTCTATCCAAACCCAATAACTTCCGGCCGTCGCCGCGCTCGCCTTCATTACGAATCCCAGATCGGTGAAGAAAAACGTAGTTATCACCATCGCTAACGCGAGCGTGACGCCGAACACTTTCTTGAATATCCTCTTAATTTCCATATGATCTCCTCCTGTCATGGTAAGTACATCTCGGTCAGTACATCAGAGAGTGAATGTTCCTCTTTTACGCTCAGTCTGTTTATCGGTTTTGTATATTTCGAATATTTAGTAATTATAAATATCAAAACACAAGATGTTGTATTTTCCGGTTTAGTATCACTATATTAAAATCTACGTTTTGGGTGCACTACACTAATTTAGATTACATTTCTATTTTAGAATATCATATTTTTCTTTATGTGTCAAGGCTTTTTCCCTTTTTATTTACGAATTTTACAAAACAAATCCTTTGTTTTTGTCTGAGACAAGACGAAATACCGTGTCAAAAAAATGATCCGAAAGACGAATGAAATAAAAATTAAGCATCCGTTTTTTTTGAAAGCAGGCGGAAAAAATTTTTCACATGAAACGCGGCGCAAAGATCATATGTATCTTTATATTTACAACCAACCCGTTGTATGCTATAATTTCACAAAAGCGCTAAACGGAGGGATCATCTTGGAAAAATCAAAGCTATCCTCACGCATATGGTTCAACCTCGTACTTTTCGGCTTTATGGGTCAGGTCGCGTGGGCTGTCGAAAACGTCTATTTCAACACGTTCCTTTTTAACTTCATCGGCGGAGACGCCGGCGATATATCGCTCATGGTCTCGCTCAGCGCCGCTACTGCCGTCGCTACGACGTTTATCATGGGCACGCTGAGCGATAAGCTCAATAAACGAAAGATATTCATATCGGGCGGCTATATCCTTTGGGGACTCACCGTCGCCGTCTTTGCGCTGATAAGCCGCGAAAACGTCGCCTCGTTTTTTAACATAAGCAACGGTACAAAAGCCGTCGCGGCAACGGTCAGCATCGTTATCATCATGGACTGCATCATGACGTTCATGGGCTCGACAAGCAACGACGCCGCGTTCAACGCATGGATAACCGACGTCACCGTCCCCTCTAACAGAGGCGTCGCCGAAGGCGCTCTCGCGGTCATGCCCGTGCTGTCGACTCTGCTCGTTACGGTCGCGTTCGGCGCGGGAGTCACCGCCGTCGGATATCCCGTTTGTTTTATCGGGCTCGGCGCGCTAGTCACGCTCTGCGGCGTCGTCGGATTTTTTTCGCTCAAGGATTCGAGAAGCGGCGTCAGGGAAAAAGGCGACTACCTGAATGAGCTTATCTACGGCTTCAGACCAAGCGTCATCAAGGAAAACAAATCGCTCTATCTCGTCCTTGCGGCGGTATGTATCTTCTCGTCGGCGGTGCAGGTGTTTTTGCCGTATATGTTCCTCTATATCCAGCACTTTCTTAAATTCGACTTCAACTCCCTCGCCGAAAATCTTTCGCCGAAGCTTATCCTTACAGCCGTCGCCGCGCTCGCGGCGTTCGTCGCGGTCGTGATACTGCTCGGCAAGCTCCTTGACAAATTCGGCAAGGGCAAATTCGTCTATCCGTCGATAGTCATTTTTATCGTCGGACTCGTCGCATCGTCCTTCGCAAAAAAGATAGGTATCTTCGCCGTATTCGCCGCGCTGATGTTTTGCGGCTACGGACTGCTTATGATAATCCTCAACGCCTCCGTCCGCGACTTCACGCCGGAGGATAAGGCGGGACTGTTCCAGGGGATAAGGATGATATTTTTCGTGCTTATCCCGATGATCGTCGGCCCATTCATCGGCAAAACGGTCATCAACGCCTTCGCGGGAAATTACGCCGCCGGACAGTACATAAACGATTACGGCGAGGCGGTCAACGCCCCCGTGCCCGAAATATTTATCGCCGCCGCGATCATTTCGGTATTTATCATCATCCCCATGGTATTCGTCAGAAAAAAACTCAGCGGCGGAAACGAAAAATAATTCGTAATCCGAATCCGCTTGAATCAAAAATAAAGATCCCTTCCGGTCGGTTGATCGGGAAGGGATTTTTTCAATGTAGCCGGCGCAAATCGCTCGGCATGAATTATTTTGTTTTAAGCGCGAGGCTGCATATTCTCTCCGCCGCCTTGCCGTCGTTTATCCCGAAATTTATCTCGGTAAACTTTTTGATTTTTTCTTCGTCGGGCTCGAGATTTTTTATCGCGGTAAGAAGCTCGTCAAACGTCTTTGCGACCGAGCCCGGAACATAGCTTTCGTAGTCAAAATAAAACTGTCTCTCCGCGCCGAATTTGTCAAGGTCGTAGGCGTAAAAAACAGTGGGCTTGTTTAAAAGCGAAAAGTCCATGCAGACGGACGAGTAATCGGTGACGAGGACGTCAGACGCCTGTATGAGGTCATCAATGTTGTCGTAGCCCGTCATGTCAAAAACGTTTTCGGGAACGCTTATCCCGCCGTGAATCTGGGGATGAAGGCGCAATACGACGATGTATTTTTCGCCGAGCTCGGCGCTGAATTTTTTAAAGTCGAAATGATCGAGGATCTTTTTGTTGTCGTCCGCGTCGTCTCTGAAGGTCGGAGCGTAGAGGACGATCTTTTTGTCGGCGCAGTTAAAAAATTTTTGTTTGAACGCGTCCTTGTCAAATGAATTTTCTTTAAACGATCGGACGTATTTATCGGCCCGCGGCGAGCCGAGCGCAACGACCTTTTCGACGGGAACGCCGAACGCGGAGGCGTAGATCGGACGCAGATTTTCGCTTGTACAGACGACGTAGTCAAGACGGCTGTTTCCTTTTTTTACGCGCTCGCGAACGTCCTCAGGCAGACACAGGTCGAGCCCGAATTTTTTGAACGCTCCCTCCGCGTGCCAAAGCTGAGTTATCACTGTTTTTTTGTTGAATTTCAACTCCGACATCGGCATGAAATTATCGTTGAGAAAAACGTATTTGCTGCCTGCGAGCTTCTTTGCTCCGCGCGTAAAAAAGCTTATCATCCGACAACATTTTTTTACGGCGTCAATTGCCCCCGTCGGCCTTTCGGGCTTTATGTCCGCGCCCGATATCCTGACCGTCTCGAAACCGCCGCGCCTTTTGAATTCGTTTTCAACTTCGCCCAAGGAATCGGTGAACTTCGCCATATGCGGCGACAAAAGAGCAACGCGGTTTTCCTTTAAGGGAAACCGCGAAAAAAAGTTGAATGAAAGCGCGTACGCTTTATAGAGGATCGATCTCATTTCTTACTCCGATTTTTTATTTTCCTCCGCTCTTAAAAGAGCTTCGGCTTTCAGTATGTCGCAGGAATAAGGTATCTGCAAGGTTGAAGCGTCGTTTTTTACGATATAGACGGGAAGATTTTTTATCGTGAAAATCTTGCAGGCGTCGGTCAAAAGCGCGGTCTCCTCCGGCGTCAACGATTCGACCGTCTCTTTAAGCTTTTTTACGTTAAAGCTTTGCGGCGTCTGTCCCTGATACATGAACTTCCGGACGGGGATATTTTTTATAAATCCGTTTTCGTCGCTTTCGACTATCGTGTCCGTAGCGGGAGCCGCCGTGTCGCAAGCGCCGTACAGCGACGCGTATTTTATATTGTCGCGGATTATTTCCGCCGTAAGAAACGGCCGCACCGCGTCATGGGTCAGGATGACGCTTTCGTCGTCTATTCCGTAATTTTTTTCGATAAATCCGAGCGCGTTTATAAGCGTGTCGTTTCGCGTCGTTCCTCCCGACGTCACCGAGATCTCGTCGGATTTTTTTATATATTTTTTTATCAGCTCTTTTGTATAGTCCGTCTTATCCGTCGGACAGAGCACGATTATTTTATCTACCTCGGGAACGCTCAAAAATTTTTCGATAGTATATATGATGACGGGCTTGCCGCAAAGATCCATGTACTGCTTCGGTATCTCTCCGCCCATCCTCAGCCCCGAGCCGCCCGCAAAAACAGCGGCGAATATCATCATGATCCCGCCCTTCGTTTTATTTGTTGGAATTGACCTGAGCGTCGTAGATCGCGCAGACCTCGTCGGCCGTTCCGCGCGCAGTCACAACGCCCTTTTCGATCAGGATCGCGCTGTTACAAAGGCGGCGTACCTGGTCGGTATTGTGGGAAACGAACAGCACCGTGACTCCGCTGTCGAACATCGACTGTATCTTTTTTTCGCTCTTTTTTCTGAACTTCGCGTCGCCGACGGAAAGCACCTCGTCGAGAATAAGCACGTCGGGCTCCACCGCCGTCGCTATCGAAAAGCCGAGCCTTGCTCTCATGCCGGACGAATAATTTTTTACAGGCACGTCGATAAAATCCTTAAGCTCGCTGAACGCCACTATGTCGTCGTATCTTTCGGTAATATATTTTCGCGAGAAGCCCATCGTCGCGCCGTAAAGGAAGATGTTTTCCTTGCCGGTATAATTCATGTCGAAGCCGGCGCCGAGCTCGAGAAGAGGCGCTATGACTCCGTCGACCTCAACGTGTCCCTTCGTGGGCTTCAGCACGCCCGCTACCGTTTTCAAAAGAGTGCTTTTTCCGCTCCCGTTAAATCCGAGAACACCGAGACGCTCTCCCGGCTGAACGGTGAACGAGACGTTTTTAAGCGCCCAGAATTCGGTATAATGAAGTCTCCTCGTCAGAAGCTTTATAAAATATTCTTTTAAATTATCTATCTTTTCGGCGTTGAGATTAAACAGCACGCTTACGTCGTCGACGACTACCGCCGGCTTGACCGTTTCTTCTCCCATAATTATTCTCCTGTTCCCATTATTCATTCATTATAAATGAAGAATAAATTTGTCCTGCGTCTTCCAGAACAGCAGCGAGCCTGTCAGCATAAGAAAGATGCTCATTCCCGCCGCGTAATAGAACCAATTCCAATTCCACATCTCTCCGTAAAGGACACAGCTCCTGAACATCGACACGATCGAATAAAGCGGATTTGCCATAAGACCGAGACGAACGATCTTGCTGCTTATATGAAGCTGTTTCACATTGTAAAACACCGGAGTCAGATAAAATATCAACATGCAGAAAACGTCGTATAAATATTCCGTGTCTTTAAAAAACACCTCTAACACCGACAGGATAAGTCCGATGCCGACGCAAAGGAAAAACAAAATTAGTATCGGTACCCAGGCGAGGAAAACATAGCCCGTCATGTGGACCGGATTGTTGTTTGTCACCTTGAAAAAAATTATGAACGCGACGAGAACTATAAGCGAAATGAGAAATGTTATGAAGTTCGACGTCACGTTTGAGATCGGATAGATGTATTTAGGGATATAGACCTTTTTTATTACTCCCGCGCTCAGCCTCACGGAGCGCATCGCCCTTTTTGTAGACTGGGAGAAAAACTCATAGAGCATACGGCCGCAGAGAAGATATATCGGGTAATTGACGACGAGCTTGGAGCTTTTGCCGAATATCCCCGAAAACACAAGCACGAGCACCACCGTCGTCAGAAACGGCTGAAGAAGAGTCCAGAAGATACCGAGAACGGAATTGCGGTACTGGAGCTTGATGTTTTTTCTCACTATCTCGGCGAAAAGATAACGGTAATTATAAAGATTTTTTATCAATCCGCACATCTCCATTTGAAAAAGTAATAGAACATGGATCTTATCTGAACAAGCATCAGCTTCATATTTTTTTTGCTCTCATGTCCCCAGACATGATAGATGATCGTATCGGGATAGTAGACGGCGCGGTGTGTCTTTCTTACCGTTCGCGTTATATCGCAGTCCTCAAAATACATAAAGTATTTTTGATCGAAGCCTCCGATCTCCTTGAAAAGCTCAGTGCGAAGCATCATAAAACATCCCGTTGCGTTTTCGATGTCGCAGGGCTTTGAGAGATCGTCGTCAAGCATCGCGTACTGACGAAGCGCCTTGCTCGGCTTTTTTTCGTTTCTCAATCGGCTCGCGATGAGATATTTAAGCTTGGGATCGCGCTTCCCCAGTATCTGATCGCGTCCGTCCGGGAAACAGACCCTCGGCGACAAAAGCCCGATGTCGGGATCCTTTGACATATAGTCCGCCATCTTTGTTATTATATCGTCGCGAAGAATGACGTCGGGATTTATTATTACATGAAACTCGGAATCGAGCCTGTCGATAACGAAGTTGTGACCTGCGCCGAAGCCCTCGTTAGTGCCGGTCAGGATAATTTCGATATTGTCAAGCTCGCCGAAATTCTTTTTTATCAGCTCGGGCGTTCCGTCCGTAGAAGAGTTGTCGACGATAAAAAGCCTGAAGCTTACTCCCTTTGTACATTCCGTAAGCGTTTTTATCGTATTGACTATCGTTCTTTTGTTGTTGTGGGTCACTATGCAGCCTGTGACGTTGATCAAACTACTACACCTCTCAACGGCAGATCACCGTTTATCTTTTAAACCGTAACAAAACAATGCCTTTAAAAGCCCCGCTCGTGTTTTTATTTTAAACGCGGCGTTCGTCCCGCCGCCCGTAACATTTCCGCCGTGGCGGCGGTAAAGGATGAGCCTCTCGCTGAGAAGCACCGGCTTTCCGTATCTTTCGGCGATAAGCCCTATCCATTGGTCATGCATCGGGATATTTTCGGGAAACGGCGTCGCCATTTCAAGGACGTCTCTCGTAAACGCCATGCAGCAGCCCATGTATGAGTTTCGGATGATGTTCCGGATAAAACCGCTCTCCGATTTATGAGCGCTGAAAAACGATTCCCCGACGACGTTTAAGCTTTCGTCCGTAACGAATGCGTCATGAAGCACGAGAGACGCGCCCTTTGAAAACTCGGCAGTTACCCTTTCGACCTTTCCGTCGAGCCAGACGTCGTCCTGATCGCACAAAAAAATGACGTCGCCGCAAGAAGCGGAAAGAGCGTTTTCAAAATTTTTTACGACGCCTTCTCCGCGTCCGCGAATATATTTTATTCTCTTGTCGGTATCTGCGTATTCCCTGA
Organism: Clostridiales bacterium; assembly: GCA_024693205.1. GTDB lineage: Bacteria > Bacillota > Clostridia > Oscillospirales > Acutalibacteraceae > UBA1425. Next base: position 823 of record JAILLJ010000020.1, on the reverse strand, counting down.
CCACCCTTTCGGTCTCGCCGCCCGGATCGTCGTCGGAAACAATTATTTCTCCGTCCGAAGGAAGCTGAGAGATCACCGAATCAAGCTGCTCTTTTAAATACTTTTCTCCGTGATAAGCCGCAAGGCAAACCGAAATTTTCATCTTCACACCGTCTATTCCGCCGATTGATGTGATACTTCAATATTTTAACACATTATACCATTTTTACGAAATTCGTCAAGCCCCCGTTATTTTGCCCGTCCGCCGGAATATTTGCCCGAAACTGATATTTGAAAATTTTTTGATATTGAGGATTGATTTTTTAAATAAAGTGTGCTATAGTATTGAAGTTGAAATCAAAAAGGCGTATGCGCCAGTAGCTCAGCTGGATAGAGTGTTTGGCTACGAACCAAAAGGTCGGGGGTTCGAATCCCTTCTGGCGCGCCAGAAAGAAACCGTGATTTGTTTACCAAATCACGGTTTCTTTCAATGATATCCGTTCCTGACGGAACGGGTGATATACCTTCGGTATGATATCGCTCTGCGAGCGATGATATACGCCTGCGGCGTATGATGGAACGGATATTATATCATATTGCGACGAAGGAGCAATATATCATGCCGCGCCCAAGCGGTATATCATACGGCAAAGCCGTATATCATTAAGTTTATTGACGTTGCGCTTTTAACATCCTGCTGTCCTGCGCCGCAATTTCAGAGTTGAAAACCCACAGGATATGTGATATTCTTTTTGCAGAAAGAGAGATAAATCGGGATTCGGCGGGCAGTGCCCGCTCCCATGTCGAGCAGAAAGAGTGTGAAAAGCTTTACGCTCTCTGCCCG
>JAILLJ010000142.1 GCA_024693205.1 Clostridiales bacterium | reverse complement strand
GTCGTGGTATAAAGAAGGGGAACGCCTCCGCTGAAGCTCGAGTGATTTATCGTCGGGTTCCACGCCTGACACATGTTATGCTTTGTGCCGCATCCGGGTGAAAAGACGTTGAGACAGTCGGTCATTTCCTCCTCCCATTCGATCCGGATTTTCGTCGGCTTGCATTTTTCGGCGAATTTCACCGTTACGCCCCAAAGCTCTATCCCGTCGGAAATGAGCTTTGAATCGATCGTTATTTCATCCGTTGTCCGTTCGGCGCGTACCTTAAAGCTTCGTTTTTCCATGATATTCTCCTTTTGATTTTTTCTTTTTCACATTCTAATATACATCCAAATCATAAAATATACAATATGTCGAAGGCAAATTTATAAAATAAAAAGTCTTATAAAGGCTTCCCCTCGAGGGGAAGCCTTTTTACGTGAATGATGTCGGCGCAAAGCGCCTTATGATGTTTCTCCGCTTTCGCTCCGAAATGATGCTGCTCGTTACACTCGCAATGATGCGATGTTTGCCAATCATGTGCCAAAGGCACACATCATTAGCAAAGCGACATCATTGCCGTAGGCAACATCATTTGCCCGACAGGGCAAACATCATTGAAAAAAGCACGCTTTCGCGTGCTTTTTTCTGGTGCCGATGACCGGACTTGAACCGGTACGATGTTGCCATCGAGGGATTTTAAGTCCCTTGCGTCTGCCAATTTCGCCACATCGGCAAATATTTGATTTACCAACACATTATATTGCAGAGCGGCCGATTTGTCAACTGTTTTATAGTTGATTTCGGCCGCTATTTCAAAAAATGTTTAACATTTAATGTTCAGGGGATCATTTATAAATGCTTTTAAGAAGCGCGATCTCCTTTGCGTATCCGTCAAGTTCATTCGGCGTTTCGAGCAGGAAGGGGAGTTGTCTCAACCGCGGATGATTGATTATCCTGGTAAAGGCTTCGACGCCTATGGTGCCTTCGCCGATTTTTTCGTGCCTGTCCTTGTGACTGCCGAGCGGGTTTTTGTCGTCGTTTATATGTATCGCTTTAAGGCGGTCAAGACCTATGACGTCGTCAAATTTTTGAAGCACGCCGTCGAGGTCGTTTACGATATCGTAGCCGGCGTCGTAGACGTGGCATGTGTCGAGACATACGCCCATTTTTTCTTTAAGCTCGGTTCTGTCGATTATTTCGCGTATCTCCTCAAACCGTCCGCCGACCTCGGAGCCCTTGCCTGCCATCGTTTCGAGCAAAACGGTGGTGGTCTGATCTTCTTTCAGAACGCTGTTCAGCGCGTCGGAGATCATTTCGATACCTGCTTCGACGCCCTGTCCGACGTGGCTTCCGGGATGAAAATTATAGAGCTGTCCCGGGATTTTTTCCATTCTTAAAATGTCGTCGGCAAGAGTGTTTCTTGCAAATTCTCTTATTTTGGCGTCGCCGGAACAGAGGTTCATCGTATATGAGGCGTGGGCCAATAAAGTGCCTATGCCGTTTTCTTTTGCGAATGAAAGATACTTTTTGACGTCGTCATTGTCGATGGCTTTTGCCGAGCCGCCGCGCGGATTGCGCGTAAAAAACTGCGCCGTATTTCCGCCGAGGGAAAGGATTGCTTCTCCGAGCGCGTAAAATCCGCCGGAGATCGAAAGATGACATCCGATATTAAAAATAGCGATCACCCCGTTATGATTAGATGGAAAGGTCGGTCTCGTACATATAGCGTTTAAGGTTTTCGAGCCCTATCTCAAGCGCGGGGATGTTTTGCTCCATTCCCTCGAACTCGATGCTTAGATATCCGTCGTATCCGCTTCTTTTAAGTATCCCGATACATTGTTTTACGGGGACGTTGCCGTGACCGAGGACGGCGCCGCGAAGACGCGTTCCGCCTCTCGACAAGAACCAGCCTCTGCCAGGATCGGGTTCGCTTCCGCCTTTGATATGGAAATCCTTTACATGCACGTGACGCGCGAACGGCGCGACGCGGCCGACTGCTGTTATCGGGTCGTCGTCGGCGCAAAGGAAGTTGCCGATATCGACAAGAAGTCCGAAGTTTCCGTTTCCGACAGCCGAAACGATCTTTTCGACGCGCGCGCTCTCCTGGCAGAAGTGACCGTGATTTTCGATCATCGTTACGATGCCGAGCGACGCGGCGTATTCCGTAACGCGCCTGCATCCGTCGGCGATCACCGGAAGAGCGTCATAAAATGTCAGGCAGTGGGCGCGTTCGTCACGGTAGCCGACGGAGGCGTCATGCCTTAGACCCTTGGCGCCTAAGATTTTTGCGATATCAAGTTTTTTACGAAGCCTTTCGACCTCGGCGTCGATATCATCCGTGTTAAGAAAATCGGCGCCGACGGTATAGTTGGCAACGGGAAGCGAATATTTGTCGCATTCCTCGCGGATGAGGACGGCAAAATTCTGTTCGCTCATGTCTTTCGGCGGAACGAGATCGGTAAATTCAACAGCGTCGAATCCCATGTTTTTGACCGTCTTGACGAGGTCGAGCTGCGACATTCCGTTTGAATTTAAAAATCTGTCAAAGCTGTAAGAGCTGACACATGTTTTCAAAAAAATCGCTCCCTTAAATTATTTTACGAGGCTCGCAAAGAATTTGTTGTATCTGTCGGCAAACGCCGCGAGTGACTTTTCGTTATATTTTTTAGGCATCGTGAGCATGATCCTTCTAAGGATCGCGATGTTTTTGATGAGCGTCAGGACCTTCTTGAAGAGCGCCTTGTTCTTGCCGACCTTCTTGAATCTGTCAACGACGTCGCTCGGCTTGATGTTTGCGAATATCGTTGAAAGGGACGCTTCGTTCGAGTTGAAGGAGAGATCCTCGCTCGTTACTACGCCGCTTGCGAAGAAGAGGCGGAGATCCTCGAGGGTGAGGTTCTGGAGAAGGATCTTTATTAAATCGACCATCGCGAGCGACGAGCCGAGCTGTTTATAATATGCGGCCTCGTAGTTATAGAGGGTACTTGCGGAATATTCGCCGTTTTTGTCGGCAAGGACAGCGTCGGCAAGCATCTTGCCTGCTTTAAGCGTATTGGCGATACCGGAGCCTACGATCGGAACGGTCATTGCCGCGCTGTCGCCTACGGCGGCATATCCGTCGGCGACCATTATCGCGAGAGGCTGTCTGACAGGTATCTCATAGATACCGCCGCCGAGAAGGACCTTCTTTCCGCGGTGGGGAGCGAATTCGTCGTAGCGTTCAAGCTCCGAGAGCGCCTCTTCCTTTGTGAAGGGGCTCGGCTTTCCGATAAGTACGTCGACGGAATCCTCGTTCGTTACGATCCAGCCCATGCCGTCCTTTCCGTCGTTGAGGAAATAAACGTGATAATCGTTGGGGATCTCGGGGAATTTTTTAAGCCTGTTGTAATACGCGCGGTATACGAATATCGTTTCGCCTCTCAAGAATTTGTTTTGGACGCCGAGATATGAGGGAAGCTGTGTTCTGAGAGGGGAGTTTATGCCGCAGGCGTCGATGACGAGGTCGCCGATGACCTTTTCGCCGTCGGACGTCTCAAATCCGACGACACGGTTACCGAGCATGAGCGGCTTTTTTATGCTGCAGCCGAAAACGAATTTAACTCCGGCTTCCTTGGAGTATTTGAGAATATGCGCGTAAAGATCCTTGCGGTACATGTGCATCTCGAACTCGTCGTCCTTGACCGTCTGGCCGATCGGCGGGACGTCCTTGTCGGGGCCGTAGAACGATATCGGAACGCGGTGGACCATGCCTACCTCGCAGGCGGGGAATCCGGAGTCTGTGAGAGCGTCTTTATGGAAAAAATCCTGCCACTCATGACCCAAATCTTCCTCTTTTTGTACACGGTCGTAAACCGTTACGTCGTAACCCTTTTTGGCAAGGTTGTAGGCGGCCGCTATACCGCCGTGACCTGCGCCCGCAACAATGATCTTTTTCATAATATCACTCTCTTTCAGCTTATTATAATTTATTGCATTTTTTCTTTAAGGAATGTTACGGCTTTTCTGATATCTGCTTCGGGATCGTCGCCGACTTCGCGTTCGATAGTCAAAAATCCCTTGTAGCCGATGTCATTCAGCGCCGCGAGATATTTGTTCCAGTTTACGCTGCCTTCGCCGAGCGGGACCTCTTCATAGGAGGGGCCTGTGTCGACGGGGCTTTCTATCATTCCGTAAACGATCTCGGGATCCTTGTAGAACAGCATGACGCCGTCCTTCGCGTGGGTGTGGACGATATAGTCCTTTAAGTTATATACCGCTTCGGCGGGATCGTCGCCGGCAACCATGACAAGATTTGCGGGATCGAGATTTACTCCGACGCCGGTCGATCCGAGAGAGTCAAGGAACTCCTTTAAGATCAGCGATTTTTCGGGGCCGGTCTCGATGGCGAAATGCGCGTCGATGCTGTCGGCATAGCGCGAAAGCTCGAAGCACGCCTCCTGAAGGACTTTATATCTCTCGTGCGTACTGCTTGCGGGGACGACGCCGATGTGGGTCGTCACGACGTTCGTTTCAAGCTCCTTTGCGAGGTCGAGGATCCTCTTTGAGCGCTCGATACGTTCGGGATTGAATTCCTTGAACGAGAAGCCGCCGATGTCTCCGCAAAGAGCCGAGATGACAAGTCCGTTATCTTTAACGAGCTTTAAGAAGTCGGAACGCTTTTGTCCGACAAGGTTTTCCGGAGCCATGTCGCCTCTTGTCGCGTAGACCTGGATGCCCTTTGCTCCGACTGAAGCCGCCTTTTTGACCGCAGTTTCGACGTCTGTTTTAAAGCTGTCGATAATTACTCCGATTGGAAAGCTGTACATATTTTTCCTCCGTTCATCTGACGAATGCGTCAATGTTTTTATTTGTCGCGATAAATGTCATACGCTCCTGGATGGTGGGGCCGCCGTGTCCTGTCCCGAATCCGCCGTGATCCGACGTGAGGATGAAAAGCCAGTCCTCCGAGTCGTATGTTTTACGCGCTTTTACTTTATTTATGAGCATGGCCGCCTTGAGATCGCATTTTTTGAACGCAAATCTGTAGGTGGGGGTTTCCGTGGAAAAGCCCTTTGAATGGCCGGAATGATCCGGATATTCAAGGATCGAGAAAATGAAGTCGGTGCAGTCGGCCTTTGAGACGTCACGCTTTACCTTGTTGAATGTTCCGGTATCGCCGACGGAATAGCCGAATGTAACGTCAAGGCCTTTATCCTCACAGTATTCTTTTTCGGGCTTGTAGGTGGATTTTTCCTGGACGAAGTGTCCCGCCCAGGAGACATAAAACGCGGATGACCCGATCGTTTTATCCTCGACGAGAGTCGTTAAGATCGTCAGGTGATCGTTCGATTTCGGCATGTCGTTGCCTGTTATTCCGTGGACGTCCGCCCAAACGCCGGTGAGCATCGAGCACCAGCCGGGAGCCGTTGAGGTGGCCTGAATATTTTGTTCGGGATAATTGACGCCGCCGCAGTAGCCGATGTTGAGGCTTCCGCCGTCGGCAAGAAGCATGTCGACAGCGCCGTCTCCGGAGCGGAATTTGAGCGCGTCGGCGCGCGCGCCGTCGTAGCCTATAACAAGGACCTTTTTGACCTTTTTTCCTTCGGGAAGGGGAGAGTTAAAATGATCTGTGATGATATCGTGGATGACCGTCTGGGGCAGAGCCGTTTCGATGGTGTTGCCGTATTCCTCGACGGACGATACGACGCTGCGGTAACGCTCCTCTGTATCATCGGCTCTGTCGGAAGAGACAAGTCCGCCGAGAAGCTCAAAAAACGCGAGGATTATTGCGATCGTCTGTTTTAAAAACATTTTTTGTTTTCCTTTCCTGCTGAAATTGCGGAATAAGAATTTATCCGCAAGCATACAACATCTCAAATAAAATGCAGGATCATTATAGCACGGAACGAGCGTTTATTCAAGTGAATGAATTAAAATATTGACTTATTTAAGCTATACCATTATAATATTTTCAGATTTACGGCGTAAAAGAGGTGAGAGGATTGAAGGGCGAGCCTTTTTTCAGCGTTCTTGTAACTGTATACAATAAAGAAAGCAGTCTGAGGGAATGTCTCGATTCGATCCTTGGCCAGAGCTTCGACGATTACGAGATAATAGCCGTGGACGACGGCAGCGCCGATAAAAGCGGAGATATACTCGACGAATATGCCGAAAGAGATAAGAGGATAAAGGTCTGTCATACGGTAAACTCAGGCGTATTTGCCGCGAGGATGACCGCGCTGAAAAAGTCGTCGGGGAAATATGTTTTAAACATCGATGCCGACGATCTGTTGAAACCGACGCTTTTAAAGGAAGTTGCCGACGAGTTTTTAAAAACCGACTGCGACATGGTCTTTTATGATTTTGAAACAGAGGACGCTAAAGGAAAAAGGGGCGTCCATAACTATTTTGAAACGCCGATGATCTTTGTGGGCGACCGGCGCTCCGAGCTTTTCGGGCTTCTTCTTACAACGAGCTTCAATTCGCTTTGGATGAAATGCTTTAAGCGTGAGATAGCGAACGTTCCGGACGAAAACAGATTTTTCGGAATAGCCCACGGCGAGGATCTTTTACAGAGCGCGTTTGCGGTCTGCGCTTCAAAGAAGACGTCCTACATCTGTAAAGCGTTATACCTTTACAGGGAAAGCAACGGCGCGTCCGGCAGGTTCGATAAAAAGAGCGTCGGCGGCTATTGCGAGGTAATAAAAACGCTCGAGAGCCTTATGAAAAAATACGGCTTCGATTCCGACAAAAACGTCGGGGAGCTCAGTCGGATGTGCAGAAAGATCCTCGACAACTGTATGCGGCTCGCAGTTTCGTCGGATATGTCTTTCAAAGAGAAATGCGAAACGGTGTATTCGCTTAAAGATACATTTCTGTTTGAATATATAAAGGAACATCCGTGCGGCGGATTTTCAAAGCGTCAGGATATGAGATTTAAAATGCTCGACAAAAACATGTCCGTTCTGTTGACGCTTATCCAGTCGTTAAAAAGGAGATTGATGTTTTAAATGCGCGGCAAAAAAGCGCTGATGAGCGTTATGACTACGCTGCTTTTGCAGGCGGTCACAATAGTCTGCGGCTTTATCGTGCCGCGCTATATACTGACCGCGTTCGGCTCGGACGTAAACGGGCTTATTTCCTCGGCAACGCAGTTTTTGGGCTATATAGTTCTTTTGGAGGCGGGCGTCGGCGGAGTTGTCCGCGCCGCTTTATATAAGCCGCTCAGCATAAACGACGTCGAAAAAATAAGCGGGATAGTAAGGGCTACGGAAAGATTTTTCAGGGTCATAGCTTTTGTTTTTCTCGGCTATATGATCGTTCTTGCCGCTCTTTTCCCGTTTCTTGTCAATAAGACGTTCGATTTTATGTTTACCGCCGCGATGGTGCTGATAATCGGCGCTTCGACGTTTATGCAGTATTATTTCGGCATGACGTATCAGATACTTCTTCAGGCCGACCAAAGGCGGTATGTGACGGCGAACATCCAGGTCATAACGGTCGTACTCAACACGATCACAGCCGTGATCCTTATAAGATCGGGCTGCTCGGCGCTCGTCGTGAAGGCGGGCTCGTCGATAATATTTATGCTTCGCCCGCTGCTTCTGCGCCTATACGTTAAGAAAAAATATACGCTTATAAAAAACGCTCCTCCCGACAACGAGGCGATAAGTCAGCGCTGGGACGGCCTCGGACACCACGTCGCGTATTTTCTCCATACAAACACGGACGTGACCGTTCTGACGGTCTTTTCAAAGCTTTCAAATACGGCGACTATAGCCGAGGTCTCCGTTTACGCCGTGTACTATTCGATAGTCGCGGGAGTGGAAAAGATAATCTCGTCCTTCTCGTCAGGGCTTGAAGCGGCGTTCGGCGATATGCTCGCAAAGGACGAAAAAGAAAATCTCAACAGGAATTTTACAGTTTACGAGTTTTTCTCATTCACGTTTACGACAATATGCTTTACGTCGGCGGCTCTTCTCATCGTGCCGTTTATCGCGGTATATACAAAGGGAGTGAACGACGCCGATTATATAAGACCGATGTTCGCGTATGTCCTTGCCGCCGCGGAGGCGGTCTACTGCATAAGGATACCTTACAACAGCGTGACGCTTGCGGCGGGAAAATATAAGGAGACGAGGAACGGCGCGTTTGTCGAGGCGGGAATAAACGTCGCGCTCTCGGTCGTGCTCGTCGCGTTTTTCGGGATGATCGGCGTAGCCGTCGGAACGCTTGCCGCAATGACGTTCAGGACGGTGCAATATGCGTATTTCCTTTCAAAAAATATCCTGAACCGAAAAATGTCGGTTTTCATAAAGAGAGCGGTAGTGAGCGCCTTTGCCTCGGCATTGACTGTTATCGTCGTGAGACTGTTTATGAAAAATGAGCTGCCGGTCAGCTATTTGTCGTGGTTTTTACAGGCGATACCCGTTTTCGCTGTCAGCGCGGCGATAACCTCGGCAATAAATATCATTGTTTACAGAGACGATTTTTTGGGAATGATAGGTCTTATGAGATCGTTTTTAAAAAAGACCGATACCGAATAATATAATGTAATAAAGAGGGAACAAGATGAAAATTCTCGTTACGGGCGGCGCCGGATTTATCGGCAGTAATTTTATATTTTATATGCTTGAGAAGCATCCCGAATGTGAGATAGTCTGTCTCGATCTTCTGACATACGCCGGAAACATAAAGACGCTGGCGCCTGTCATGGACAGACCGAATTTCAAATTCATCAAGGGAGATATCGCCGACAGAGAGGCGGTATATAAGCTTTTTGAAGACGAAAAGATAGACGCGGTAGTGAATTTCGCCGCGGAGAGCCATGTCGACAGGTCGATAGAAAATCCCGGTATATTCCTTCGTACCAACGTTATGGGGACCCAGACGCTGATGGACGCCTGCAGGAAATACGGGAACGTCAGATTTCATCAGGTGTCGACCGATGAGGTCTACGGCGATCTGCCGCTCGACAGACCCGACCTTCTTTTTACGGAGGATAGCAACATAAAAACGTCGAGCCCGTATTCGGCGTCGAAGGCGTCCGCAGATCTTATGGTACTGGCATATCACAGGACGTTCGGTCTTCCGGCGACTATCTCAAGATGCTCAAATAACTACGGCCCGTATCAGTTCCCGGAAAAGCTTATCCCGCTTATGATATCAAAGGCGCTCCGTGACGAGAAGCTTCCGGTCTACGGAAAGGGGATAAACGTGCGCGACTGGCTTTATGTCGGGGATCACTGCTCCGCTATCGAGGCGATACTGTATAGAGGCAGGATCGGAGACATATATAATGTCGGCGGAAACAACGAAAGGACAAATATCGAAATAGTAAAGATGATCCTTAAGGAGCTTTCAAAGAGCGAGGAGCTTATCTCGTTTGTTAAGGACAGAGCGGGACACGACCTCAGATACGCCATAGATTCCTCAAAGATACAGAGAGAGCTTTCGTGGAAACCGTCGGTGAGCTTTGAAGACGGTATACGTATGACGATAAGGTGGTACCTCGAAAACAAAGAATGGTGGCGGGAATTGCTTAAATAAAAGAGGCAGACGCCGTTTTCTTCACCCGACAGGCGTATATAGATAACGTCGAGAGTGAAAAAACGGCGAGAAAAGAATCATGATCCGCAACCTGTTGTTTATTAAGAACAAGAAGAGGCTTTTTATCCGAATCACTTGGGATGAAGAGTCTCTTTCCTGTTTTATTCTTTTCGTTCTTCGCTAAATGCGGCAGCCTCTAAAATATTCACAAACTTTTTCGACAGCTTAACACGGTAAAGCCGTGTTAGGCTGTTTTGTTCAAAAACGGATAACACGATTTAGTGAAACTGCACAAAAACATCATACCGCTTTTTGTATATCTGTCAGATAGACGTATTCTTTCTTCACAAGCATATTCGTCATATTGCACAAACGAAAGTATAATTGTTTGTGCAATATGTCTTGACAAATGAATAAAATGTGCTATAATAAGCTCACAAAGCAAGAGAAAGGAATGATAATCATGCTTATGGAGAGATACGAAAGAGAAATGCACGAAATTGAGATGCAGCTTATCAGCGAGATCTCCGACAAAAAGACAGGGTTCGGCTGGCATAAGTTAATATCATTACTTGAGCTTTCCTGTATATTCAACAGGCGCTGATCCCCGCACCCCTTAAAATCGACGCGTCCGCTTCACGGCGGGCGCTTTTTTTATCAAATTTCCCGAAATACAAATCTTTTTATTAAGATTTGATTAAATTTTAAAAAATGTCTTGCATTTATGTTTTATTTGTAATATACTGTAAGACGGTTAAACACCGAAAACAATAAAAAGGAGCACCAAATATGAACAAAGGATTTAAAGCAAAGTTTTCATTCTTCCTTGCGTGTCTTATGCTTGTGACCGCTGTTCCGCTCTTCGCGTTTGCAGCTCTTGCAGCGGATACGGTAAAGCCGATCGCGCAGGAAACAGCCGCAAAATCGGAAATGATCGCGGAAAGCGCAAACGCGATGTTCCAGTTTGTAAACCTCAGCAAGAAGGAAGTTGCTATTGCGGGCTGCGTAGTCAGCTCCGGCGATACGCTCACCATTCCCGAAAAATTCGGGGACTATACGATCGTTAAGATCGCGACTGACGCTTTTAAGGGCGACGATATCAGCACCGTAAAAACCGTCAATGTTCCCTATACCGTAAGAGAGATCGCGACAAAGGCATTTAACAATTGCCCGAACATCGCAACTGTCGAGTTTAAAGAAAACAGCGAGGGACGCAGCGACCTTATCAAGCTCGATCCCGACGCATTCTATAACTGCACGGGCCTTAAGGGCATCACGATCCCCAAGGGCGTTGTTGAAATGGGCGAGCACTGCGTAGGCTTCAAATGCACGGTAGTAGGAAGCGCAAAGGAATATGAGCCCATCGAGAACTTCAACATCACGGGCTACAGAAATACTGCTGCTCTCCTTTACGTTAAGGGTTATGAAAACAGCATCGGTACGACCGACCTCTACGGAAAAGACGCTACGGTTTACGGCGTTGAGGGCATCAAGATCAACCCCAGCACGGTAGCTCTTAAGGAGGACGAATACAGCCAGCTTTCGATTAAGTTCGCAAACGTCAAGGACGATGAAGTCGATCTTAAGCCGACAAACAAATTCGTAAGATGGTTCTCCAACAACGAGAGCGTAGCCGTTGTTGACTACAAGGGCGTTGTCTCTTATGTAGGCCCCGGTACTGCGAAGATCACGGCTATCTCCTCCGACAACCTTAAGAAAGATACGATCGAAGTCACATGCACGGGAAAACCGCATGTCAGAAAAGTTGAATTCACATTCGTTTCCGACAATGTCGACATGAGCATCCAGAAGAATTATCTTGTAAAATATGCTCTTACTCCCACAGACGCCGTTAATACAAAGGTTAAATTTGCGGTACAGGATCCTTCGATCCTTGAGATCTATCTCAACCCGGGCGACAAGCAGTATTACATAAATCCCCTTAAGAAGGGTACGACAAAGGTCACGATCTATGCCGAGGATACGACGAACGGCGAGCTCAAGGACGAAGTCACGATCAATGTTACTGATTATATCCCCGTAACAAAGGTCATGTGGACATACACCGTCGATAAGGATTCCAACGCGATGGCTCTCACAAAGGGCTCCGATTACGCTATCAAATACGCCGTATATCCCGAGAACGCAACAGATAAGAGCGTTGAACTGAAGTCGAGCGACGACAACATCGCTTTCTTCGATCAGTCGACAAATAAGCTCTACGCGATAAAGAGCGGCACAGTCAAGCTTACCATCATCTCCAAGGACAACCCCACATTAAAGCATGAGATCTGGGCTGTCGTAAGAGATACGCCGGCGCTCACAAGCATCAAGCTCGACGCCGATAAGCTCGATCTTACATATTCGACGAGCCATAAGTTCACCGTAACTTACAATCCCACCGACGCGGCCAACAAGAACCTTGTATGGACGTCAAGCAATCCCAAGGCCGTTACGGTCGACCAGGAGGGCAATATCAAGGCTGTCAATACGGGAAGCGCTACGATCACCGCTACATCCAAAGAAAACACCTTCCTTAAGGCGACTTGCGAAGTCAAGGTCCGTGTTCTCTGGTGGCAGTGGATCTTCATCCTTCTCAGAAAGCTTTTCGGTAACTGATATTAAAAACATTCTTTGAGTTTTTCGGCTGTGGCGAATCAACGATCCGTCACAGCCGTTTTATACTGCATCCGCGGAGAAATAAATGGAAAAATATAAGACGATCCTATCTCCCGCAAGCGACGAGTTCGTCGAGAGGCGGTCGAGATTTATCGGCAATATAAAGCCCGTTTCCTCGTCCGAGGAGGCGATAGCCTTTATAAACGATATAAAATCAAAATATTGGGACGCTACGCATAACGTCTACGCCTATGTGTTAAGAGAAGGTCAGACACGCCGGTACTCCGACGACGGAGAGCCGCAGGGCACGGCGGGAATGCCGGTCTTGAACGTTCTTTTGAAGGAGGAACTTACCGATTGCGTTGTGACCGTAACAAGGTATTTCGGCGGAGTGCTTTTAGGCGCGGGCGGACTTGTGAGAGCGTATTCACACGGCGCTAAAATTGCCGTCGACGCGGGAAAGATAATTACCGTCAGCCTTTGCGATATCCTTAAGATCGTTTCCGACTATAATTTTTACGGGCGCCTCGTGCCACTCGTTTCGGAGTACGGCGGAAAAATAGAGGACACCGACTTCGCGGACGGCGTTACGCTTACGGTAAAAATGCCTTCCGACGTTTCGCGCGCGTTCGACGATAAGATGTTTGATCTGAGCAACGGCCGTTTCAAAAGTGAAAAAATCGGAGAAATATTTGCCTCTGTCGACTGAAAAAACGTTTTTTTCGGCACACGGGGCATTTTTTTGTAAAAAATAAAGGAGAAATCAAAAAACGCTCGTATATTATAATTAGACAGGTCAAAATGACGAAAAGCTTTTGCCGTTTTCCGAAATGAAAGGACGTGTATCTTTGGACGAAATACGAATAAGGACCTGCGAGAACGAGCATATTTTACTTTCCGAAAATGCGTCTTTTTCTGATAACAGCAAGGGAAGGCGCTTTCCGGAGGCCGAATGTCCGATAAGGACAGTCTATCAGCGCGACAGGGACAGGATAATCCATTCAAGCTCTTTCCGTCGGCTGAAGCATAAGACACAGGTCTTCCTTTCGCCCGAGGGCGATTATTACAGGACAAGGCTGACCCACACCCTTGAGGTGGCGCAGATTGCGAGGACGATAGCCCGTTCGCTCCGGCTCAATGAGGATCTCACGGAGGCCGTCGCTTTGGGACACGATCTCGGACATACCCCGTTCGGCCATGCGGGCGAGAGGGCGCTGAACTCCGTTTGCAGCGGAGGATTTTATCACTACGCCCAAAGTCTTCGCGTCGTCGATTTCCTCGAAAAGGACGGCAAGGGGCTTAACCTTACATACGAAGTGAGAAACGGTATCGAGCGCCATACGAACGGCGAGGAAGCCGAAACGCTTGAAGGACGGATAGTCCGTCTCGCCGACAGGATAGCGTATATCAACCACGATATCGACGACGCCTGCCGCGCGGGGATAATAACCGAGGAGGATATCCCCGAGGATATAACCGACGTTCTCGGCGATACGAAGTCAAAGCGTATAAATACGCTCGTGACGTCGGCCGTCGAAAACAGCGTCGATACTATCAAACTTGCCGACTGTATCGGTACGGCCTTCGATAAGCTCAATATGTTCATGTTTTCAAACGTATATACAAATCCGAAGTGCAAGGGCGAAGAGGGCAAGGCAGTCGATCTTGTCATATGGCTTTTTGAATTTTTCCTTAAAAACCCCGATAAGCTTCCCGAGTTTTATAAAAAGATCGCCGATGACAGCGGCGTCGAAAGAGCTGCGTGCGACTATATCGCCGGCATGACCGACAGATACGCCGTCAAAACATTCCGCGATCACTTTATCCCGAAGTCCTGGATCAATTGATTTTGAGGTGACAAAATGGCGTTAAGCGATGATTTTTTATATCGGCTCCGCGACGCGGCGGACGCCGAGCAGGTCGTGTCGCCTTATGTCAGACTCAAACGGCGCGGCAAAACGCTCGTCGGCCTTTGTCCGTTCCACAGCGAGAAGACCCCGTCCTTTACCGTTTATCCCGAGAGCAATTCATTTTACTGCTTCGGATGCGGCGCGGGCGGCTCGATGATAAATTTTATCCAGCGGATCGAAAATCTCGATTATATCGACGCCGTAAGGACGCTTGCCGACCGCTTCGGGCTACAGATGCCGGAGGACGGATTTGACGATACTTTGTCCGAAAGGCGAAAGCGTATACTTTCCGCAAACAGGGACGCGGCGAGATTTTTTTACGACACGCTGTTTTCCGAGAACGGAAAAGCGGGGCTCGACTATTGGCTGAAACGCGGCATCACGGTACAGACGATAAAGCACTTCGGCCTCGGATATGCTCCGGGCGGCGGTTCTGCTCTGACCGATTATTTACATAAAAAAGGATATACTTTTACCGAGCTCGTTGACGCAAATCTTTCGCGTAAAAGCACTCGCTCAAACGGCTATTACGATAATTTCCGAAACCGCGTGATAACGCCCATTATCGACGTTCGCGGAAATGTGGTGGCGTTCGGAGGACGTGTCCTCGACGATTCAAAGCCGAAATACGTCAACACCTCAGACACGCTCGTCTTTAAAAAGGGTCAGGGCGTTTTTGCCCTTAATTTCGCCAAAAACGCCGCAACGGACAGAAAGCTTATAATAACCGAGGGCTACATGGACGCGATATCCCTTCATCAGGCGGGGTTTACAAATACGATCGCGGGGCTCGGAACGGCTTTGACGAGCGAGCAGGCGAGACTGATCTCGAGATATGCCGATGAGGTGATACTGTCCTACGACTCCGACGAAGCCGGACAGGCGGCGACTAAAAAAGCGATCTCGATATTTTCTCAGACAGGCGTAAAGGTCAAGATACTGAAGATAACGGGCGGCAAGGACCCTGACGAGATAATAAAGGAATACGGCAAAGAGCGGTTCAAGTCCATTATCGACAGCGGCGCCAACGACACCGAGTACCGAATTTTGACCGAAAGAGAAAAATACGACGTCTCGACCGACGACGGCAAGCTCGAATTTTTAAGAGCCGCGGTCAAGGTGCTCGCCACAGTTGACGACGGGATAGAGCGCGAGATATACGCGTCGAGGCTTGCCGATGAGTTTTCCGTTTCAAAGGATGCCGTGCTGACACAGGTAAACGACACGATAAAGAGCAATAATAAAAAGCGCGAATACGAACGAAACAGAAAGATAACTCAGGAGTCGATAAGTCCGCGAGACACGGTAAATCCCGAAAGGCGGGATCATTTAAAAGCCGCAAGAGCGGAGGAACGGCTCATATCGATCCTTTTGAACAATCCCGATTTTTACAGAAAAATTTCCGATAAAATATCGCCGAAGGATTTCATAACGGAGTTTAACGGACGAGTTTATTCCGTGATTTCCTCGAGGCTCGAAGAGGGCAAAAGCATAGAAATAGACTTCTTGTCCGGCTCTTTTTCACCCGATGAAATGGGGCGGGTCAGCAAGTTTATCATAGACGGCAGCCGTACCGTCGGCAGCGTGGGAGAATGTGAGGACTGCATAAAGGTCATACTTGAAGAAAAAAATAACGGAGCAAAAGTTCGACCGTCTTCTCTCTCGGACGACGAGTGGGCAAAAAAAATGAACGAGCTGAAAATGAAAAAAAATACATAAGATGTGTGAGGAGAAAAACATGGAAGGAACAGACAAAAAAGCATCAGTAAAAGCTTTGATCGAAAAGGGCAAGGCCGCAGGTAAGCTTACTACCCAGGAGATCGACGCCGCTATCCTCGAGATGGATTTCGACATCGAGGAGCTTGATAAGCTTTACGACACGATCGAATCACAGAATATCGAGATCATCGACGACCTTGTCGATATGGATCTTGAAAACCTGAATTTCGATATCGACGTCGCAAAGTCAGCCGACGTCAATTACTCCGTCGAAGAAAAAAGCATGACGGTCGACGATCCCGTCAAGGTGTACCTTAAAGAGATAGGCAAGGTGCCTCTCTTGACGTCGGAGGAGGAGATCGAGCTTGCGATGAGGATATCCGAGGACGATCCCAAGGCCAAGAAGCGTCTTGCCGAAGCAAACCTCCGTCTCGTCGTCAGCATAGCCAAGAGATATGTCGGCAGAGGTATGCAGTTCCTCGATCTTATCCAGGAGGGCAACCTCGGACTTATCAAGGCGGTCGATAAGTTCGACTATACAAAGGGCTTCAAGTTTTCGACATATGCAACATGGTGGATACGTCAGGCCATAACGAGAGCGATAGCCGATCAGGCGCGTACGATCCGTATACCCGTTCATATGGTCGAAACGATAAACAAGGTCAAAAAGGCGAGCAGTCAGCTCCTCCATGAAAACGGACGCGACCCGACGGCTGAGGAGATCGCCGAAAATCTCAATATGTCCGTCGACAAGGTGCGTGAAATATTGAGAGTCGCGCAAGAGCCCGTCTCGCTCGAAACGCCTATCGGCGAAGAGGAGGACAGCCACCTCGGCGACTTTATACCGGACGACGACGCTCCGGCGCCGGCGGACGCCGCATCCATGCTTCTCTTGAAGGAGCAGCTTGCAGACGTGCTCAAGACGCTTACGCCGCGTGAAGAAAGAGTTCTGGCGCTCCGTTTCGGACTCGAAGACGGACATCCGCATACCCTCGAGGAGGTCGGAAAGGACTTCAACGTAACGAGAGAACGTATCCGTCAGATCGAGGCGAAGGCGCTCAGAAAGCTCCGCCATCCGAGCAGAAGCAAGAGACTTAAAGACTTTTTGGATTGATCGAAAGGAATAACAGATATGAGTAAGGAATTGGAAAAACAATATAACCCTAAAAATGTTGAAGACAGAATATATAAAACATGGCTTGAAGGCAACTACTTCCACGCCGCCTGCGACAGCAATAAAAAGCCTTATACGATAGTCATCCCGCCTCCGAACATCACGGGACAGCTCCATATGGGACATGCTCTCGACAATACGCTCCAGGATATAATAATCCGTTGGCGCAGGATGATGGGCTACGATACGCTTTGGCTTCCCGGCACCGATCACGCTTCGATCGCGACCGAGGCAAAGATAGTCGAGGCGCTTAAAAAAGAGGGAATTACAAAAGAGGAGCTCGGACGCGAAAAATTCCTTGAGCGCGCATGGGAATGGAAAAGACAATACGGCGGAAGGATCATCGAACAGCTTAAAAAGATGGGTTCATCGTGCGACTGGGAGCGTGAGCGCTTCACTCTCGACGAGGGATGCAATAAGGCGGTAAACGAGGTTTTCGTAAACCTCTACAATAAAGGACTTATCTACAGGGGCGAAAGGATAATCAACTGGTGTCCGCATTGTCTTACGTCGATCTCCGATGCCGAGGTGGAATACGAGGATCAGGCAGGCCACTTCTGGCATCTCAGATATCCCTTTAAGGACGGCAGCGGTTATCTCGAGCTTGCGACGACGCGTCCCGAAACGCTTTTGGGCGATACCGCCGTCGCGGTCAACCCGAACGACGAAAGATATAAGGACGTCGTCGGAAAAACGCTTATCCTCCCGATAGTCCACCGCGAGATCCCCGTGATCGCCGACGATTATGTTGAGATGGATTTCGGAACGGGCGTCGTCAAGATCACTCCCGCTCACGACCCGAACGACTTTGAGGTCGGACTTCGCCATGATCTGCCCATTATAAACGTGCTTACGGACGACGCGAAGATAACGGAGGATTATCCGAAGTACGCCGGAAAAGACAGATACGAAGCGAGAAAAGAGATCGTCGAGGATCTTAAGGCCGAAGGCGCTCTCGTCAAGATAGAGGAATACAGCCACAACGTCGGTACATGCTACCGCTGCGGAACGACGGTAGAACCGAAGGTGTCGAAGCAGTGGTTCGTCAAGATGGAGCCTCTTGCGAAGCCCGCTATCGACGTCGTTAAAAACGGCGAAGTAAAATTCATACCCGAGCGTTTTGATAAAATATATTATCATTGGATGGAAAACATCAAGGACTGGTGCATTTCGCGTCAGCTCTGGTGGGGTCACCGCATACCCGCGTATTACTGTGATTCCTGCGGCGAGCTCGTCGTCAGCAAAAACGAGGAGACTGTCTGCCCGAAGTGCGGCGCGCCGCTCCGTCGCGATCCCGATACGCTCGACACATGGTTCTCGTCCGCTCTTTGGCCGTTCTCGACCTTAGGCTGGCCCGAAAAGACTCCCGAATTTGAGCATTACTATCCGACAAGCACCCTTGTTACCGGATATGACATAATTTTCTTCTGGGTAGCGAGAATGATATTCTCCGCCTGCGAGCATACCGGCAAGCCGCCGTTCAATACGGTGCTTATCCACGGACTTGTCAGGGACGCATGGGGCAGAAAAATGTCAAAATCCCTCGGAAACGGAATTGATCCGCTCGACATAATCGACAGATACGGCGCCGACGCGCTGAGATTTACCTTAGCTACGGGCAACAGCCCCGGAAACGACATGCGCTTCTCCAACGAAAAGGTCGAGGCGAGCAGGAACTTTGCAAATAAGCTCTGGAACGCCGCGCGCTTCGTCCTGATGAATCTTGACGAAAACGAGGAGAAACCGCACGTTCCCGAAAACCTCGCGACAGAGGATAAGTGGATACTCAGCCGCTATAACACCCTTGTAAAAGATGTCACGGAAAATCTCGAAAAATTCGAGCTCGGTATTGCCGTTTCAAAGCTCTATGATTTCATTTGGGACGTTTTCTGCGACTGGTATATCGAGATAGCGAAGATCCGTCTTCAGCAGGACGGCGAAGAAAAAGAGACTGCGAAGGCAGTGCTCGTCTATGTGCTTTCAAATACGCTGAAGCTCCTTCATCCGTTTATGCCGTTTATAACCGAGGAGATATGGCAGACGCTTCCCCACGACGGAGAGACGATAATGCTTTCTCCGTGGTGCGAGTATTCCGAGGCGCTTGATTTCGCCGTGGAAGAGGCCGAAATGGAAAAGGTCATGGCGGCCGTCAAGGCGATAAGGAACCGCAGGGCCGAGATGAATGTTCCGCCCTCAAAGAAGGCGAAGCTCTATATCGAAACGGCCTTTATCGAAACATTCAAGGCCGCATCGACCATTTTCACAAAGCTTGCCGGCGCGTCCGAGATAGAGGTCGGCGACACATATGAGATCGACGGAGCGGTAAACATCGTTACGACCGACGCCAAGATCCATATCCCGATGGGCGACCTTGTCGATTTCGCCGCCGAGAGAGAGAGACTTAACAAGGAGCTTAAAAAGACCCAGTCGGATATCGACTTTATTAACAAAAAGCTTGATAATCCCGGCTTTGTCGCCAAGGCGCCTCAGAATGTGGTAGACGCTCAGCGCGATAAGCTTGATAAGCTCGTCGAAAAGCTTAAAATGCTTAACGAAAGTCTTGCGAAGCTCGGATAAAATGAATTACGAAGAAGCGATTTCCTATATACATTCCCTATCTAAATTCGGCATCAAGCCCGGCCTTGAGCGCATCACCGCGCTCTGCCGGGCTTTAGGCGATCCTCAGGACAGTATACCGTTCATACATGTCGCCGGAACGAACGGTAAGGGCTCGACGTCGACGATGATTTCAAATATCTTCCGCTCGGCAAATTATAAGACCGGACTTTTCATCTCACCGTACGTTACGGATTTCCGCGAAAGGATACAGATAAACGGCGAAATGATCTCCGAAAGCGATCTGGCTTTTGAAACGGAAAAGGTCAAAAGGATAGCCGACAAGATGTGCGAAAACGGCGAGCCGCCGACGGAGTTTGAGTTCATTACGGCTCTCGCGTTCGACTTCTTTAAAAACAGCGGATGCGATATCGCCGTTCTTGAGGTCGGGCTCGGAGGCAGGCTCGACTCGACGAACGTCATCAAAACTCCGCTTGCCGGCGTAATCACATCCGTCTCTCTCGACCATATGGCTGTTTTGGGAGATACGGTCGAAAAGATCGCCTATGAAAAATGCGGGATAATCAAAGACGGCGGGATAACCGTCTGTTACCCGAAGCAGGACGGAGAAGCCCTGTCCGTTATAAGAAAAACCGCCGAAGAAAAAAACAACCTTTTGGTGATACCGCCTATAGACGGGATAGAGATATTAAAAAGCGATCTTAGCGGCTCGGACGCCGTTATAGACGGGATAAAAATGCATGTTCCGTTTTTGGGAGAACATATGGTATACAACGCCGCTGCGGCGGTTTTTGCCGCGAAGGCGGTAAGAGACGATAAAAGAAACATCTTTTATGTGTCGGACAACGACATCAAAAAGGGCGTTGAAAGCTCCGCCATGCCTGCAAGGATGGAGATAATAAGCGAAAAGCCGCTGACCGTTCTTGACGGAGGTCACAACGCCGACTGCGCCGAGGCGCTTAAAAACGCCGTAAAAGAATATCTCGGCGGAAAAAGGATCACCGCCGTATGCGGAATGATGGCGGATAAGGAATGTGAAAAATATCTGTCAAAGACAGCGCCGCTTTTCGAGAAAGTGATCACCGTAACTCCCGACGTTCCGCGCGCGATAGGCGCAAAGGAGCTTGCCTCTCTCGCCGAAAAATACTGTAAAAACGTCTGTGTCGCCGAAAGCTTTGACGAGGCGGCAAAAGAAGCCGTTTTATCCGCGGGAGACGACGGAACGGTCATCATCTGCGGCTCGTTTTACATGGCGGCGGATATGAAAAAAGCTTTTTCGACGGCGGTTTCGGCGAGTTGAGCTAAAATCGGAAGATACCGTGAATCATGAAATAAAAAAAGGCAGACAGCGCGTTTATTCATCAACGCTGTCTGCCCGATTTTTGTCTTGTTTTTATATATCGTAAAGCTCGACAAAGTTTTCTTTAAGTGAGAGATAAAGCTTTTTATATAGCTCGTAGTAAGGCTCATAGCGTTCGGTGTTTTCGGCGATGGGCTCTGCTGCGGGTATCTTTTTGACTACGGAATCGGCGGCCTCTTCGACGGAGGAATAAATCTTCGCTCCGACGCCCGCCAGAAGCGCCGCGCCGAGCGCTCCGCCCTCGTCCGACTCAAGCACTGAGACGGGACATGAATAGAGGTCGGCAAGCATCTGTCTCCATACGGGACTGCGCGAGCCGCCGCCGCAAAGAGTTATGGAATCGACGCCCGCCCCGTTTTCTCTGAAAACGTCCATACATTCGCGCTGTGAAAAGGCTACGCCCTCCATGACGGCGCGCACCAAGTGTTCCCTGTTATGTATTGCCGAGAGGCCGAAGAATACGCCTCTGCAAAACGCGTCGGGATGGGGCGAGCGTTCTCCCATGAGATAGGGGAGGAAAAGCAGTTTTTCGCTGCCTATGGGAACGTCCGACGCCTTTTTATCTATAATATTGTAAATGCTGGTATTTCTTTTCTTTGCTTCTTCTTTTTCCTGAAGGAAGAAATTATTTGCGAACCATTTAAGCGATATTCCCGCACCCTGAGTACAGCTCATCAGCGTCCATTTACCGGGAACGGAGGCGCAAAGACCGTGTACCCTGCCTTTTTTGTCAGCATTGAGACGGTCCGTAACGGCATAGATAACAGCCGAGGAGCCGAGCGTGTTGAACGCGCTGCCGCTCCTGACTATGCCTGTTCCTATGGCCGCCGCGGCGTTATCTCCGGCGCCTCCCGCGACGGGTATCCCTTCGGGAAGTCCTGTCAGTTCGGAGGCGCTTTTTGATACATTACCCGTAACGTCGGGAGATTCGTACATTTCGGCGAGAAGGGATATATCTATATCGAGAAGCGACAGTATTTCGCGCGACCACTGTCTTTTCGCGACGTCCATAAGCTGCATCCCCGACGCGTCGGAGACTTCGGTCGCGTATTCTCCCGTAAGCCTGAATCTTATATAATCCTTAGGGAGAAGGATATGCGCGCATTTTTCATAAATTTCCGGCTCATGCTTCTTGACCCAAAGTATCTTTGAGGCGGTAAAGCCGGTCATGGGCGGGTTAGCCGTTATCTCGATGACCTTATCGCGCCCGACGATGTTGTCGATATCGTCGCATTCCTCGTGCGTTCGCTGATCGCACCATATTATAGATCTCCGAAGGACACATCCGTTCTTGTCGAGCATGACAAGCCCGTGCATCTGTCCCGAAAGACCTACGCCGGCTATCTCCGATTTGTCGCATCCGGAGCGGTCAATAACTGCTTTAATTCCCTCGACAGAGGCGTTCCACCAATCCTCGGGCTCCTGCTCCGCCCAGCCGTTTTTCGGCTGATAGAGCGGATATTCGACTGTTTCGGAGGCTGTGACCTTGCCGTAAATGTCGAAGAGAACGGTTTTTGTGCCGGATGTTCCGACGTCGATGCCGATAAGATATTTCATCTCTGCACCCCTTAATTTTTTTCAAAAAGTATCGAGTTTACTATGCTCTGGAGGTATTCCTGCCTGCCCGAGGATGGGATATCGGGTTTGCCGAGCTTTTCGGCGTAGTCGGAAAGCTCTTTAAGCGTCGCCTTGCCGCTTCTGATCTTTTCGCCGATACCGCTTTCATAGCTTTCGTAACGCTCTTTTATAAAGCTGTCGACGCGTCCGTCCTCGATAATTTCGGACGCCTTGATAAGTCCGAGCGCGAAGGAGTCCATTCCGAGAATATAAGCGTAGAACATATCCTCATATGTGTTGCTCGGGCGGCGCGTCTTTGCGTCAAAGTTGAAGCCGCCGTTTTTGAGACCGCCGGCTTTGAGCACCTCGTACATGCACATAGTCGTTTCATACACGTTATAGGGGAATTCATCGGTGTCCCAGCCGAGAAGGAGGTCGCCCTGATTCGCGTCTATGCTGCCGAGCATCCCGTTCATTGCGGCGACGCGAAGCTCATGGCGGAATGTATGTCCCGCCAACGTCGCGTGGTTCGCTTCGATGTTTATTTTGAAATCTTTGTCAAGACCGTATTGACGTAAAAAGCCTATAGCCGTCGCCGCGTCGAAATCGTACTGATGCTTCATCGGCTCCTTCGGCTTCGGCTCGATATAAAAATCTCCGTCAAAGCCGATGCTCCTGCCGTAATCGACGGCGAGGCGCATGAGATTGGCGATGTTTTCCTGCTCGAATTTCATATCGGTATTGAGGAGAGTCTCATATCCCTCTCTGCCGCCCCAGAACACATAGCCCTTGCCGCCGAGACGGACAGTCAGATCGAGAGCCTTTTTGATCTGGGCCGCCGCGAAGCAGTAGACGTCGGCGGAGTTTGTACTTCCCGCGCCGTTCATGTAGCGGGGATTTGAAAACAGGTTAGCCGTGCCCCAAAGGAGCTTTTTACCGTTTTCTTTCATCTTTTCCGCTATATAGACGGATATCTCGTCGAGGCGCCTGTTTGTCACCTTTATATCTTCATCCTCCGGAACGAGGTCGACGTCATGGAAGCAAAAATAATCGACGCCGAGTTTATTCATAAACTCAAAGGCCGCGTCGACCTTTTTATAAGCGTGTTCCATAGTTCCCAAAACGGAGCCGAATGATTTATCGGCGGTGACTGTGCCGAACATATCCGTTCCTGCGGCGCACATATTGTGCCACCACGCCATGGCAAAATGAAGATGCTCCTTCATCGGCTTGCCTGAAATGATCCTGTCGGCGTCATAAAACTTAAACGAGAGAGGATTTTTGCTGTCCGGTCCCTCATATGATATTTTCGGAAGTCCGCTGAATATTTCGTTCATGATCTTTACGTCGGTTTTGACCGATACGTCTCCTTTCGTTTTTGATGAGCAGTCTGTTTCCGCTCGCTTCAGATCCCTTTAAATTTTATCATAACGACCCCGGGATTTCAACAATATTTGTGAAAAAAGCGGCGGAACACGGGCGGGTACGGATATTGACATAGTCATATGTAATTTGTATAATAGCTTTGTAAAACGGGAGGATGGGAAGATGAAAAAAAGACTTATATCATTATTTCTTTGCGCTTTTATGATCGTCTCCTTCGCGCTTGTGACATTTGCCGAAGACGGGGCGGAAAGCGGCTCTCTTAAAATAGTAAATTACAACGTGGACGGGCTTCCGATACCGAAGTTTTTGTCGTCGGTCAGAAGGGATCCGCGGGCGTCAACAAAGCTGATGCCAGAAAAGCTGAACTCCGTCGGCGCGGACTTGATCGCCGTTCAGGAGGATTTCAACTATCATTCTATCCTGAAGCGCGGGATAGACATGCCCTATAAAACATATCATTTCGGAGGGATACCGTTCGGCGACGGACTGAACTTCTTTTCAAAATATCAGCTTTATAATATAAAGCGCGTTCCGTGGGAGACTTCGTACGGGATCTTTGACAATGGCTCGGATGAACTAACGCCGAAGGGGTTTATCTGCGGCAGTCTCGAAATAGCCGAGGGCGTTTATATCGACGTCTATAACATCCACGCCGACGCCTACGGCGGGGAGGGAAATGCCGCCGCCCGCGCCGCCGAGTACAGACAGCTTTTGAAATTTATCGAAGGCTACTCAAAGGATCACGCCGTAATAGTTCTCGGCGACATCAACACACGCTTCATGCATACCGAAAGCGAGCTGAAAAAACAGTTTATCGACGAAGCGGGCTTCAGGGATGTTTGGGTCGAGCTTAAAAACGGCGGAAATTATGATATCAAATATTCCGATAACGATATATGGGGCATCGAATACATGGGCATATGGGATTCGCTCGAAAAGACTCTTTACAGGAGCGGCGGCGGAGTTTCGTTTAAAGCTTTTTCCCATGAGTTCGCGCCGTTCAAGGATGACGACGGGAACATGCTCTCCGACCATTCGGCTGAGATAACCGTAATAAACTATACGATAGACAGAAACGCTGTCCCGAAGGATGAAAGGACATATGAAAAAGAGAGATACGAGCCTTTTAAAACGCTGTTTCTCCATATAAAATACTTTTTCAAGGCTCTCGGACTTGTTTTGGGCGAGCTTCCGAAGCTGATATCGGGCGAAATAATAATAAAATTTCAGTGAATATGGTGCGGGAAAGGTTTCTTTCGATCTTTTCCGCACCCTTGAATATCGTACAAAAACGGTATCTCCTTGAATAAGAGCGTGATAACGACGAAAAATATCACGGGGTGACGTAGTGAACATGCTCGGTGAAAAGGAACTGAATGAAAAGCTTTGGGGAATAGTCATTATTCTTTCTGTCCTCGCGGCTTTTTTGAGAGGAGTATAATATATGCATATTGCGTATATAAACAGTCGCCCGAAGGAGCTTAAAGGGAACGTCATTCCGACCGGTGCGATAAACGGAAACGGAGACGTCGGGATCGTTCTCGGCGATATCGAAAACGGCGTAAGGGTAAATATAGCAAAATGCGACTTCTGGAAGGGACTTCCCGGAAAAGATTATGACGGAGGGATAAAGCAGATAGGCTTTGTCGACATAACGGGGATAGATACGTCTGTTTATCATATCGAAGAGGATCTTGACAGGGGAGAACTGCGAGGAAAATTCCAAAACGCCGAAGCCGAAATATTTGTCTCGGCATGTGAAAACATACTGCTTATCCGTATCGTGCAAAATAACAGCGATACGGTAAAAGTAAAGCTCTCCGCCAAGGAGGGCTCTTCGTCCGAAAACACGGAAAGCGAAAAGGGAGACTGCTTTTATGTGACAAGATCGTTCAGGGGCGAAAAGCTTCTGTACGAGACGGACGCGGCGGCTGTGATAAGACAGCTTTCGTCAAAGAGCGCCGAAAAAGATATGACGGAATACATTTACGCCGTATCGGTCGTGACAAACCACGACTGTGAAAACTATCTCGAAAGAGCGCTTGAAATGGCGGAAAACGCGGAATTTGAGGCGATACGCGAAAAGCACCTTAAGGCATGGAGCGATTTTTGGAGCAAGTCGAGCGTTAAGCTTTACGATAAGGAGATCGAAAACAACTGGTACGCGGGGCTTTACGTCATGCGTTGCTGTGCGGGAAACAGAAAGTTTCCGCCGGGGCTTTACGGGAATTTTATTACGCGCGACGACATGAGCTGGCACGGCGATTACCACCTCAACTATAACTATGAGGCGCCGTTCTACGCGCTCTGTTCGTCAAACCACGTAGAGCTGACCGAATGCTACTTCACACCGCTCGAGGATTTTGAGGAGAAGGCGCGTTCTTTCGCAAAGGAATATCTTTCCTGCCGCGGAGTTTATTATCCGGTCAGCATTGAACCAAAGGGAGTATCTCCCGCGCTCCTCGCTGAAAACAAGAGGGAAAGCGAGGTGCATTACCTCGGTCAAAAGAGCAACGCCGCCTATGCCGCGGTAGTTCCGATAATGATATGGTACGCAACAAACGACGAAAAGAAAGCGAGGGAACATATCTATCCGTTTATAAATGAGGTGGCGGAGTTCTGGGAGGATTATCTGAAATTTGAGGACGGCCGCTATGTGATTTATAACGACGCGATCCACGAGGTGCCGTTTTACAGGGATGATTTCAAGGACGGCGGAAGGGACGATAATTCTGATGATTTCAACAATCTCTTATCCCTCGGACTCGTTCGTATGGTCTTCAAGGCGGCCCTCGATATTTCGGCGGCGCTCGGCTTAGACGCGGATAAGGCCGAAAAGAGAGAACATATTTTAGCTCATATCAGCGATTATCCGACGTTTCACAGGCGCTTTAAAAAGGTCTTTAGATATACCGAAAGAGGAATGAAATGGAACGACACGAATTCCCTTTGTATACAGCATATATATCCGGCGGGACAGATAGATTTTCTGTCGGATGAAAAGCTGCTTAAGATCGCGCGGGACACATATTTTCTGAACGACAGGCGGCTCGACGAGAACGGCGCGTGTTCATACCTTCCGTGCGGCGCAAGGATAGGCGTTTCGCCTTCCTTTCTGACAGACGCGCTGAAGCTGTTTTACAAAAAGAAGCTCTTGCCGAACATGCTTTTTAATTGCGGCGGAGGATGTATCGAAAACAACAGTACGACCGTTTCAACGGTGAACGAGATGCTGCTGCAGTGCCGCGGCGGGATCATGCGAATTTTCCCCTGCTGGGATAAAAGCAAAGACGCCGAATTCGATCAGCTTCGCGCAGACGGAGCTTTTCTTGTCAGCGCTTCGGTCAAAAACGGCGAGATGGGAAAAATAATGATAGTCAGTGAAAAGGGGAACAAGCTTAAAATCATGAACCCGTTCGGCGCTCCCATGGCCGTTAAGCGCGGGAACACAGAGTCGATCTTTAACGCCGAAATATTCGAGACCGAAACAAACGAAAACGAGACGATAATTATAGAAAAAGCGAAAAATTAAATTAAGCGTAAATTGCCGTTTTTATGTTGAAAAAAATATAAAAAAGTGATATAATAAATAAACATGTCATTCCGAAAGGATGGGACCGTTGAAGGAATTTGAAAGACCCAATCGCTCGATACCTAAGGATAAGCGTTTTTGCCCTCACTGCGGCGAGATAAAAAACAAAAAGAGTTTTACGGACGACAGCGAATACTGCTCCGACTGTAAAAAGGCCATGCTTAAAACAAGGGTGAAGTGGCCTGTTATATTTGTTTTTATTTTGTTTGCGGCTTTTTCGGCTTTTGCGGCGTTCCTCGCGGTAAAATGTTATATCCCGGTGTCGTCTTTGACCGTAAAGTCCGAGAAGCTTAAGGGCGAAAAGAGACTTTACGAGGCGTATGACAAATATGACGAAATAAACGATATGATGGCAAAATACGACGACGTCGTATCAAATCGTCTCGGGACAAAGCTCAGATGGCTCGGTCCCGGAGCCAAGACGCTCGGCTCTTTTGTAAAGATCGAATCCGAGATGGAGTCATATTCCGACGCCGGAGCGATGATAAAATCAATGATCTCCGAAAACGTAAGGTCGGGTTATTATTACAACAAGTATTTTGCCCCTTATGTTGAGGCCAACGATGATTTTTATAAGCTTGACTCCCTGTTTAACGACTATGTACAAAGCACGGGCGTTTCCGACGCGTCCGACCTCTCCTTTAACGACGCGGTGGAATTTATCGACAGCAAGACGGGAAAGGACGCTTCCGCCCATAAGAAATGCTACGCGGAGTATTTAAAGGCGTCTGTCGCCTACTACGTCATGCCCGACAACGCGGAAGTTGTACAGGAATATCTCAATAAGATGTACGAGTACGCGCCCGACGAATATCTTAAATACCTCGATCTGTCCTTCTGGGCTTGTAAAAAGACGGGAGATTATAAAAAGTTTTATCAGGTCTGCGACGACGTAGTTAAGAATAACGTAAACAACAAGTCGGTTTACGAATTCAAGATGGACGCGCTTTTAAACGAAGAAAAATATGACGACGCTCTGTCCGTCTGTACCGAGTTTGAAAAATACAATAAAAATACGCCCGATTACTTCAAATATATGATGAAGATAAATACGAGAAAGGGCGACATAGACGAGGCCTATAAATACGTCGACGCCGCAGAAAAAGCAAATATCGACAGATACGGCGACATTTTCACCGACGTCCTCGCACAGAAGAGCATCTCGAAAAATGACGAGCTGTTCTTTAAGGAACAGCTTCAATGCACGATGTGGATGGGCGCGCTCATGCTTCTTAAGGACAGGGTGGACGACGCGTACGATTACATAGGAGAATACTGCTACTCCTTCGCCTACTATTACGACTATGTGGCAGGGACCACCTCATGCATGAATCAGTCGGTAATAGATATCTCCGTGCTCTGCGGAACTCTTGCCAAAGACGACGAATTTGTCAAAAATGTCAAAAGCAGCGGCGAGCCGTCACAGGCGATACAGGATTGTCTCGACGGCAAGATAACGCTTGAAGATCTCTTTGTTAAGGGGAGGGCGGAAACATTATGACGATCATCTATCTTATTTCAAAGCTTTTGACATATCCCGCCGCCCTTTTAAAGGCGTTTTGGGAGCATTGTCTTTTAAAGATGTTAAAGGTGGCCGTGAATGATACAAGATATATGCAAAAAAACGAGATGTGCGGTCACGTTGAGCACGAATTGACCGAGACGGCGTTAAAAAGCTTTTTCTATTGTTTTCTTCAGGGTATCCCGAATTTTCTTCTCTCCCTGCCGGCGCTGTTCGTCTCCGTATCAAATATAGTATTTTTCGGCATTACGCCTCACGACATGACGAGCGGAAAAGTCTCCGCGATGTTCATTTTGTCGATCGTTCTTTATTATGTCGGGATATCTCTTTGGTGCAACAAATCTCCTCTCTACGAGGACGCGCTCAATATGTGGGAGCTTATCTATGTCGAAAAAAAGCTGAGTATGCCTCTAAGAGTTTTATTCTTCATCCCGTCCGTTCTCATTATGGCGGGCTCGTTCCTTGAAAGGTACGGGATAAGCTTGTTTCTTTACACGGCGGCGACAGCCGTTTTGGCACTTATAGTTTAACGAAAGGCGGCTTTTGATGTTAGAGCTTCAGAATATCTCCTTTAAAGTGAATGCCGAAGACAATAAGGAGCTTGAAATAATAGACGATGTGAGCTTTAAGCTCCCCGAAGATAGATTTCTCGTGATAACCGGTCCGAACGGCGGAGGAAAATCGACGATAGCGCGAATAATCATGGGCATCGAAAAACCGACGTCGGGACGCGTTATTTATAACGGCGAGGATATTACCGACCTTTCGATAACCGAAAGGGCAAAGCTCGGCATAGGCTACGCATTCCAGCAGCCGCCGAGATTCAAGGGACTTACCGTTCGTAGGCTTCTCAGCGTCGCGCACGGGAGCGACCTTCCCGAAGCGAAATGCTGTGAATATCTTACAAACGTCGGGCTGTGCTCGAGAGAATATCTTAACAGGGAGATCGACAACTCTCTTTCGGGCGGCGAAGTCAAAAGGATCGAGATAGCGTCGCTTATGGCGAGAGAGCTCGGCGTGGCTATCTTTGACGAGCCGGAGGCGGGTATCGACCTTTGGAGCTTTACGATGCTCGTCGATACGTTTAAGGCGATGAGCAGAGGAAGACACAACAGCGTAATAATCATTTCGCATCAGGAAAGAATAATGAAGCTTGCTGATGATTTAATCGTTATCGCAAACGGAAAGATACGTTCCGAAGGCCCGCGCGACGAAGT
Organism: Clostridiales bacterium; assembly: GCA_024693205.1. Classification (GTDB taxonomy): domain Bacteria; phylum Bacillota; class Clostridia; order Oscillospirales; family Acutalibacteraceae; genus UBA1425. The sequence continues at coordinate 9,659 of JAILLJ010000142.1, read as the reverse complement.
GCTCCCGAAGCTTTTGACGGAGTTTGACGACAGCTGCGCATTCAGAGGGGAGTGATGATATTGGACGACAGCGTTCTTAACGGTCTGCTGAATAAGATCGCCGATATCGACGGAATACCTGTCGACGGCGCTTACAATATAAGAAAAGACGGAGCCTCGATGGCAAGACAGTCCACCGAAAGCGTTATCATCACACCTAAAGAGGACAAGCCCGGGATAGATATAAAGGTGCTTCCCTTTGCGACCGAAAAAAATATCCATATCCCCGTCGTTATAACCGAAAGCGGCCTTAATGACATGGTATACAACGATTTTTATATCGGCGAAGGCGCGGACGTAACCATCGTAGCGGGCTGCGGGATACACAACTCCGGCTGTGAAGCGTCGGAGCACGACGGCATACACCGCTTCTTTATCGGAAAGAACGCCAAGGTGAAATATATCGAAAAGCATTACGGCGAGGGCGACGGTACGGGCGGCAGGATACTTAATCCTACAACGGTCGTCAACCTCTCGGAAAACGCCGTCTGCGAGATGGAGACGGTCCAGATAAAGGGCGTCGATTCGGCGGTGAGAGAGACCGTAGCCAACCTTGACGCCGGCGCTAAGCTGTTTATTACCGAGCGCCTTATGACCCACGGGGAACAGACGGCAAAGTCACAGATGACCGTAAACCTGAATGGCGACGGCTCGTCGGCACAGGTGATCTCCCGTTCCGTCGCGAAGGATAAATCCACACAGGTCTTTTATCCTAAGGCGGAGGGCAACTGCCGCTGTAAGGCGCATGTACAGTGCGACTCCATCATCATGGACGACGCCAAGGTGCGCTCGATACCCGAGATATCCGCCAACAGCTGCGAGGCGGCTCTTATCCACGAGGCGGCTATAGGCAGGATAAACAACGACCAGATGGTAAAGCTTATGACGCTGGGTCTCAGCGAAAGCGAAGCCGAAAACATCATAATCGACGGATTTTTGAAATAAGTCCGTTAAATAAAAAAGGAGTTTTATTATGAGCGAATTTTTCTGTGCGCCTGAAGGCAAGCTGAACTACAAAAGGACTATCCTTACGGGCTTCGGCTTTATGGCAGCCTCGATAGCATGGGCTATCTACGACCCCTACATAACTAAAATCCTTAACCACCTTCTTTCGGACTCGGCGGTGATCTCAAGATGGAATGCCGACCTTATCGCGAGATTTCCGAAGCTGCTTGAGTTTTCAAGCGCGCAGGAGGGCGGAGCGGTATTCACGTTGGTCCCGCTCTTTATCGGTATCATAATGACATTTGACAACATTTTCGGAGTCATCTTCCAGCCGACGTTCGGTAAGCTCTCCGACAAATGCCACTCAAAGCTCGGAAAAAGACGTCCGTTTATAGTTTTCGGCGCTCCCGTATCTGCGCTTCTTTTCGCGCTGATACCTTTTGTAGCGCTTACCGGCTCTCTCGCGGGAACGATGACTCTCATCATCCTGTTTGTCTTCACTATGTCTCTCTGGAGAGCGCCCGTCGTAGCGCTTATGCCGGACCTTACGCCGCATGACCTCAGGAGCGAGGGCAACGCCGTTATTAACCTCATGGGCGGCGCAGGCGGTCTTATCGGAATGGTCGCAGGTACGATCGTCACAATAATCTATAAAAAGATCACCGGCGTTTCAGAAGCCGATTTCCGCGAAATAAATACCTTCCCTTATGTATTCCTTATCGGCTCGGTAGTTATGATTATCGGAATGCTTGTCCTCCTCTTTACAGTCAAAGAACCGGACAGCAGGCTTAAAATAATCGGCGAACAGAATAAAGCCGCCGATGAAAAAGCAAAAAAAGAGGCTCTTAAGGAAGCCAAGAGACTCGAAAACGAAAAGAGAAAGGCCGAAAAGCTTTCAGGCGCCGAGAGAAGGAGCCTTGTGTTCATGCTCATGGGGCTTTTCTTCCTCTTCTGCGGTACGAATGCGATAACGACCTTCTTCGCGCTGTTTGCGGCTGAGATACTCGGAAAGACGACGGCGCAGGCTACTGTCATGATGGCGATATTTGCCGTATGTTCCGCCGCGGCGGCAATTCCCGCGGGCGCTGTCGGCAAAAAGATAGGAAGAAAAAAGACTATCCTTATGGGTCTTGTGGTTTTCATGATAGTGTTCCTGCTCTATGTGTTCACGAGAAGCTTCGTCCTTATCTGGGCAGCTCTTATTTTAGGCGGCGCGGCAAACATGATGATAACCGTCAACACGCTTCCGCTCGTTCTTGAGATAGGCGGCCTTGACAAGGTCGGAACGTTCACCGGTTATTATTACACGGCGACCTTCTCGGCGCAGATAGCGTCCCCGATAATTTACGGTATCGTCCGTATGCTTTCCGGAACATACATGTCGCTTTTCTATTACAGCCCGATAGCGTTCTTGCTTTCGATCCTCTGCATCATCTTCGTAAAGCACGGCGAGGCGCTTCCCGACGAAGTAATCAAGGCCGCCAAGGAAGCGGGAGACGACTGATTTACGGCGTCTTTTATTACGCATAAGTGAACAGATTATTATTCATAGGTAAATTTTAAATATAATGCTTTTCTTTTAAGAAAACGGGTGCTATAATGTACGCGTTGCAGATTTAGAAAACTTTATATACAGGAGGAAAAAATGTCAGAGATCATTACAGTCAGAAATCTGAGTAAATCTTACGGCTCTCATCTCGTACTCGACAATATCTCGTTCGGACTTGAGGAAGGCCAGATAATAGGTCTTTTGGGGCCTAACGGAAGCGGCAAGACTTCGCTTATCAAAATACTTGTCGGTCTTATCAACGACTATTCCGGCGATGCACTTATCGACGGCAATCGTCCCAGCCCCTACACAAAGAGCATGGTAGCGTATCTTCCCGAAAAGACATATCTTCCCGATTGGATGCGCCCTGTCGACGCCATAGAATATTTCGCGGATTTTTATGTCGATTTCAATAAAGAAAAAGCCTATGCAATGCTCGATTCGTTCCAGCTTCCGAGAAAGCAGACGATAAAATCCATGTCGAAGGGTATGCAGGAAAAGCTCCAGCTCCTTTTGGTCATGTGCCGCAACGCGAGACTTTATATCCTCGACGAGCCTCTGGGCGGCGTCGATCCGGCGGCAAGAGCGTTTATCCTCGACACGATAATGACAAATCATCCCGCAGGCTCGACGGTCATGCTTTCGACCCACCTGATAAACGACGTTGAAAGGATATTCAACTCTGTTCTTATGATAGGAAGAGGCCACGTCCTTCTCCAGTCCGACGTTGAGTCGATCCGCAATAACGGCATGACGGTAGAAGACGCTTTCAAGGAGGTATTTCAATATGCTTGGCAAGTTGATTAAAAACGAATTCAAGGCGACCGCGCACTCGATGGGCCCCATCTATCTTTCGGCGCTTATAACGTTCTGCGTTATGCTCATCTTTTTCGTTATCAAAAATAAACCTCTTATGGTAATAAGCTCAGTTGCGCTTGCCGGAATATGTATCGCCGCGCTTATCGTAACGCTGATAGCGATAATAGGCATGTTCAATAAATCCCTTTACGGCAATCAGGGTTATCTCAGCTTTACGCTTCCCGTTTCCGCAAGAAGCCTTCTCGGCTCAAAGACGATCGTATCTCTTTGCTGGGTAGTAATAAGCTTTGTATTCGCGATAGCGGTCACATGCTTTATTATCTTCTACTGGGTGGCACAGACGAGCGAAAGCGTTAAAGGTATTATTGAGACGGTTTACAACGCTCTCCAGTCGATGCAGGGAATGCCGGACTCCGAAACAGCGATTAAGAGCATCATAGTCATACTTGTCTATGTCTTCATCAAGGCGCTTTTCCTTATCTTCAAGGTCTCGTTCTCGCTGACGATCGCAAATACAAAATTCATGCAGAAGATGAATACGATACTTGCCGCGATCCTTGTTTATTTCGGCATCTATATCGTTCTTCAGGTCGTGACCGTTTTATCCACATATATCCCGTTTTATGTTGCAGTCGCGTCAAAGGGCATCGCTCTTTCGATAAACGATACGCTCATAGGACTTCCTCAGGACACAAAGCTGTTCGTTTCGATCCCGATAGTGGGACCGCTCTTTGAGATCGTCGTCTGCGGAGCGCTTTACGCGATAACAGGCAATATCATGACGAAGCATGTAAATATCAAATAATGGCAGGTATCGGGATCTTCGGCGGAACATTCAATCCGCCTCATATGGGACACTTAAAGCTTGTCCGCGCTTTCGCGGACAGGCTTTCTCTGTCTGAAGTGATCGTAATGCCGACATATATCCCGCCCCATAAGGAAGTAGACGACCTTGCGTCGTTTGAGGACAGATACAACATGTGTCGTATCCTTTTCGGGAGCGACGACCGCTTTACCGTCAGCCGCGAGGAGTACGAGCGAGGCGGAAAAAGCTATACGGTAGACACTCTGACGATGCTTAAAGACAGGTATCCCGACGAAAAGCTTTATCTTATCATGGGCTCCGATATGTTAAGCTCCTTCGACAAGTGGTACAGGCACGAGGATATTTTAAAAATGTGCACTCTCTGCGCCGCGTCAAGAAGGGGAGAGGAGAAGCTCGGATATCTATTCGGAGCATTGATTGAGGAGTTTGAGCCTTATGAAATTAGCTCGACGGAGATAAGAAATAAAGTGAAAAACGGAGAAAGCATATCCGCCGACGTCGGTGCGGAGGTCGAAAAATATATAATCGGGAGAGGTCTTTATATGGACAGAGACAGCGAATATATGAAGCTTATCGGGAAGCTCCTGACGCCGTACAGGTTCGATCATTCGGTGAACGTCGCAAAAAGCGCAAAGCTCCTCGCCGAAAAATACGGCGAAGATCCCGCCAAAGCGTACACCGCGGGACTTCTTCACGACATAATGAAGGACAGCGAAAAAAACATACAGTTGCAAATCATAGAAGAATCTGATATAATATTAAGTCAATATGAACTGTATAATCCGAAGCTTTTACACGCGATAGCCGGAGCGGCCTATATGAAGCTGAGGCTCGGCATAAACGACGTCGATATGCTTAACGCCGTTAGGTATCATACGACGGGAAGAACGTCGATGAGCCTTCTCGAAAAGATCATCTACGTTGCCGATTATATCTCCGACGACAGGCAGTATAACGGGATCGATAAGATGAGAGCGCTCGCCGGCGTGAGCCTTGACGACGCAATGCTTTTCGGGCTTGAGTTTACCATCTCCGACCTCGCGATAAAAAACAGGATAATCCATCCCGACAGCGTCGGATGCTACAACGAAATAATAATAAACAAAACAAAAAAGAAAGGAAAACAGTAATATGACACCGAAAGAATTAGCTCTTGAAACAGTTAAAATACTCGATAAGAAAAAGGCGACCGATATCAAGGTGATCGAAGTCACCGAACAGACGATCGTCGCTGACTTCTTTGTAATAGCGACGGGTACTTCTTCGACCCATACAAAGTCCCTCGCCGACGACGTCGAGCATGAGCTTAAGCTTCAGGGCATTACCGACGGCCATATCGAGGGAAGAGCGACAGGCTGGATCCTTCTTGATTACGGCTCGGTCCTCGTTCATGTCTTTGACAAACAGAGCAGGGAATATTATAACCTCGAACGCCTCTGGGCGGACGCCAACGTCGTTGACATCAGCGATATAGTAAAAGAATAAATTACAGATAAAAGGTGGTGCGGTTTAAAATACCGGAGGGGTATTTTAAAGGTTCGTATGAAAAACTATGATTTTAAAAAAGCGGAAAAAAAGTGGCAGGACAAATGGGAAGAGACCGGCGTTTTCCACGCCAAGCAGGATTTCACTCTCCCGAAATATTACTGCCTTGTAGAGTTCCCTTATCCGTCGGGACAGGGACTTCATGTAGGACATCCCCGCTCATATACGGCGCTTGACATCGTCGCGCGTAAAAAGAGACTTGAGGGTTATAACGTGCTTTATCCGATGGGCTGGGACGCATTCGGACTTCCTACGGAGAATTACGCGATAAAGAACCACATGCACCCCGAAAAGGTCACCGTCAAAAATGTCGAGCGCTTCAAACAGCAGCTTCGTTCTCTCGGCTTTTCATTTGACTGGAGCCGCGAGGTAAATACGACTGATCCGGGCTACTACAAGTGGACGCAGTGGATATTCCTTCAGCTTTTCAAGAAGGGTCTCGCGTATAAAAAAGAGATGGCCGTAAACTGGTGTACGTCCTGTAAGTGCGTCCTCGCAAACGAAGAGGTCGTAAACGGCGTCTGCGAACGCTGCGGCAGCGAAGTTGTCAGAAAGGTCAAAAGCCAGTGGATGCTTAAAATAACGGAATACGCCGAGAGACTCATCGAGGATCTTGACGACCTTGACTTTATCGACAGAGTAAAGACACAGCAGATCAACTGGATAGGCCGCTCGACGGGCGCGGAGGTCGATTTCACATCGACTGACGGCGACAAGATAACCGTCTACACGACGCGTCCCGATACGCTTTTCGGAGCTACATATATGGTAGTCGCTCCCGAGCATCCGCTTGTCGACAAATGGGCTTCCAAGCTCACCAACCTCGAAGAGGTCAAGAAATATCAGGACGAGGCCGCGCATAAGAGCGACTTTGAAAGAACAGAGGTAAACAAGGACAAAACGGGAGTCGAGCTTAAAGGAATACGCGCGATAAATCCCGTAAACGGCAAAGAGATCCCGATATTCATTTCCGACTATGTCCTCGCATCCTACGGAACGGGCGCCATAATGGCTGTTCCCGCCCATGATACGAGAGACTGGGAGTTCGCCAAGAAATTCGATCTCCCGATAATCGAGGTCGTAAAGGGCGGCGACGTCGAGAAAGAGGCGTTCACCGACTGCGAAACGGGCGTAATGGTCAATTCCGATTTCCTTACGGGTCTCTCCGTTGAAGACGCAAAAAAGAAGATCACCGAATGGCTCACCGAACAGGGAAAAGGTCATGCCAAGGTCAACTTCAAGCTTCGCGACTGGGTATTTTCGCGTCAGCGATATTGGGGCGAGCCGATCCCGATAATAAAATGTCCGAAATGCGGATATGTTCCTCTTGACGAGAGCGAGCTTCCGCTGAGACTTCCCGAGGTGGACAGCTACGAGCCGACCGACAACGGCGAATCGCCGCTCGCCAAGCTCGACGACTGGATAAACGTAAAATGTCCTCACTGCGGCGGCGACGCCGTGAGAGAGACCGACACGATGCCCCAATGGGCAGGCTCGTCGTGGTACTTCCTTCGTTACTGCGATCCCCATAACGACAAGGCGCTCGCGTCGAAGGAGGCGCTCGAATACTGGACTCCGGTCGACTGGTACAACGGCGGCATGGAGCATACGACTCTCCATCTGCTTTACAGCCGCTTCTGGCATAAATTCCTCTATGATATCGGCGTAGTGCCGACAAAAGAGCCATACGCAAAGAGGACGAGCCACGGAATGATCCTCGGCGAAAACGGCGAAAAGATGTCGAAATCACGCGGCAACGTCGTAAATCCCGACGATATCGTAAACGATTACGGCGCGGACACGATGCGTCTTTACGAGATGTTCATCGGCGATTTTGAAAAGGCGGCTCCCTGGAATTCCGCCAGCATAAAGGGCTGTAAGAGATTTATCGACAGAGTATGGGGACTTCAGGAGATACTTGCCGACGGCGGATACCGCAAGGAGCTTGAGGGCGATATGAACCGTACGATAAAGAAGGTGACGGAGGATATCGACAGCCTTAAGGCAAATACCGCGATAGCCGCGATGATGTCGCTTCTCAATAAGTTCTATGATTCCGGAAAGGTCACGAGGGACGAGCTTAAGGACTTTATAATCATCCTCAATCCCTTCGCGCCTCACGTCACGGAAGAGATGTGGGAGGAGCTCGGTTTCGGCGGAACGGTCACGGATCAGAAGTGGCCGACATACGACGAATCGAAATGCAAGGACGATACGGTCGAGATAGCCGTTCAGATAAACGGAAAGGTCAAGGCGAGACTCACCGTTGACGCCGACATTTCATCCGATGATGCGATCGCTCTTGCAAAGGCGGACAGCAGGGTGTCCGAGCTTATCGACGGCAAAACGCTCGTCAAAGAGCTTTATGTAAAGGGCAGACTTGTAAATATCGTTGTTAAATAACCAAAATACCGCAGAATATCAACTTTTTTAACCTTTTTAAAATATTTTTTTGTTTTTGTCTTGACAATGTTTTTATGCTATTGTATAATAACGACGTTAATTTAGTAAAACCCCTGCATAACAGAGGGGAGGGAACATAAGTGAGTCAGGTAAGAGTAAAAGAAAACGAGTCCTTGGACAGTGCGCTCAGGCGTTTTAAGCGTCAGACGTCCCGCGACGGGATCATTCAGGAAGTACGCAAAAGAGAGCACTATGAGAAGCCGTCTGTAAAAAGGAAGAAAAAATCTGAGGCGGCGCGCAAACACAAGTATAGGTAAAAAATGTCGGGGCTTTCCTTTACGGAAGGCCCCGTCGTTAATTTTGAGGTGATCAAAATGGATCTCGAAATGCTTGCCCGAAAGATGCCCGAAGCATTAGACGGTATTTTCATTACGTCCGAGTGCAACATTTTTTATCTTACGGGCTTTGAGTGCGACGCCGCGGTAATGCTTATTTCAAGAAACGGCAGCGTCTTTTTCACCGACAGCCGTTATATCGAGGCCGCCCGAAAAAAGATAAAATGCTGTGAGATCGAAAACACGACCGAAATCAAGACGAGGCTGAACGAATACTGTAAAAAGTGGGATATAAAAAGGCTCGGCGCTGAGGCGGGGAGGATCACCGTCGCCGACGCAAATAAATATCTCAACATGCTTGAAGGCGTTGAATTTGTCTTCGGAAAAACGACCGACAGCTTTATTTCGTCGTTCAGAAGCGTTAAAACGGGCGAGGAGATAAAGCTGATAAACGAGGCGCAGGGTCTCGCCGAATTTGCGTTCGATCATATTAAGGCATATATCGAAGTTGGCATGACCGAGCGGGAGGTACAGCTGGAGCTTGACCATTTTATGCTCAAAAACGGCGCCGACGACCTCTCCTTTAAAACGATCGTCGTAAGCGGTAAAAATTCCTCCATGCCGCACGGCGTGCCGTCGGATAAAAAGATAGAGAAGGGCGACCTGATAACGCTCGACTTCGGTGCGGTCATAAAGGGATATCACAGCGACATGACGAGGACCGTTGCGGCGGTCAGATTCGGCGACAGGGAAAAGGAGATATATGAGATCGTCCGAAGGGCGCAGGAAAAAGCGCTCGCGGCGGTGAAGCCCGGGATGCTCTGCCGCGATATCGACTATATCGCAAGAAAGGTCATAGAGGACGCGGGCTACGGCGAATATTTCGGACATTCGCTCGGTCACGGCGTCGGAGTCGAAATACACGAGGAGCCGTCGGTAGGCCCTAAAAGCGAGGCTGTGCTCGAGGTCGGAAACGTAATCACCATCGAGCCGGGCATATATATCCCCGGAGAATTCGGCGTCAGAATAGAGGATATGGTCGCGGTAAGCGAAGACGGTTGTTACAATTTCACAAAATGCTCAAAGGATTTTGTAACAGTTGGCTGAAAATTTTAAAAAAATCAAATTGCATTTTCTTTACAGTTGACATATTTTAAAAGTTGTAATATAATAACAGATGTCGAATATTTAAGGCAAC